>NZ_JBQFPW010000003.1:0-435001 GCF_056536585.1 Ruegeria sp. CK2
GGCGCTGCCCCCAGACCCCCGGAATATTTCCAAAAAGATGAAGAGCGGAAGGGTGCTCTTTGGAAAGGAAGACGAAATGTACAATTTCGAGTTTGAGAAGCCCTCGACCATTGCTGATGCGGTTGCGGCACTGGGGGGCGAAGATGCGCAGGCGCTGGGAGGTGGGCAAACCCTGATCCCGACGCTGAAACAGCGCTTGGCAGCCCCGTCGTCGCTGGTGTCCCTGAGCAGTATTGCTGAGATGCAAGGGGTCTGCGTCGAGGATGATGGCTCGGTCGCCATTGGCGGCGCGACGACCCATGCGGCGGTGGCCGCTGACGCGGCTGGCAGCTATCCGGCGCTGGCAGCGCTGGCCGGTCAGATTGGCGATCCAGCGGTGCGTAATCGCGGCACCATTGGCGGTTCGATCGCCAATAACGATCCGGCGGCCTGTTACCCTGCAGGCGCGTTGGGATCGGGGGCTACGATTGTCACCAATACCCGGCAGATCGTGGCGGATGACTTCTTTCAGGGCATGTTCACCACGGCGCTGGACGAGGGTGAGATCATCACCAGTGTCCGGTTCCCGGTGCCGCAGGCGGCCAGCTATCAGAAATTCCTGCAACCGGCATCACGCTTTGCGCTGGTGGGTGTGTACCTGGCCCGGTTTGCAGACGGTGTGCGTGTTGCTGTCACCGGCGCCAGCGAAGACGGGGTGTTCCGCTGGTCCGAGGCCGAACAGGCGCTGAGCAAAGAGTTCCGCGAAGACGCTCTAATGGATCTGAATATCAACCCCGCCAACATGATCGCCGATCTGCACGGTAGCAAAAACTACCGCGCACATCTGGTCAAGGTCATGACCAAACGCGCCGTACAAGCGACCATCTAAATACGAATCTCAGAAAGTAGGTTAAAGCCCCGGTCAAAACACCGGGGCTTTAAGGCCTGCGCAGTTTGGGAAGTTTTGATGGTTGCCAATAGGCGTTGGTGTCTTCTCGGGCTTTTTCGTAATCTTCGACCCTCTGGCGCGCAGCATCCCCGCCCGCAGCGAAGAGATGGCCCAGCAGGCATTCCAGAACCGCCATTGCCCCGGAAAAACTGGAGAAGTGATGCATTGACCGGGTGCTGATCTGAAAAGTCACATCGGGTTTGATACCGGGAGCGATGAGATCACTGTCAGAGATCAGGATGATCCGCATGCCCTTGTCCCGCGCAAAGCGCATCGACCGGATTGTATCCGCGGAATGGGGGTGAACGGTCATGGCAAGCAGGCAATCGTTTTTGTCTGCGTCCAACAGATCATCTATCGCCGATCCCATGTGGCGTGGGATTAGGTGTAGATCCGGATGAGCCATACGACCGACATAGTGAAAATAGTATGCCAGCGCATGGCTGGCGCGGGTGGCCGTGATGAAACACCGGCGGGCACCAAGAATGAAATCTGTGGCTTGCCTGATCTTCTTGGGGTCCATCAGGCGCAGCGATCTTGTGACCACATTCAGCTCGTTTTGAGCAAGGGACGCCTGAGTTTGGCTTAGTTGATCGGCTGACCTCATGCCCGCCAACCAATCCTGTTGCAGGCTGTCCTCTTTGTCGGTGACGAGCGCTTGTCGGAATGGCTGTCGGAGAGCATCAAAACCGTCAAAGCCCAGCCGTTGGGCCAGCCGGACCAAAACGTTCGAACTGGCGCCGATCTTTTCTGCAGTGACCCGAATGGGGTCGATGCCGAAATCCGCGGGGTGATCGATAATGTACTTGGCCGCCGCTTGAAGCTGCGGTGGAAATTGATCGATATTGCGACGTAAGAGTTTGACCAATTGGATGGATGTATTCGTCATTACCAAAGAAAAACATATGTTTTGACATTTGAAAATAGAAAACGTCGGGTATGTGGCTGTATGACAAGGGCGGCAGGAGAACCAGCAATGTCAAATCCGCTTCGACGACAAGAAGTCAGCTCATGGGCGTCCCTTGCAAGACCCTACGTTCTAGCTGCCCCCAACGGCGCGCGGCTAGACCGTTTGGGTCATCCACGGCTTCCGATCTCCTTGGACCAGATCGTAGAGGTTGCGCGGACATGCTTTGATGCAGGCGCTCAGGGCTTGCATTTGCATGTTCGGGATGATCAGGGGCAGCATTCGCTGGACGCCGGGCGATACCGCGAGACGATTGCTGCGCTTCATTCGATCGTTCCAGACATGGATGTGCAGATTTCGACTGAGGCGGCGGGTGTCTTTGACGTTAAGGCGCAATTGGTTTGCCTTCTGGAGGTTCAACCGACATGGGCGTCGATTTCGGTGCGCGAAATTGCGCGCGCGCCCCAATTGGCCGAGCGTGTTTATGGTCTTTGCAAGGAACAGGGCACTCGGGTTCAGCACATCCTGTACGATACGGAGGATGCGAAGCTGTTAGAGCATTGGAAAGCCAACAAGATCGTTCGGGCTGGGCAGGTTGATCGCTTGTTTGTGTTGGGCCGGTATGCGGCCGGTCAGGTGTCAGCCCCGGAAGATATCGATCTTTTCCCTCAGGACGCAGCACCATGGATGGTGTGCGCCTTTGGGTCGCAAGAACACATCTGTCTGCAAGAAGCCGCCTTGCGTGGAGGTGATGTGCGCGTAGGATTCGAAAACAGCCTGACCGATCCAACTGGTCGGCCCTGGAGTGACAATGCTGAATCTGTTGCGGCGCTGATCTCCAGGATTGAAAGGACCTCAAAATGAGCCACGTTTTTCCGCGACATACCAAAGCCGAGCTGCCGGTCGCTGCCGGTGGTGATGGGTGTTATCTGATCGATACGCAGGGCAAACGCTATCTGGATTGTGGTGACGCGGCTGTTTCTTGTCTGGGTCATTCCAACCCGGCCGTGATTGAAGCTGTTCAGAAACAAGTGGAACAGATCGCATTTGCGCATAGTGGTTTCATGACCTCTGAGCCGGCAGAAGCACTGGCTGATCTGTTGATTCAACACGCGCCGGGAGATTTGGATCGGGTGTATTTCGTGTCCGGAGGGTCAGAGGCAACTGAGGCGGCAATCAAGCTGGCGCGCCAGTATTACCTTGAAATCGGTCAGCCCGAGCGTCACCACGTCATTGCCCGACGCCAAAGCTATCATGGAAATACTCTTGGGGCTTTGTCGGCGGGTGGTAACGCTTGGCGGCGGGCGCAATTTGCCCCGATGTTGATCGAGATGACGCATATTGCCCCGTGTTATGAATATGCCGAAAAGCCCGACGGTGAGAGCAGTTTTGAGTATGGCCAGCGCGTTGCCAATGAGTTGGAGGAAGAAATCCTGCGGTTGGGCCCCGAAACGGTTATGGCTTTCATGGCTGAACCGGTTGTGGGGGCGACACTTGGCGCGGTTCCGGCGGTTGAGGGGTATTTCAAGCGTGTGCGTGAAATCTGTGATCAATACGGTGTGCTGTTGATCCTAGACGAAGTCATGTGCGGCATGGGGCGAACCGGGCATTTGTTTGCCTGCGATCACGACGGTATCGCGCCGGACATTCTGTGTATCGCCAAAGGGTTAGGGGCAGGGTATCAACCAATTGGCGCCATGCTGTGCTCGCGCCAGATTTATGACGCGATTCGGGATGGGTCGGGGTTCTTTCAGCATGGGCATACGTATATCGGCCATCCAGTGGCGACTGCGGCGGCTTTGGCGGTTATGACCGAACTTACAACGCGCGATCTGCCCGCACGCGCCGGTGTCATGGGGGAACAATTGCAATCCGCGTTGGAGGCCGCTTTCGGACAGCACGCAAATGTCGGCGATATCCGGGGGCGAGGGTTGTTTCGAGGCATTGAGTTGGTCGCCGACCGAGAGGCGAAAACTCCGTTCGATCCCGGCTTGGGGATCGCTGGAAAGATCAAAAAGGCTGCCATGGCCGAGGGGTTGATTTGTTACCCTATGTCAGGGACCCGAGAGGGCAAGAACGGAGATCATATTCTTTTGGCCCCGCCGTTCATCATTGCCGATCAACAGGTTGAAGAACTGGTCGAAAAATTGGCGCGTGCGCTGACGTCTGTGATCTGACAATGATGTGACCAGCCTTCCGGTTCAGGAAGAACCATATAGTTGTGTCTCACAGCTCACTGACTTGGGGTTATGACATGCTGCTAGATATCTGGACGAGTTTTCGGAACTTGCCTTTGTGGGTTCAGATCTGGGTGTCATTCATTCTGGTCCCAGTGAACTTGATCCCGTTGGCGTTTCTGGATCAGCCGCTGGGGATTATGATCGCGGTTCTTGCGATTGCAGGAATGGCGTTCAACCTGCCGATCATGCTGGTGACCCGCAGTATGTCTGGTGCGATGGCGTTGCCGCACATTGTTTTCTGGACACCTTTGGTTGTGATCGTCATTGGCCTATTGCTGAGCGGCGCGGAACTGCCATCGACTTACTTTTGGTTTCTTATGATCCTGTTTGTTGTCGATGTCATTTCGCTTGCCTTTGATATTCGGGATGCGGCCCAGTGGCTGACCAACAAAAAAGCCCCCGCCAATGGGCGAGAGCTTTAGAAAACGACCGCTGACGGCAGGTTACTTCTGCGGCAGTGGACCGATCATCATGATCATCTGACGACCTTCCATCTTTGGCATGTTCTCGACCTTGCCAATGTCCTTGGTGTCTTCCGCAACGCGTTCAAGCAATTCGCGGCCCAGATTCTGGTGGGCCATCTCGCGGCCACGAAAACGCAAGGTGACTTTAACCTTGTCGCCGTTTTCTAAAAACTTGAACACATTGCGCATCTTGACGTCGTAGTCATGCGTGTCGGTGTTGGGCCGGAATTTGACCTCTTTCACCTCGATGATCTTCTGCTTTTTGCGCGCTTCGGCTTCCCGCTTTTGCGTCTCATACTTGAACTTGCCGAAATCCATGATCTTGCAGACCGGGGGATTTGCGTTCGGAGAGATCTCTACAAGATCAAGGCCGGCTTCGTCGGCCATCTGCATAGCTTTGGCGGGATGAACCACCCCGACATTTTCGCCTTCAGCGCCAATCAGGCGGATTTCGGGGGACCGGATCTTGTCGTTTACGCGTGGGCCAGTGTCTCGTTGCGGCGGCGCGTTGTGGGGTCTGCGAGCTATTGGTTCATTCCTTTGATTATTGCAGAATTTCGAGCCCGGAATTTAGACTGGTGCGCGCATTGTTTCAAGCAACATAAGTGCCGGGAAACACGAAAATCCAGGGATTTATAGCGGGATTTGGCTGGCTGAGTGTGGAATTCCCGGCCAGCCACGCAGATCAGCCGACAAATGCCTTTTCGATCACGAATTCTTTCGGGTCAGAATTCGCACCTTCACGCAGCCCGAATTCTTCCAGTATCGCTTTGATATCGAGGTTGAACGCCAGTGATCCACAGACCATGGCACGATCTGTTTCGGGCTTGATGCCACCTTCGACACCCAGATCCGAAAACACTGTGCCGTCTTTCAGCAACTCGGTGATACGTCCCATCTTTGGGCTCTGTTCCCGGGTGGTGGTCGGGTAGTAGCGGATCTTGTCGGCAAATCCTTCGCCGATCAGTTCGGCCAGCAACTCGTCCTGACGGATGTTTTCGATCAACTGACGACCATATTCCAGCTCGGCCACTTCTCGGCAGGTATGGGTGATGATGATTTCGTCATAATCTTCATAGGTCTGCGGCTCGCGCAGCAGCGAGGCGAATGGTGCAAATCCGGTGCCGGTGGCAAAGAACCACAGGCGTTTGCCGGGCAGCAATGCATCATGCACCAACGTACCAACCGGCTTAGGGCGCAGGATGATCTGATCACCCGGTTTGATGTGCTGTAGTTTCGAGGTTAGAGGACCGTCCTGCACTTTGATCGAGTAGAACTCCAGCTCTTCGTCCCAGGATGGCGAGGCGATCGAGTAGGCGCGCAGAAGTGGCTTGCCGTTGTCGCCCAGCAGGCCGATCATCACGAACTCGCCCGAGCGAAAACGCAAGCTGGCGGGGCGGGACACCTTGAAGGAAAACAGACTGTCAGTCCAATGCTTCACATCGGTCACGGTCTGGGCGTCCGGCAGGACAGGGGCCTTAACGGCGGTGGCTTCGGTCACGGGCATCATCTCTGTCATCATTTCACTGTCGGTCTGTTAAACCGACATCTCCGTTTAAGCTTTGATTCAGGTCATGAAAAGGGGGCGGATTGCCCCCTTGTATCACAAGCTGGCGGGCGGTGAGTTAACCGCGCAGGCGGGCCTGATAGTTGTTTTCCAGCCAATTGGCGCGCGCAAGCCATTGATCTTCTGGTTGGCGAGAGGCCAGATCCTGGTCGATTTCGACCTCGTCAAACCCGCTACGGCGGGCCATCGCGTACTGATCAGCCAGCACATGCCCTTTGGCACGCAACCGTCCGGTATATCCTTTCAGGCGCAATGTGCGGGCAATGGTAAAACCACGCCCATCCGCAAAAGAGGGAAAATCCACCCGAACCATTTCAGCGCTGCCCAGACGGTCGATCAACTCATCGGGGTCCGTGTCCGAGGCGACATCCAGCGCCACAACGTCATTTGCAGCGTCTTCCAATGTCACATAGCCATTGGTCCAATCATCGGGGGTGAACCCTTCATCGGTTACAATTACAGTCATGTTTTCTCTCCTGCGCGCACCATTTTGCCGTCGACAAAGTGGATGCCGCATTCTTCTTTGCTCTGATCGCGCCAGCGTCCGGCGCGGGGGTCTTCGCCTTCTTTGACCGGCGAGGTGCAGGGCGCACAGCCGATCGAAGGGTATCCTTTCGCCACCAGCGGATGCCGGGGTAGGTTGTTTTCGTCCATATAGGTGCGCACATCTTCGGGCGCCCAATGCGCCAGTGGGTTGACCTTGATCCGACCGGTGCCGTCTTCGACCTCAAAGAACTCGAGCGTTGTGCGTGTGCCCGCCTGAAACCGTTTGCGCCCGGTGATCCAACCGCAATAGCCCGACAAAGCCTGTTGCAGCGGGAAGGTCTTGCGCAGGTTGCAGCACGCATCCGTATCCCGCAACCGCAGCGCGCCGTAGGGGTCTTCGCGCTCCACATCTTCATCATCCGCTCGGATGATCTTGACGTTTCGCAATCCCAGACGCTCGCTGACCACTTGCTGATACTCCAGCGTTTCGGTGAACAACATCTGCGTGTCGATGAACAGCACCGGTGTCATCTTGTCGACCACCGCTGCCATATGAAGCAACACCACCGATTCCGCGCCGAAGCTTGAAACTAAGGCAAGCTCGTCGATTTCTTCTATGGCACCATGCATCACGTCATGGGCACTGTGATGGCGGAACCGGGCGTTCAGCGCGTCGACCCTTTCGGTCAACTCGGCGCGGTTTTTGCCCAGTTCCGTCTGGATCAGGTCAAGCGGCATTGGCCTGCGCCTCGGGGTAGAGGGCCGCTTTGAACGGTGCCATTCCAACCCGACGGTAGGTTTCAAGGAAAGTTTCCTCGGCGCTTTCACGTTGTTCCAGATAAGCCTCGACGATGCGTTCGACAGCGGGCACGATTTCGTCATAGGCAAAGCCCGGACCGGTGCGGTCGCCGATTGCAGCGGTGTTAGTCCCGTCACCACCCAGAGTAATCTGGTAGTTCTCAACGCCTGCACGATCCAGACCCAGGATGCCGATATGACCCACGTGATGGTGACCACAGGCATTGATGCAGCCCGAGATCTTGATCTTCAGATGTCCGATGTCATGCTCGAGCTTCAACTCATCGAAACGGGTCGCGATCTGCTGTGCCACCGGGATTGAACGGGCTGTCGCCAGCGCGCAGTAGTCCATACCAGGGCAGGCGATGATGTCGCTGATTAAGCCGATATTGGCGGTTGCCAGTTCGTGCTCTTTCAGCTTGGTGTGGATCGCGGGCAGGTCCGATTTATGGACATGCGGCAGGATCACGTTTTGCTCATGGCTGATGCGCAGCTCGTCATAGGCGAATTCTTCGGCCAGATCGGCCATCACGCGCATCTGTTCAGCCGACGCATCACCAGGTGTAGCACCGTGCTTCTTGATCGAGATAGTGACGATCGCATGGTCCGCGTTTTTGTGCGGCGCGATGTTGGTGTCGACCCAAGACCGGAAGACCGGATCATTGGTATAGGCGCTCTCAAACGAGACCACCGAACCGTCACGATAGGTTGGCGGCGCAAAGTGGCCTTTGATCTCTTCCAACAGGTTCATGTCCGCACCTTTGAACTGGGGGCGGGTCTGGAGGAAGCGCTCATTGACTTTGGAGCGGATCGCATCGATGCCATGCTCGTGCACGGTGATCTTGATGCGCGCTTTGTACTTATTGTCGCGGCGACCGATTTGGTTCCACACCGAAACGGTTGCTTCAAGGTAAGCCAGCAGATCGTCAAAGGCGACGAAGTCCGACAGTTCCTTGCCAATCATCGGGGTACGGCCCAGGCCGCCGCCAACGATAACGCGCGCGCCCAGAACGCCATCGCGTTCAACCAGTTGCAGGCCGATATCATGTGCTTTGATCACCGCGCGGTCGTTTTCGGATCCCGTGATGGCAATCTTGAACTTACGCGGCATGAACTGGAATTCCGGGTGGTCGGTGGACCATTGGCGCAGCAATTCAGCATAGGGGCGCGGGTCTGCGACCTCATCTGCGGCGGCACCGGCGAAGTGGTCGGCGGTCACGTTGCGGATGGTGTTGCCTGAGGTCTGAATGGCGTGCATTCCAACCTCGGACAGCGCGTCCAGCATATCTGGCACGTCGTTCAATTTAGGCCAGTTGTACTGGATGTTTTGCCGCGTGGTGAAATGGCCATAGCCCTTGTCCCACTTCTCGGCCAGCAGGGCCAGTTGACGCATCTGCGTGCTGTTCAGTGTGCCATAGGGAATGGCAACCCGCAGCATGTAAGCATGCAATTGTAGATACAGACCGTTCATCAGGCGAAGCGGTTTGAATTCATCCTCGGTCAGCGAACCGTCAATGCGGCGCTCGACCTGCGCGCGGAACTGTGCGTTGCGCTCTGCCAGGAATGCGGTGTCGAATTCGGAGTAGCGATACATGTCTAGCTGTCCTTAAGTGCAGCCCCAAACCTGGGGGCCTTGAAAGGGGAGAGAGGGGCCTGAGGTCAGGTCCGGGGCTGCTGGGAAGTTTCCTGTTTGCCGTGGGCATAGTTGGACGGGCCAGTCCGGCGGAAGTCTTCCCGGAAATGGGTGGGTTCAGGGCCGCTTTCACCGGCTGCTGCGTCGGCAAGGTACGCTCCGACGATCTTGCTGGCCTGACGAGCCGCATCAAGCAGGCGAACCTGTGCGTGTGCTTCGTCCGTGATCAGCTCCGCTTCGGCCAGGTCACGGGACCAGCGGTCATCTTCGGTCTGATAAATCACATCGCCTTCCAGCAAATCGTTTGCAGTGACGACTTTTGGGGTAAAAGCGCGGGCCATCAGGCAAGCTCCTTATTGAATTCGGTGGCAGCCTGCGCCGCATCGCGCGGAGCAAGGCCATAAAATGTCAGGGCGGGGCCGTCCATTTCGGCGGCGGCCAGATCGGCCGGTAGTTGATCCAGCGTAGTGGGCAGAATGCGTTGATCAGGGCGCGATGCGTTTTCGACCAGAGTGACCGGCGTGGCGCGATCTGCGCCATGCATGATTAAGCGACCCTGAATGAAACGGGCAGACTTCTTGCCCATGTAGATGGCAGCAACAGAACCTGCGCGCGCTAGCGCGGCCCAGTCGTGATCGGCAAAACCCTTCATGTCATGCCCGGTCAGGAACCGGATAGAAGAGTTGCGGCCACGGCGGGTCAGGCTCTGACCTATTCCCGCAACTGCTGCGGATGCAGCGGTGATGCCGGGAATGATACGCCAGGGGATACCAGCAGCCTCAACCGCTTCGATTTCTTCGTCCAGGCGGCCAAATACAGTGGGGTCCCCGGATTTCAGGCGCACAATGCGCTTGCCTCGCAAGGCATGTTCGACCAGAAGCTGATCAATATCTTCTTGCTTCCAGGACGGTCCAAACCCAGCTTTGCCAACATCGACCAGCGCCGCATTTTGGCCTGCCAGCGCAAGAAGCTCATCACTGATCAAACGGTCATGCAGGACAATCTCCGCCTGATCAAATGCAGACAGGGCCTTGAGCGTCAGCAATTCCGGATCACCTGGGCCGGCGCCAACAAAGTCGACATGTCCTGTGTCTTTTGTCTCATGTGAATGCTGCATCGGATCGTCTCGAGCTTGGTTTGACTTGCCTCTCAATATAGGAAATATTCCCACCAAAGCGCCATATGTCCGTCGAAATAAGAACATATGTTCTAGCTTACGGATTCATCGGGACGTTGGTTTCGAAACGGAAGGAAATTTGGAATGTCGGTGCGCATAGACGACATGGATCGAAAAATTCTGGCCGAACTGCAGCGCGATGCCAGTCAGTCACTGGATGAAATCGCGGCCCAGGTCGGCAGTTCCAAGACACCGGTGTGGAATCGCATTCGCAAAATGAAAGGGGCCGGGATCATCGGTCAGCAGACTGTTTTGCTGGATGCCGAGGCGCTGGGATTCGAAGCGACGTTTTTCGTGTTGATCCGAACGTCTGAGCATGAGGCGGAATGGCAGCACAAATTCCTGAAAGCTTTGCGGGATCACCCGGAAGTGCAAGAAGCGCACCGGCTGGCAGGGGATATCGACTACATCCTGAAGGTCAGGGTTAAAAACGCCCGTGCTTACGATCAGTTCTATCAGTCTCTGATCTCAGAAGTACGGGTCCACAACGTAACGGCGTTGCTGTCGATGGAGGAGATAAAGTCGACCACAATGCTGCCGCTGAATGCGTTGGTTGAGGCTTGATAGGCTTAGGCCTGCACCAACAGGCGTTCCAAGCCATGAAAGTGATAGCTGTTTGAATAAACAGGTTGTTCCGACAACCGCAGATTTGGGCATCTTTGGAACAGAACCGGCAGGGCAATCCGCATTTCCAGCCTAGCAAGGGGTGCGCCGACGCAGAAATGCAGTCCTCCGCCGAAGCTGCTGTTGGTTTGAATCGCACGCGTCGGATCGAACCTGTTTGGATCTGGCCAGATTGCAGGGTCACGATTCGCCCCGCCTAGCAGCAGAGCCAACTGATCCCCCCGCTTGAAGGAGTGCCCAAATAGTTCGGCCTGTTCATAAGCGTAGCGTGTGAACATGTGCAAAGGCGCGTCATACCGCAGGACTTCCTCGACAGTTTTGTCGATGGCATCGGCCGCGAACGCTTGCGGGCCGGTTCCGGTCTGCAACAGCGTTTTCACCCCGTTGCCAAGGGAATGGACCGTGGCTTCGTGGCCCGCATTTAGAATAAGTATGCAGGTCGCCACCAACTCGTCCCGAGAGAGCTTTTCGCCCTCCTCTTCGGCAGCGATTAGTCGGGTGATCAAGTCGTCTCGCGGATCACTGCGCCGGCTTCGAATGTAGTCGTCGAGAAAACTGGTGAAGTCCTGTGCAGATTGCGCGGCCCTGTCTTCGGTCTTGCGGGTGCGGCTGGCCTGATACATCGCGACCATGTCATGCGACCAGCGAAGCAAGCTGTGCGCCATATCCTCGGGGACGCCTAGCAGACGGCAGATCGTAATGACCGGAACCTGCGTGCAGAAGGTTTCCAGCAGATCAAATGGTCCAGCAGGGAAAGCATCGATAAGGGTGTTGCATAGATCTTCGATGGATGGCGTAAGCGCCGCGATGGCGCGCGACGTGAACGCTCGCATTACCAAAGCGCGCAGGCGCGTGTGCCGGGGTGGTTCGGCTTCCAGCAGCGAATGTGCCTCTACTGTAAGCCACGGCGCAAGGTGGTCTGGACCAATACGCGCTAATTCGGGCGGAACTTCACGACCAAACCGGCGATCGCGAAACAACGTATGAACAGCATTATGAGACACGGCTGAGACCATGTTGTAGTCGTTCCAGTACACCAGATCTCCGCAATCCCGCGCCGCATCGTAGAACGGGTATGGATCTTGTACGAAACCGGGATCAGTAGGAGATTGGTGCAACGTCTTCATGCGGCGCAGACTTGCCATGCGCCGCTCTGAATGCAAGACCCTATGTCATGCAAAGGATTTGGGTCATTGTCGGTTTCCTGTTTGCCGTCGGGCTGTTGTCAGCGGCGGTTTGGTCCTATGGCTACCGGCAGGCTGTGTCGCAATTGAGTGAAAAGGCCGAGGCTGATCTTGAGCTGGCGGCGGACCGTCTGAGCACTCAGATGCAAGTGTACCAGGAACTTGCGGTGCTGATGGCGAACCATCCCACCCTGCGCGGCATAGAAACACCCCAACAGCGTCAAGACGCAGAAAAAGTGCTTCTGGATGTGGCTGATAAAACAGCTGCCGTGAACATGATGTATCTGGACCTGAACGGCCAGATTCTGGCCTCGGCCCAACCGGTGGCTCAGCGCAGTATGGCCGGACATCCGGCGTTTGAACGTGCTTTGCAAGGCGCAATGGGCAGCGCGCGCGGTGTTCAGCCCCTCAGCGGAGCACGCATTTATACCTACGCGGCCCCGACCTTTGGTCCCGAAGGGCAGGTAGAAGGGGCGTTGATGGTCGTCGCTGATGTGCAAGATGTTGAGCAGACCTGGCGCGGCAGTACCGAAGCGATCTTTTTTGTCGATACGGACGGTGTAGTCTTTATCTCAAACCGGTCTGATCTTCTGTTCTGGCGTCGCGCTGGCGGACAACCGGGGCTGATGCCACCTGATGATCAGGCGGTTGAATTCGCCTCGTCCTGGGTCGGAGGATATGAGCTGTGGACGCTGAACTGGGGTCGATACCTTCCGCGCCACGCGCTGCATCATACGCTTGATCTGCCGGTGATCGGCATGACGGCCGAGGTACTGGTGGATGTTGCTCCGGCCCGGCGACTGGCGGGATTGCAGGCGGCTACGGTTGCTGCGATTTGCCTGGCCTTTGGTGCTTTGCTTTTTCTGGCGACCGAGCGGCGGCGCACCTTGGCCGAGGCGAATACCGTTCTCGAAAGCCGTGTCGCCAAGCGCACACGGGATTTGACGGTTGCCAACAGTGCCTTGCGGCGCGAGGTGGCGGAACGGCAAGAGGCCGAAGCGGCGCTGAAACAAGCGCAAGCTGATCTGGTTCAGGCCGGTAAACTAAGCGCTCTGGGACAAATGTCGGCTGGTATCAGTCATGAGCTTAACCAACCCCTAATGGCAATCAGGCAGTTTGCCGACAATGGAACGG
Organism: Ruegeria sp. CK2; assembly: GCF_056536585.1. Classification (NCBI taxonomy): domain Bacteria; kingdom Pseudomonadati; phylum Pseudomonadota; class Alphaproteobacteria; order Rhodobacterales; family Roseobacteraceae; genus Ruegeria; species Ruegeria sp. CK2. The sequence continues at coordinate 13,143 of NZ_JBQFPW010000003.1, forward strand.
CCTTTATGACCCGTGGCCAAGGCGAGAAAGCCGGCGAGAATTTGGGGCGCATTTCAGAAATGGCGTCGCGCATGGCGCGGATTATCAAGAACCTGCGCGCTTTTGCCCGAAACGAAAGTGAGCCTGCGGGACGGGTCGATCTGGTGCATATCCTCAATACCGCCGTTGAACTGACCGAAGCGCGCATGCGCGAGGAAGGCGCGTCATTGGATTGGGACCCGCCCGCCAATCCGGTCTATGTCTGGGGGGGCGAAGTGCGTCTGGTGCAGGTGTTCGTTAACCTGATCAACAACGCGTTGGATGCCATGGAGGATCGCTCGCGCAGACAGGTCACGATCGCTTTGTCCGGGCAAACGCGGCTGCGCGTCTCGGTGCGCGACACTGGCCCCGGAATCGCCGACCCGGATCGCGTGTTCGAGCCGTTTTATACGACCAAAAGCGTTGGCTCTTCGGATGGGATGGGGCTGGGCCTGTCAATCTCTTACGGTCTGGTTCAAAGCTTTGGGGGTGATATTCGTGGTTCAAATACCGCAGACGGGGCCGAGTTCACGGTGGAACTGGACCCTTTTGAGAAGGAAGATGCTGCATAATGCGGAAGGTCTTGTTGGTTGATGATGATGCTGCTGTACGTGAGGCTTTGTCACAGACGCTAGAGCTGGCGGATTACGCTCCTGTCGCCGCCGGGTCTTTTGTCGCCGCCAAGGATCACATCCGTGCCGACTTTCCCGGAGTAATTGTTTCGGACATTCGAATGCCCGGGCGGGACGGGTTCCATCTATTGTCATATGCCCGTGACATCGACCCGGACCTTCCAGTTATCCTTTTGACCGGAGAAGGCGATATTCCAATGGCCGTTCAGGCCATGGGGCAGGGGGCGTTTGATTTTCTAGAAAAACCCTGCGCCGCATCTGACTTGTTGGCTGTGTTAGAGAGGGCATTCACCGCCCGCAGACAGGTTATCGAACAACGCGTGATGAAATCCGAACTTGAACGCGGCGACCCTGCGGCGCGTTTGTTGTTTGGGCTGTCCGATCAAGCAGAAGCGTTACGTGATCGGGTACGCAATGTCGCTCTGACCGGCGCCGAGGTTCTGGTCAACGGCCCGCCCGGAAGTGGGATATCCAAAGTCGCCGAAGTGGTTCACCTGATGTCAGCTGTTGGGCAGGGGCCTTTCGTCAAACGCCAGGCCTCGGGTCTCAGCCCGGAAGATCTGGCCCTTGCCTGTGAGGACGCGAGTGGTGGGTCCTTGTTTCTCGATGAAGTCTCGGCAATGCCGCAGGCTACGCAATATACCGCGCTCGAGTTGGTCGAGCGGGGCACTGACGCGCGGATCATCGCGGGGACGACGGCGGATTTGTCGGCCCTGGCGTCCGAGGGGCAGTTCAATGCAGACCTCTTCTACCGACTGGACGTGATGCGCATTTTGATCCCTTCGCTTGCCGAACGTCCTGAGGACATTCCGGTCATCTTCCGTCACTATGTGTCACAAGCTGCTGAACAGGCGGGGATCGCTGAGCCTGAAATCACATCCGAGCATCTGGCTGCTCTTATGGCCAGCGATTGGCCAGGCAACGCGCGATCCCTGATGTCAGCGGCGATGCGGTTTGTACTTGGTATGCCGGAAGAAGTGGCAAAGGCCGGGGACCTTGGGTTGAGCGAGCAAATGGCGCAGGTCGAGAGGTCTTTGCTGATCGCGGCACTGGGCCGACATAATGGTAAAGCCTCAGATGCGGCCAAGGCACTTAAGCTTCCTCGCAAGACGTTTTACGACAAGCTGGCCCGTTATCAGATTCGACCAGAAGATTATCGTAGGTAAGCGGACTGTGGCTGCAGCAGATTTATTACGCAGCGATTCGCCTAAGCGATTCGTTAGGAGTGCGGAAATCCGCACAAACCTGCTCTGGCGTGTGCGGTTTTCCGCACTCTGTTAGCGGTCAACGAAGCGCTCGATTGCAAAATTGCTTATAATGGTATGATTTATATATAAAAAAGCGACGTACTAGTTCGGTAGATCGAACCGTTGTGCGGTCAGGTTTGATTCGCTTCACTTCCGCCGTCTGGTGCTGATTAAGCGCCAATGGGAAGGTTCAAAGAAGTCTGGGAGGAAAAACAGATGAAAATCCTGACAACAGCCGCAACCGCGCTGGCGTTGACTGTGACCGCGACCGCCGGCATGGCAGCCTGCGACGATGGCGAGATCGTCGTGAAGTTCGCACATGTGACGAACACCGACAAACACCCTAAGGGCATCGCTGCGTCCTTGCTGGAACAGCGCGTCAACGACGAGATGAACGGCGTGATGTGTGTGGAGGTCTATCCGAACTCCACACTGTACAACGACGACAAAGTACTCGAAGCGATGCTGCAAGGCGACGTACAGCTTGCTGCCCCTTCGCTGTCAAAGTTCGAAAAGTTCACCAAGCAGTTCCGCCTTTTCGATTTGCCATTCATGTTTAAGAACATCGATGCGGTCGACGCGTTCCAGGCGTCGGATGACGGTCAAGCCCTGAAAGACAGCATGCAGCGCCGCGGCCTTCAGGGGCTGGCCTTCTGGCACAATGGTATGAAGCAGATGTCAGCGAACAAGCCGCTGATGGATCCGTCTGATGCGGAAGGCCTGAAGTTCCGTGTTCAATCGTCGGACGTTCTGGTCGCTCAGATGGAAGCCATCGGGGGAAGCCCACAGAAAATGGCGTTCTCGGAAGTGTACGGTGCCCTGCAACAGGGCGTTGTGGACGGCCAAGAAAACACCTGGTCGAACATCTACGGGAAGAAGTTCTTTGAGGTGCAGGATGGCATCACGGAAACCAACCACGGTATCATCGACTATCTGGTTGTGACCTCGGTCGACTGGCTGGACAGCCTTGATCCGGAAGTGCGTGATCAGTTCCTGACGATCCTGAGCGAAGTGACTGAAACCCGCAATAAAGAGGCATTCTCGGTAAACGAAGCCGCAAAAGCGTCGATCACCGATGCGGGTGGTATCATTCGTGATCTGAACCCGGAACAGCGTCAGGCATGGGTTGATGCCATGAAGCCTGTTTGGGACCAGTTCTCTGGTGACGTCGGTCAGGACAAGATCGATGCGGCGCAAGCTATCAACGCCGGGTTCTGATCCAAGAACAGACCGCGCGTCCGGGGACTGGGGAGTTATGGGCGCATAGGTCGGGCGGGCCGGATTAGGCCCGCCATTTTTAACTCTCATCACAAAAAATGCGGGGACAGAGAGATGTCTGGTGCGAAATCCGGCCAAGGCGGGCTGGTCGACCATATCGAAGAAACCCTGATTGCGTTGTTGCTAGGCCTGATGACGGCCATAACCTTTGCGAACGTGATTGCGCGGTTTGTTTTTAATTCCAATATCCTATGGGCGCTGGAGCTGACCGTTTTTGCATTCGGCTGGCTGGTTCTTCTGGGTGCGTCATATGCGGTGAAAAAACATGCCCATCTGGGTGTGGATGCGATCCTGAACATGCTGGCACCTGCGCCAAGGCGGATTCTTACACTGGTTTCGGTCGCGTGCTGTCTGGCGTTTTCACTGCTGATGCTGAAGGGCGCCTATGACTACTGGGCCGTCTTTGCGGATCTGCCGCCCACCTCGGGGCGATGGTTCCCGACCGGGTTCAATCTCGATGCCCGTAGTCAAAGCTTTTATGAAGTTGATGACATCCCAATGATCGCACCGCTGCGTTTTCTGGAAGAGATGATCAACTACGGCGAATACTACGAAAAGCTGCCAAAGGTTGTGCCTTACTTCATTCTTCCACTGTCGATGCTTTTGCTGGTCATTCGTTTTACTCAAGTCGCAATGCAGATTTGGCGCGGCGAAACCGACCGCCTGGTTGCCAGCCACGAGGTTGAGGACGAGATCGAAGAAGTTCGGGCCCAGCGGGGAGAACACGACTGATGGATGTTGTTCTTCTTTTCTCGATGGTCATCGGTCTGCTGCTAATTGGTGTTCCGATTGCGGTCGCATTGGGCCTCAGCTCGACCCTGTTCCTGCTGATTTATTCCGACAGTTCGCTGGCTTCGGTCGCAGGTACGCTTTTTGAGGCGTTCGAAGGCCACTTTACCTTGCTTGCGATCCCGTTCTTCATTCTGGCGTCGTCCTTCATGACTACGGGCGGCGTGGCGCGGCGGATTATCCGCTTTTCGATCGCTTGCGTCGGGCATTTGCCCGGAGGGTTGGCGATTGCGGGTGTATTTGCGTGCATGCTGTTTGCTGCTTTGTCTGGCTCTTCTCCGGCGACTGTTGTGGCCATCGGGTCCATCGTTATCGCGGGCATGCGGCAGGTGGGGTATTCCAAGGAATTCGCGGCGGGTGTGATCTGTAACGCGGGCACTTTGGGCATCCTAATCCCGCCTTCAATCGTGATGGTTGTTTACGCGGCAGCTGTCGAAGTCTCGGTCGGACGCATGTTCCTGGCTGGCGTGATTCCGGGTCTTTTGGCCGGGTTGATGCTGATGATCACAATCTACGTCATGGCCAAGGTTAAAAACCTGCCCAAGGGAGACTGGAAAGGGTGGGGCGAGATTTTCGTTTCGGCCCGCGAGGCCGGTTGGGGCCTGTTTCTGATCGTGATCATTCTGGGTGGGATCTATGGCGGTATCTTCACGCCGACCGAAGCTGCTGCGGTGGCCGCGGTTTATGCCTTCTTCATTGCAAGCTTCGTCTACAAGGACATGGGCCCGCTCAGTACCGAAGACGGAACGCCAAACCGGTCCCTGCTGTCCAAGCCTTATGCTTTGGCAACAGCGCTGTTCCATCCGGATACAAAGCACACTTTGTTTGAGGCGGGTAAGCTGACAGTAACCTTGTTGTTCGTCATCGCCAACGCGCTGATCCTCAAGCATGTTTTGACAGATGAACAGGTCCCGCAGCATATCGCCAGTGCCATGTTGTCTGCGGGTCTTGGGCCTGTCACTTTCCTGATTGTGGTCAATGTGATCCTGCTAATCGGGGGTCAGTTCATGGAACCTTCGGGCCTGTTGGTGATTGTTGCACCACTGGTCTTTCCGATAGCTATCGAACTGGGGATTGATCCAATCCATCTCGGGATCATCATGGTGGTAAACATGGAGATCGGGATGATCACGCCTCCGGTCGGGTTGAACCTGTTTGTCACATCAGGCGTCGCTGGAATGCCGATGATGAGTGTTGTGAGAGCGGCACTGCCGTTTCTGGCCGTGTTGTTCGTTTTCCTGATCATGGTGACATACATACCTTGGATTTCGACATTCCTGCCGAACACCTTCATGGGGCCCGAAATCATAACCAACTAGCCGGTACGTGCTTAGCAATCGACCGGGCGGCTGAAACCGTCCGGTCATTTTTGTGTCTTGAACCCGTGATTTCTGCTCTTATCTAGCAGTCAGAGGACGACCTCCCCACACCGGGAAATCAGTCGGGACGACCCGACCTGTTCTGAGGTGTTCTTATGTCCTGGATTTTTCTTTTGTTCGCCGGCTTGCTAGAAATCGTTTGGGCGGTTGCCATGAAGCAATCAGCCGGGTTCACGCGCTTGTGGCCTACAGCGATCATGGGCGTGTCGATGATCGGATCATTTGGCCTGCTGGCGCTAGCGATGCGCACCTTGCCGCTTGGCACGGCTTATGTCATCTGGACCGGCATCGGCGCTGTTGGCGCGTTTATGGTTGGCATCATGTTTTTGGGTGAGGCCATAACGCCATTTCGCATCCTGGCTGCGGTTTTGATTGTCTCAGGTCTTGTTGTCATGAAGATATCCTAACTGAATCATCCTGCCGTTGACGCATTCTGATGCCTTTGGCAGGATGATCGCAGGGATCGAACAAGGAACCTCCGACATGCTTACCGAAACCGACGCAGGTTTGCTGCGTATCGCCTTTGACGAAGCTAAGGCGGGGTTTGAAGAAGGTGGCTGCCCGATCGGATCGGTTTTGGCCCGAAATGGGCGGGTTGTCTCACAAGGGCGCAACCAACGCGTTCAACGTGGCGACCCGATTGCGCATGGCGAAATGGATGCGCTGCGCAAAGCTGGGCGCCAGCGAACCTATCGGGACACCGTGCTCTATACGTCTTTGTCGCCTTGCATGATGTGTTCAGGAACCATCGTTCAGTTTGGCATTCCGCGGGTTGTTATCGGCGACACTCAGAATTTTGGGGGTAACGAAGACTTCCTGCGTGAACGAGGTGTCGAGGTCATCCTGGCGGAGGACCCCGATTGCATTGCACTGATGAAGCGGTTCATCGAAGAAAAGCCCGAGCTTTGGGCTGAAGACATTGCGGAATAAGGATTATGCCCTCTTGAGTAGTGTTCAGATGCTCTCCAGCGCCTGAATAATGCCCGAAAAATCTTCGGCCTTTAAGCTCGCGCCGCCTACCAAAGCACCATCGACGTTTGAAACGCCGAAGATTTCGGTGGCATTGCCTGGCTTGACGGACCCACCGTACAGCAGGCGCACCGATCGACCGACGCCTTCGCCAAATCGGCGTTCCAACCGGGCGCGGATGAAATCGTGAACCTCACCGATCTCTTCCAGTGTCGGAACCTTGCCGGTGCCGATGGCCCAGATCGGCTCATAGGCAACCACCAGATTCTCACCTGTCGACTGATCCGGGACAGACCCGGACAATTGGCCGCCAATGATGTCCAATGTATTGGCCGCGTCGCGCTGCTCCAGGCTTTCACCGACACAGATGATCGCCTGCAACCCGGCATCCATAACTGTCCGTGCTTTTGCGCGCACATCTTCGTTTTGTTCGCCGTGATCCACGCGACGTTCGGAATGACCTAGGATCACGGCGCTTGCTCCTGCGTCCTTCAGCATGTCAGCGCTGACATCGCCTGTATGAGCACCCGAGGCGTCCGCATGACAATCCTGACCGCCAACCGAAACGTCGGTATTTTCGACCGCAGCGGCGGCGCGATGAAGCAGGGTTGCGGGGGGACAAATCAGGATATCGAGGGAAGGAGAGGGATGAAGGGCCGCAAGCCGTTCAAGCTCGCTCAGCACAGCGCTGGTTCCGTTCATTTTCCAGTTTCCAGCCGCCAGCTTACGCCGCATATCCAATCCTCTCGTAACGCTATGTCATTTGATAGATCGGATAACACCGTCTGGAGGGCCTGACAATTCCGGTTGGAGATTGCACGAGTATCGCCTGAAGGTCAGCACGATCGAAACACCAGACTATTGCAGAAGAATTCAGCCCTGCGATGCAAGGTTTTCATCAAATTTGATCGATTCCCCGCAGCCGCAGGCATCGACAACATTCGGGTTCTTAAACTTGAAACCCGCTTCCAGCAACGAGACCTCATAGTCGATTTCAGTGCCAAACAGGAACATCTGCGCCATTGGGGCGATCATCACACGCGCGCCGTCATGTTCGACAACTTCGTCATGCGGGTCAGGTTGATCAACATATTCCATGGTGTATTCCATGCCTGCGCATCCGCCTTTTTTGACGCCAATGCGCAGCCCAGCATGACCGCCGGATGACATCAGGCGGGTAATCTGCTCTGCAGCTTTGGGCGTTATGGTCACGGCCTGCTTGCCGGGAATGCCAAACATCTGAGTCTCCGTCGTCGCACGTTACCTCCAATTTAGGGCCGACTTAGGTGAGGCTCAAGTATGTGTGTGGAAAAGAACGGATTTTCACACCGATTATGACTTTTCTGATGTTTCTGAAACGATGGCTTGTTTCGGCCGTGCTGATCGACTTAGCTTTCCAATGTACGACCCACTTTCATTGAATGCTGCAACGCAACCCGACCAGAAAGGTGACAGGAATGAACGCACTAAACATCAAGGTCAATGTATTGGTAAAGCTGGTGCCAGTGTTCTGTGTTGCTGGTGTCATGGCAATCGGCCCAGCGTTTGCCGCCTCGGACACCGACAGGCATCCGGTTAATTGCGCAACAGCTGAAGGTGATTTGCGCGCCATTGATGCCGAAAAAAAGCATGCCGAGGACAAGCAACTTGAGAGTGTGGCGGCCATTACACCTGCTGGGGCGCTGCTGGGTCTGGTCACGGGAACTGAGAACAAAAGGCTTAAGATGTTGTCAGGGGATTACATTACACAGCTTGATGCACGATCCGCCGAAATCAAATCGACCTGTGGTCTGAAATAACATCTGGCAGCAAGAGACGTTTCCATGAAAAAGGACCGTTCTCGGGCAAGAACGGTCCGTATTCTGGGCCAGGGTCTTTTGGGGGCGGCAGTTGGTCAGTCGGCCCGTGCATATAACGCGAAACGGTCATTGCGGCGTCAACGCGCCACATATGTCTCGCAACTATGTGACAGCCTCTGCACAGTTAAGTAACAGATAAACAACCGTTTTGTGACAAATGTTCGGAATGCGAGCAGATGCCGCCCACTTACATGAAGCCGAGTTCCAGTCGAGCCTCATCTGACATCATTTCCATACCCCAGGGTGGTTCCCAGGTCAGTTCGACATCTACTTCTTTTACGCCAGCGACTGGTTCAATGGCTTCAACGATCCATCCAGGCATCTCACCAGCAACCGGGCAGCCGGGTGCGGTCAAGGTCATGATCACCTTCACGGCGTTGTCGCTGGCGATATCGATCGTATAGATCAGCCCAAGGTCGTAGATGTTAACGGGGATTTCCGGGTCAAAGACCGTCCGGCACGCTTCAACCACAAGCTCGTACAAAGGGTGTTCTATTGTCGACGGCGCAATCAGCGGTGTGCCTTCAAACTGTTCGCTTGGGTGGGTCATTGGTGCCTCGGGTCAGTTGCCTGAGTGATTATATAGGGAATGCCCGCCACAGCGTCCAGTGGGGCAATGGCGCCAAGTTTGGCGCCAAAGCTGTTTAGTCATTGATATCGTGTTCAAAGGTTTTCACCTGACCGTGCGGTCGAGCGAACATTCGACGCAGGATAAGCCAGGCCACCAAGGAAAGAACCGCGAATATCAGTAACAGAAAGGATAAAGACGGTACAAACCCCGGAATGACCAGTAGAAGGCCCGTGATCGCCGCACCAATTGCAAAGCCCAGAAATATGAAACCGGGCAGGGCGACCTCAAGGATCGCAAGCGCAAGTGCGGCGGCCAGCCAAATCCACCAAGTTAGCCAAACGGGGTCCGCCATCACTTTCCTCCTTTGAGCATCTTGAACGCATCTCCAAAGGCTTCAATTGCGTTTGCAGGAACGATGATCGTCTGTTTTCCAGAACCGTTGCCTAGTGCGTTCAGCGATTCAACTTGCTTCAGTGCGACCTGATATTGTGCCGCTTCGATACCGTTGTCTTGAATGGCTTTGGCAACGACACCTGTGGCATAGGCTTCGGCGTCAGCCTGGATACGGCGGGCCTTGGCTGTTTGCTCGGCCGCGTACAATTCGGCATCGGCTTGCAACTCGACCGAGCGCTTCAGACCTTCAGCTTCAGTCACCTGGGCGCGGCGTGCGCGTTCGGCATTCAACTGCTGCAACATCGCGTCCCGAGTCGCCTGATCCAGATTCACATCGAGAATCTCAGCGCGGGTAACCTGTATGCCCCAGTCGTCCACAGCCGTTTCGACACTTTCCTGAATACGATTAATCAGTTGCGAGCGGTTTGATTGGACCTCGTCCAGATCCATTTTACCGATTTCTGCACGGACAATGCCTGCTACGGTGGTGGCGATTGCTCCGTCGACGTCCCGAATACGGTAAACGGTCTTTTCCGGTTCAAGAATTCGATAAAAGACCGAAGTGTCGATTTGCACCAGAACGTTGTCTTTGGTGATCGCATCCTGGGTTGCGTTCGGCAACTGACGTTCCAGAATCGAAATCTTGTGGCGCGCAACATCCAGAAACGGGACGATAAAGTTGATGCCGGGGCCAAGGACCGAGTGCAGGCGACCGAAACGTTCGACCACGAATTTTTCGGATTGCGGGACGATCTTGATGCCCTTGAGGATAACGATAACCACCAAAACGGCGGCCAAGACGTAAATGATGTTTGACGATAGCAACCCAATAATCTGGTCTTCAGTCATATCTGTCCTCTTTTATTGTGTACGATGGTATACATTTAAGGGTTGAGTCGCATGATTTCAACTCTGGTATGGATGGAAACAAGACGGATGCAAACGTTCAAATGGGATAATTTTTGGCCGAATTTATGCATTGTGACCGCTTTGCATCCATATCAGACTAAGATATCGGGACGCTATGAAACTGATAATCGACACTGACCCTGGCATCGATGATGCAATGGCCATCGCATATGCTGCTGCGGCGCCTGAAATTGAGCTGGTTGGCCTGACCACCGTTTTTGGCAATACGCATGTGCACCAATCCAGTCGTAATGCACGGTATTTGCGGGATAAATTGGGATTATCTATCCCGGTGGCACAAGGCGCGTCTTTCCCGCGCGGATCGGAGAGTCATACCCCCTCCGAACATGTTCATGGGCCCGAGGGATTTGGTGATCTGACAGACATTCCGGAAATCGGTTACAACCATGCTTTGCCTGCGGCTGAGTTCCTTGCCGAAATGGCCCGTGTACACAAAGGTGAACTGGTAGTCTGTGCGATTGGGCCTTTGACCAATATTGCGGACGCAATCCGCCTTGATCCCGAATTTTCTTCGAATCTGAAGCGGCTGGTGATCATGGGCGGTGCGGTTTTCTGCCCTGGCAATATCACTGAACATGCAGAGGCGAATATCTATCACGATGCTGCGGCCGCAAACGAAGTCTTTGCGACCCCACCGGAAACCGTGTTGGTTGGTTTGGATGTGACGCTGAAAACCTTGTACGAGGCCGCCGATTTCGAAGCGCTGGCCAGTCGATCCCCTCATATGGGGGCGTTCCTGCACGATATCTCTCGGTTCTATCTGAAATTCTACAAGGAAATTGGTGGGTTAGAAGGGTGCGGATTGCATGATTCAACGGCAGTGATCGCCTGCACACATGATCCGATGTTCGACATGGCTTCAATCGGCCTTCAAGTCATCGCGCACGGACCTGAATTGGGGGCGACGCGGCCGGATCCGTCTCGTCCGTCGATCTCTGTTTGCCGCAATGTAGACGGGGCAGAAGTGGTGCGACTATTTACGGACCGCGTCGCCTCATTGCCCTGACGGGTTGCATTGGGCGGGTTGATCGGGCAAATGCTGCCCGGTTCCGCGATCCGAGTTGATAACATGACCCAGCGATTTTCATTTGAACTGAAAGCCACGGATGGCAAGGCCCGGAATGGTGTCATCAAGACGCCGCGCGGTGACGTGCGTACACCAGCCTTTATGCCCGTTGGGACAGCGGCGACGGTCAAGGCAATGATGCCCGAAAGCGTGCGTGCTACGGGCGCGGATATCCTGCTGGGCAACACCTATCACCTGATGTTGCGTCCAACCGCGGAACGGATCGACCGTTTGGGCGGGCTACACAAGTTCATGAACTGGGATCGACCGATCCTGACGGACTCAGGCGGGTTTCAGGTCATGTCACTGGCGGGCCTGCGCAAGCTGACCGAGAAGGGCGTGACCTTCAAATCGCATATTGACGGCTCCAAACACGAATTGTCACCGGAACGGTCGATGGAGATTCAGCGCCTGCTGGGGTCTGACATCGTCATGTGTTTCGACGAATGTCCCGCCTTGCCAGCCGATCGTGATCGCATTGCTGAATCTATGCGCCTGTCGATGCGATGGGCGGACCGGTCCCGTGAAGCGTTCGGCGACCGTTCGGGGCACGCGCTGTTTGGTATCATGCAGGGCGGGTTAGAGCGTGATCTGCGCGAGGAAAGCGCCGAAGCTTTGAAAAACATCGGGTTTGAAGGCTATGCAATAGGCGGTCTGGCCGTAGGTGAAGGGCAAGAGGCGATGTTCTCCTGCCTCGACTACGCCCCCGGTTTCCTGCCCGAAGACAAGCCCCGATACCTTATGGGTGTCGGAAAGCCTGATGATATGGTTGGGGCGGTTGCACGTGGCATTGATATGATGGATTGCGTGCTGCCTTCACGGTCTGGCCGCACAGGCCAGGTGTTTACGCGGTTTGGCGTTGTGAACATCAAAAACGCAAGGCACGCCGATGATCCGCGTCCCTTGGACGAGGCATGTTCGTGTCCTGCATGCTCGAAATACTCGCGTGCATATCTGCACCACGTCTTCCGCGCGAATGAGATGATTTCGGGCATGCTGCTGACATGGCACAACCTGCATTACTTTCAGGAGATCATGCAGGATATGCGCGATGCGATTTCCGCAGGGACGTTTGAGCGATGGCAGGAGCAGTTCCACACACAGCGCGCGCAGGGCGATATCGCGCCAGTTTGATCATCCTTTTCGGTGACAATACAGCTTATAAACGGTACACTGTTTCTAGATTATTACAGTGAATTTTTGCGATTTGACCCCGGAGGCTTTGATGTTCCGCCCACTGATAGGCGCGATGATTATATGCGCCACGCCCGCGTTTTCTGATATCTGGACATTTGAAACCCCGTCAGAAAACATACAATGCTCAGTTGGTGAAAGTGCGGGATTTTCCGACATTCAATGTACGATCATTGAACGCAATGGCCCACCGGCCTTGCCGCGACCCGCGAACTGTCAGGCTGATTGGGGGCATGAATTCTTGATGAACAACACGGGCAACGTCCAGATGGTATGCGCGGCCCTTAGCCGCCATCGCGACGGGTATCACCGGGCTGAATATGGCGTAACAGGCCAGTTTGGTGGATTTGTGTGCCACTCATCAAAAAAGGGGCTGGAGTGCACAAACCAGGATGGTCACGGGTTCTTTTTGTCCCGGGCAGTTCAACGCATCTTTTGAGGACAGGGCGAATAACTTAGTCGCGCGTTTTGACAATTTTCGGTGGATATGTCCCGCGGACGTCTTGCAGTCGGTAACACCTCGGGTCATTCTGAATTTCGATACATGACGGTAAGGTTGAAAAAGGGCGATGAGGCCCCACCTTTATCGTCCAAGACAGGAGATGGCCGAGTGTTGCCTCGATGAGGGACCGGAGCCGTCTTGCCAACGATAAGGATAGAGCATGCAAGAGCCTCTGAATTCCTCATACCCCGTCCTGCCGCTGCGCGACATCGTGGTGTTCCCACATATGATCGTGCCGCTGTTTGTCGGCCGCGATAAGTCGGTCCGCGCGCTGGAAGAGGTGATGCAGGATGACAAGCAAATTCTGTTGTCCAGCCAAGTCGACCCAGGCGTCGATGATCCGGATGTTGATGGTATTTACCGGTCCGGTGTTCTGGCCAACGTTCTGCAACTGCTGAAGCTGCCCGACGGCACCGTGAAGGTGCTGGTTGAAGGTCAGGCGCGGGTACAGATCACAGAATTTCTGGAAAACGACAACTTCTTTGAAGCCCGCGCGGAATACCTGACAGAGATGCCCGGCGACGTGACCACGACGCAGGCACTGCTGCGCACCGTCGGAGATGAGTTCGAGCGCTATGCAAAAGTGCGCAAGAACATCCCCGAAGAAGCGCTGACCGCTGTGGGTGAAACCACTGAACCCGCCAAGCTGGCGGATCTTGTGTCCGGCCATCTTGGGATCGAAGTTGAGCAAAAGCAGGATCTGCTTGAAACGCTCAGCGTCAGCGAGCGGCTTGAGAAAGTCTATGGCCTGATGCAGGGTGAAATGTCGGTTTTGCAGGTCGAAAAGAAGATCAAGACCCGCGTAAAATCCCAGATGGAGAAGACGCAGCGCGAATACTATCTGAATGAGCAGATGAAGGCCATTCAGAAGGAACTTGGTGATGGCGAAGACGGCTCGAACGAAGTTGCTGAGCTGGAAGAGAAAATCGCCGAGACCAAGCTGTCGAAAGAGGCGCGTGAAAAGGCCGAAGGTGAGCTGAAGAAGCTGCGCAACATGAGCCCGATGTCGGCTGAAGCCACTGTCGTGCGCAACTATCTGGACTGGATTTTGTCGCTGCCATGGGGCACCAAGTCTCGCGTCAAGAAAGATCTGGGTCGCGCGCAGAAGGTCCTGGATGACGATCACTATGGCCTTGAGAAGGTCAAAGAACGGATCGTCGAATATCTGGCAGTTCAGCAGCGTTCGAAAAAGCTAAAAGGCCCGATCATGTGCCTTGTCGGCCCTCCAGGCGTGGGTAAGACCAGCTTGGGGAAATCGGTCGCCAAAGCCACGGGGCGCGAGTTCATTCGCATCTCGCTGGGTGGGGTGCGTGACGAATCCGAGATCCGCGGTCACCGTCGGACATACATTGGCTCAATGCCTGGCAAGATCATTCAGGCGCTTAAGAAAGCCAAAACCACGAACCCTTTGATCTTGTTGGATGAAATCGACAAGATGGGTCAAGATTTCCGTGGTGACCCGGCGTCTGCCATGCTCGAAGTGTTGGACCCTGAACAGAATAACACGTTCATGGACCACTATTTGGAAGTGGAATATGACCTGTCGAACGTGATGTTCCTGACCACGTCCAACAGCTACAACATGCCCGGGCCCTTGCTTGACCGGATGGAGATCATTCCGCTGGCCGGCTACACCGAGGACGAAAAAAGCGAGATCGCCAAGCAACACCTGATCGGCAAGCAGGTCAAAAACCATGGCCTTAAGGACAAGGAATTTGAACTGACCGATGAGGCCCTGCAAAAGATGATCCGCACATATACTCGTGAAGCGGGCGTGCGGAATCTTGAGCGTGAGATCGCCAAGGTGGCCCGAAAATCGCTGACCAAGATCATCAAGAAAGAGGCGGAAACCGTTAAGGTGACACCGGATAATCTTGATGAGTTCCTTGGCGTTCCCAAGTTCCGCTACGGTCTGGCTGAACAGGACGATCAGGTCGGTGTTGTCACCGGTCTGGCCTGGACGTCAGTGGGTGGTGATCTGCTTCATATCGAAGCTCTGAAACTGCCCGGCAAAGGTCGGATGAAGACCACAGGTAAGCTGGGCGATGTGATGAAAGAATCCATCGACGCGGCCTCCTCCTACGTGCGTTCCATCTCGCCTCAGATCGGAGTAAAGCCACCCAAGTTCGATAAGTTGGACATCCACGTCCACGTGCCGGATGGCGCAACGCCAAAAGATGGCCCAAGTGCGGGTCTGGCAATGGTGACCTCGATCGTGTCGGTGCTGACCGGTATTCCGGTGCGCAAGGACATCGCCATGACGGGTGAGGTCTCGTTGCGCGGCAACGCAATGCCAATCGGCGGTTTGAAGGAAAAGCTGTTGGCGGCGCTTCGTGGCGGTATCAAGACCGTTCTGATCCCCGAGGAAAACGAAAAGGATCTGGCCGAGATTCCGGACAACGTTAAGGAAGGTCTGGACATCATCCCGGTGGCGCATGTCTCAGAGGTTCTGAAACAAGCTTTGGTGCGTGCGCCTGAGCCGATCGAGTGGGACGAAGCCGCTGAGGAGGCAGCCGCGGCTGCAGCCAAAGCAGCAGAAAGCACAAGCCCGTCTGCTACGGCCCATTAGATCAATCTCAGACTATCGAAAGGGCGCATCTTATGGGTGCGCCTTTTTTTGTTTCTCACGATACATCTAACCGGCCATCTGGTAGCTGATCGAGGAAAGGTAAATAAAGTCAGAGATTTACCAGCGAAGGCTTGGTGGGTGATAAGAGATTTGAACTCCTGACATCTTCGATGTGAACGAAGCGCTCTACCACTGAGCTAATCACCCGCGCGGCGCGCTTCTACAGCGGCCTAGGGAATTGCGCAAGACCGGCGGGCAATCAACCGCGCTACCAGAGCGGAATAGTTCAACCTGATCTTGTTCCTCCGACTAACAGCTTGGGAAAAAATCGGCTGAGCGCAAAAAACTTCAAAACGCCGCTTGACGATACCGGGGCGGACCCATAATACACCCCAACGTTCAGCAATGAACGGGCAGCGGGCGGTTGTAGCTCAGATGGTTAGAGTACCGGCCTGTCACGCCGGGGGTCGCGGGTTCGAGCCCCGTCAACCGCGCCACTGCTGTCAGCCTGGATCCGGGCCTAGGGATCACGAAAATGCGCGGTTGTAGCTCAGATGGTTAGAGTACCGGCCTGTCACGCCGGGGGTCGCGGGTTCGAGCCCCGTCAACCGCGCCACTTTCTTCAAAATGTTGACACTTGGACGACGCCTTCAACAGGGCGGCTCTCTGTGAAGTTTGTGGATCGCCTTGGAAACAGGAACCTGTTCGGCGAAAACCTGTTCGTTCACACTTTGTTCTAACTTTTCTATTGGAGACTCAGCGCCACTCGCCTATCTCTAAGAAACTTGTTTGTTGGGGGCCGAAATGGCTGAGCTGAAGAATATCGAGGTGCGCGGCGCGCGCGAACATAACCTAAAAGGCATTGACGTGGATATTCCGCGCGATCGGCTGGTTGTGATCACCGGGTTGTCCGGTTCGGGTAAGTCGTCGCTGGCGTTTGATACCATCTACGCTGAAGGGCAACGTCGCTATGTCGAAAGCCTTTCGGCCTATGCGCGGCAGTTTCTGGACATGATGGAAAAGCCTGATGTGGATCACATTAGTGGTCTATCCCCGGCGATTTCCATCGAACAGAAAACAACCTCCAAGAACCCGCGTTCGACTGTTGGCACGGTCACCGAGATCTACGACTACATGCGCCTGTTGTTTGCCCGTGCTGGCACGCCATTCAGCCCGGCTACTGGCCTGCCGATTGAAGCGCAGCAAGTTCAGGACATGGTTGATCGCATAATGACGATGGAGGAGGGGACGCGTGGTTACCTGCTGGCTCCGATCGTGCGAGACCGCAAGGGCGAATACAAAAAGGAGTTTCTCGAACTCCGCAAACAGGGGTTCCAACGCGTCAAGGTAGATGGCGAGTTCTACGAGCTGGACGAACCGCCAACGCTGGACAAGAAATTCCGGCACGATATTGATGTCGTCGTGGACCGTCTGGTCGTGCGTGAGGGTATGGAAACGCGGCTGGCCGACAGTTTGCGCACCGCTTTGGATCTGGCCGACGGTATCGCGGTTCTGGAAACTGCGCCCAGGGAAGGCGATCCGGAACGCATCACCTTCAGCGAGAATTTTGCATGCCCCGTCAGTGGCTTCACGATCCCTGAGATCGAACCGCGCCTGTTTTCGTTCAACGCGCCTTTTGGGGCCTGTCCGGATTGCGATGGGTTGGGGGTTGAACTGTTCTTTGACGAACGTCTCGTCGTGCCGGACCAGACGCTTAAACTGTATGATGGCGCGTTGGCACCATGGCGCAAGGGTAAGTCACCGTACTTTCTGCAGACGATTGAAGCGATCGCGCGTCACTATGATTTTGACAAGAACACGCCTTGGAAAGATCTGCCCGAAAAGGTTCAGCAGGTGTTTTTACGCGGTTCAGGCGATGAAGAAATCCAGTTCCGCTACGATGAAGGCGGAAGGGTCTATCAGGTTACGCGTAGCTTCGAAGGTGTGATCCCGAATATGGAGCGGCGCTATCGCGAGACCGACAGCGCCTGGATCCGGGAGGAGTTCGAGCGGTATCAGAACAACCGTCCCTGTGGCGCGTGCAATGGATTCCGCCTGCGGGCTGAGGCTTTGGCCGTCAAGATGTCAGGACTGCATGTGGGCCAGGTGGTCCAGATGTCGATCAGAGAGGCCTTGGCTTGGGTCGAGGACGCACCCAACCATTTGAATGCTCAGAAGAACGAAATCGCCCGCGCTATTCTCAAGGAAATTCGCGAGCGATTGGGATTCCTGAATAACGTTGGATTAGAGTATCTTACCCTGTCACGTTCAAGTGGGACTTTGTCGGGAGGCGAGAGCCAGCGCATCCGGTTGGCATCCCAGATTGGGTCTGGGCTGACGGGCGTATTGTACGTGCTCGACGAACCTTCAATTGGTTTGCACCAGCGCGACAATGACCGGCTGTTGGGTACGCTCAAGAACCTGCGCGATCAGGGAAATACGGTCATCGTCGTCGAACATGACGAAGAAGCGATCCGCGAGGCTGATTACGTCTTTGATATTGGTCCCGGAGCCGGCGTACATGGCGGTCAGGTGGTCAGCCAAGGAACACCGGCCGAGATTGCGGCAGATGCAGCCTCGGTGACCGGGCAGTATCTGGCTGGGACGCGTGAGATTGCGGTGCCAGCCACGAGACGCAAGGGCAACAAGAAGAAAGTCTCGGTTGTGAAAGCGACCGGCAACAATCTGAAAAATGTCACTGCCGCGTTTCCATTGGCGAAGTTTGTGTGTGTGACTGGTGTCTCGGGTGGCGGGAAGTCGACCCTGACCATCGAGACGTTGTTCAAGACCGCCTCGATGCGTCTGAACGGGGCGCGTCAGACGCCTGCGCCGTGCGAAACGATCAAAGGGTTAGAACATCTGGATAAGGTCATCGACATTGATCAGCGACCCATCGGGCGAACTCCGCGTTCAAATCCAGCGACTTACACCGGGGCTTTCACCCCGATCCGCGACTGGTTTGCCGGTCTGCCCGAGGCCAAGGCGCGCGGATACAAACCTGGTCGGTTCAGCTTTAACGTCAAAGGCGGACGATGTGAGGCATGCCAGGGCGACGGTGTCATTAAGATTGAGATGCACTTTTTGCCCGATGTTTACGTGACCTGTGAGACCTGCAAGGGCGCGCGATACAACCGCGAAACGCTGGAGATCAGGTTCAAAGGTAAGTCTATCGCCGATGTTCTTGATATGACTGTCGAAGACGCGCAGGAATTCTTCAAGGCAGTACCGTCGATCCGCGATAAAATGGATGCCTTGGCCCGTGTGGGTCTTGGTTATATCAAAGTTGGCCAACAGGCGACGACGCTTTCTGGTGGTGAAGCGCAGCGGGTGAAGCTGTCGAAAGAGCTCAGCAAGCGATCAACCGGTCGAACGCTGTATATTCTGGATGAACCGACGACGGGATTGCACTTTGAAGATGTACGTAAGTTGTTGGAAGTGCTTCATGAACTGGTCGAGCAGGGCAATACCGTTGTCGTGATCGAACACAATCTGGATGTCGTCAAAACCGCTGACTGGATCATCGATATCGGTCCTGAGGGCGGAGATGGCGGTGGCGAGATCGTCGCTGAAGGTACGCCCGAGAAAGTTGCCGAGGCGGAACACAGTTACACTGGCCGTTACCTGAAATCGATGTTGAAGCCCAAGCGTGTTGCAGCCGAGTAGTTTTGGGCGCTGGAACTAGGCCAGCGCCTTCAAGCCTTTATGCGGAAAGCATGGGTTTGGGTTTAGAGGCCAATTGGATCGGAACCACAAACAACGCCAAGAAGCCGGAGTTCAAGACCACGTTGAACCACGCGCCTGCAAAGATTGACCCTGTGCTGTCAATGACGAACCAGCTGATGAGGCCGTACATCATGATCCGTCCGCCGATTTTGGGATTTGTCGCGTAGATATGGTTGGTAACCTGCCAAGTTATCACACCCAACCCAGTCAACAAGCCGCCACTGATCGCCCCTAACAGAAGTTCACTGTCAGATGTGAATGTTTGTCTGCCATCAATTGGCAGATGTGCAAGGTCCAGAAACAAGCCAAAAAGTGAACCCAGTTGGAATGGCAGCGACAGAAACA
This sequence comes from Ruegeria sp. CK2, assembly GCF_056536585.1. Taxonomy (NCBI): domain Bacteria; kingdom Pseudomonadati; phylum Pseudomonadota; class Alphaproteobacteria; order Rhodobacterales; family Roseobacteraceae; genus Ruegeria; species Ruegeria sp. CK2. Next base: position 32,607 of record NZ_JBQFPW010000003.1, read on the forward strand.
TCAGCACTCCAAACGCAATGCAAATTGCTGATGCGCCCCGAAGCAATTGTGTTGCGCGCGTATGTGTCATGTGTGATCTCCGTTTCGATTGTCTGTGCACAAGCTGTGGCCTTCGATGCGGTGAAACAATTACCTTCCAGGTAAGTGCATTCGCTTTTTGGCGTGTTACTTTGTTAATGCGAAAGAAAGGTCTGGTATGAGTGCAGAGTTCGGCACGGCCCTGAAGGAATGGCGAACCACACGGCGCATGAGCCAACTGGAGCTGGGTTTAAGTGCGGGCGTATCCTCGCGGCACATTTCGTTTCTGGAAACTGGACGGTCTCGTCCCAGTCGCGGCATGGTGTTTCGGCTGTGCGATGAACTAGAGGTGCCGTTTTCTGCCCGCAACACCTTGTTGACTGCAGCTGGACTAAGCCCAGCGTACAAAACGCGCGACCTTTCAGACGCTGACATGCGCCCGGTGCGTCAGGCGGTGGAATGGACGTTGAACCGGCATGATCCTTATCCGGGGTTTGCCCTGAACCGACATTGGGACGTGGTTCAAATGAACACAAGTGCCGGATTGTTGTTGGGCGTCCTTGGTATTGGGCAAGGGGATAACATGATTGAAGCGCTGATCGACAATCCTGCAGTCCGGGGGGCTTTGCTGAACCACTCTGAAGTGGTGCAGCACATGATCTTAAGACTTCGGGCTGAAAATGCGCATGTCGGAACCGACCGCAAGCTTCAGGCGATGATCGACCGTTTATGCATCGTTGCTGATGACGCACCGGTCCAGACGTCAATCAGACCCGCATTCATTCCGACGAGCTACCGGTTCGGGGACCGAACCTTATCCTTGTTTTCGACGATCAGTCAGTTCGGCACAGCGGAAGATATCGCCTTGTCCGAGTTGCGAATTGAACTGATATTCCCGGCCGATGATGAGACAAAGCAGTTTCTAGAGTCCGCTATCGTTAACTGACCCAGGCTGGAATTGCGTACAATTCGGCCGCAACAATGGCTTGAATTTACCGCCGCCCCCGTTTTTCAAACCGCGGCAACATCGCCGAAAAATCCTGCCCGTTGCCGCCTTCGTTTTCGACAAACTGTTCGTAAAGCGCGGTTGCTGCCTGTCCCATAGGTGTGTCGGCATCGGCGCTGTCGGCAGCCTGTTGGCTGAGCCGTAGGTCTTTCAGCATCAGTTCCGCAGCGAATCCGGGTTGATACCCGTTGTCTGCCGGGCTGTTCGGGCCAATACCGGGGGCAGGGCAATACGCGTTCATTGTCCAGCTGTAGCCTGATGACGTGCTGACAACATCAAACATCTTCTGACGATCCAAACCCAACTTGTCGGCCAGCGCGAAGGCCTCGCAGGTTGCGATCATCGTGACTCCGAGGATCATGTTGTTGCAGATCTTGGCCGCCTGTCCGGAGCCGGCCTCGCCGCAATGAACCGCCTTTTGGCCCATGATGTCGAACAGTGGATCAGCCTTGGCAAAGGCTTCCCCCGAGCCGCCTGCCATGAAGGTCAGGGTGCCTGCAGACGCTCCACCTATGCCACCGGACACAGGTGCGTCGACTGACAGCAACCCGGCAGAGGTCGCCTGATCGGCCACAGCACGCGCGCTGTCTACATCTACTGTCGAGCAGTCAATAAACACGGCACCCTGCTTCATGCGAGGTATGATCTGATCAGCCACCGTTCGCAGAATGGCCCCGTTGGGCAACATGGTGATCACGGCGTCCGTGTCTGCGACGGCCTCTGTAGCAGTCTGAGCCTGTGTCACACCCTCAACAACCACACCGGCCGTGTCAAAGCCGCGAACCTGATGACCAGCTTTGGCCAGATTGGCTGCCATAGGTGCACCCATGTTTCCCAGCCCAATGAATCCGATTTGCATGCCTTATTCCTCCTCGAATGTCAGCGCGTCCGCACCCAGTGGCTGCAGCATTTTTGAAACGGCCACCGCTGGAACGCTCAGGTCCGCGAACTGCCAGTTCGGGTTGCGGTCCTTGTCGATGATCTGGGCGCGGATGCCTTCCAGAAAGTCGCCATGTTCCATTGCCCGAGAGGTGAACCGGTATTCCATCTCCAATGCGCGGCGCATGGTCAGGGCAGGGCCGCGCAAACGGTGCAGCATTTCAACCGTGCAGGCCATCGACAAAGGCGCATTGCGCTGCAGCGCGTCTAAGGTATTGGACGCGAAATCCCGATCGCTGTCCCTGAGGTTGATCAGTATGTCGCCAAGCGTTTCGCCGCCAAAGACTTGGTCGATATCACTTTGCATGCTTGAGAGTTTACCTTCCGGCGGGGTTTCCGCATGGTCCTGCAGCAGGTCCGCGTTGCCTGAGGCTTCCAGCATTTCGATCAGGTCAGACCAGTGCGCAAGCGGGATGAAGTGATCGGCAAACCCGGCGAGGATAGCATCCGCAGGTCCCATGCGATGACCGGTCATGCCCAGAAACTCACCAAGTCTTCCGGGTGCCAGCGCCAGCATCAGCGTGCCACCCACATCCGGCACTAGACCGATCGAGCATTCGGGCATCGAGATTTTGGAGCTTTTGCCGACAATGCGATGATTACCATGACAACCAACACCGACGCCGCCGCCCATGGTGAAGCCCTGCAAGAAACTGACCACCGGTTTAGGATATTCAAAGATTAACGCGTTCAGTCGATATTCGTCGCGCCAGAATGTCTGGCCAAAACCGAAATCTCCCTTGGTACCGGTTTCATACAGCTCGGCGATATCCCCGCCTGCGCAGAACGCTTTGTCGCCCTCGGCGTCAAATATGATCAGGTCTACCGCATCGTCCTCGCGCCAGTTGCGCAGGGCGGTATCGATGGCCATGCACATCTCATAAGTCAGTGCATTCAGAGCCTTTGGGCGCGTCAGGGTGATGCGCCCCGCACGGCCAGTCGTGCGGATATCGATGTCAGACATTGGGTCCTCAGCTCTCGGCAAGCATCTGTCGCGCGACGATCACACGCATGATTTCATTGGTGCCTTCCAATATCTGGTGCACCCGCAGATCGCGCACAAGCTTTTCGATCCCGTAATCCGCTAGATAGCCGTAGCCACCATGTAGTTGCAAACATTGATCAACCACATTTGAGCCGGTCTCGGTCACGAACTTCTTAGCCATGGCGCAGAACTTGGTGGCATCCGGCGCGCCCTGATCCAGTTTCCACGCCGCCTGCCGGAGGAACGTGCGGGCGGCCTGCAGCTCGATCTCCATGTCCGCCAAGCGGAATTGCAAAGCCTGGAACTGATCGATGGATTTGCCGAAGGCTTTGCGCTCGGACATGTATTGCACCGTCATGTCCAAACCTGCCTGGGCTGCGCCCAGCGAACAGGATGCGATGTTCAAACGGCCGCCATCCAAGCCCATCATGGCGTACTTGAAACCGTCGCCCTCGGTTCCGACCAAATTGCCGGATGGAATCTTGCAATCATCGAATTGCACTTGCGCTGTGGGTTGGCTTAACCACCCCATCTTCTTCTCTAAAGCGCCAAAGCTGAGGCCGGGGGTGCCATCTTCGACATACACCGTGGAAATGCCTTTAGGTCCGCCCTGACCGGTGCGGACCATGCAGACATAAGCGTCAGAATACCCGCCGCCCGAGATAAATGCTTTGGTTCCGTTCAGCGTATAGCCTTCATTGGTGCGTTCTGCGCGGGTTTTCAGCGCTGCAGCGTCCGAGCCCGATCCGGGTTCGGTCAGGCAATAGCTTAGTACGGTGTTCATAGTCAGCACGCCGGGCATTATGCGGGATTTGAGGTCATCATCCGCAAAGCTGTCCAACATCTTGGCGCACATGTTGTGGATTGACAGAAACGCGGCAACCGAGGGGCAGGCCATCGACAATGCCTCGAACACCAGCGTTGCATCCAATCGGGTCAGACCGGATCCGCCGCCGTCTTCCGAGACGTATAAAGCCCCAAATCCAAGCTCTCCAATCTTGGGCCACAGATCTTTTGGGATCGTTCCATCTGATTCCCACTGGCGGGCAAATGGGGCGATGTTTTCCTGCCCAAAAGCGTAAGCCATATCAAAGATGGCTGTTTGTTCCTCGCTCAGCGCGAAATCCATAGCGCTCCCTCCCGTCGGCATATAATTGAACGGTTGTTTATTTCCCAATCGTTACAGAAATTTTGCAGGGTCAGCAATCGTTCGGCGCGAATTCATCTGGAAGTACTGCGCAGATCAACAAACCCTTAAAGATCGGCGTGAAATTCTTCGATCAGATGCCGAACAACTGCTTTGCCCGGATCCTCGTCCTTGGCCGCTGCCTCGGCATGAATACGGCGTTGACGGGTTGCGGAGGTTCCGTTTTCAGCAATCTGCCGTAAACGCGCGAGTTCTTTCATGGTGCCCAGGGCTTCGGAATCTTCGGCAAGAAGGCCCATTAAATCTCCGATCAGTTCGGCCATTGGTTTGATGGAACGGTCACCAAAATCGATGAGTCCTTCACCAACACCGTAGCGCTGCGCACGCCAGCGATTTTCACCGACCAAAAATCGATCATACTGGCGCCAGCGCAGATTGCGGTCTTTCAAGCGGCAAAGCATCCGCGTCAATGCCTGAACCAATGCAGCCAGTGACAGCGTGTGTTCTAAACGCGGCTGCACATCCATGATGCGGGTTTCAAGCGTCGGGAACCGGTGTGAGGGGCGCAGGTCCCACCAGATTTTTGACGTATCTTCGATAACGCCCAAATCGACCAGTATTCCGGTTGTACGCTCGTATTCAGCCCAGCTGTCAAAGTCCGGCGGCAGACCGGTACGCGGCAGATTGTCGAATACAGTCAGACGATACGACGACAGCCCGGTGTCTTCGCCATTCCAGAAGGGGGAAGATGTAGACAAGGCCAGAAGATGCGGCAGAAAATAGGACAGCTGAGGCATCAGGTCTGCCCGCAGGGCCTGATCCGCAACGCCAACGTGCACATGCATGCCACAAATCAGCATTCGCCGGGCGACCCCGCCCAGCGCGTGTTGCAGTGCATCATAGCGTTCCTTGCGGGTGTGATGCTGATCCTTCCAGTTCGCAAAAGGGTGACAGGATACTGCGATGGGGCTCAAGTTATACGCAGCGGCATGCTCAGAGACACACGATCGCAGACGTTTCAGATCCTCGCGCGCACTGCTGATCGTCGTATGGGGGCGGGTGCCGACTTCGATCTGACATTGCAGGAATTCAGGGCTAACTTGACCTTCGAAATCGGACTGACAGGCATCCATCAGGGCTTCGGGTGCTTCGGTCAGTTGCAGGCTGTCGCGATCAACCAGCAGGTATTCTTCTTCGATGCCCAGCGTGAAATCCTGCTGCATTCGCGGACCTCCTCTTCCTGTGTCGGACCAGTGAATACGGAAATCAACGTTTTGCCAAGGGTTTGAGGTTCTGGTTCTTGCAGAGGCCGGGCAAGCAACGGTATGGAGCGACAGTCGCAAAGTACCAAATCGGAGCCTGCCGCGTGAAACCCAGAAAATTTCCACGGATCAACGCCGCCCTTGACCGGTTTGGTGTAAAACTGGTCGACAAGGTCACGGAACGCGACGAACGCGCGCGGCTTGAGAGCTTTGAGCGGGCAGGGGGATTGACCAAACCTGCTTACGCCTTGTCTCCGGGCATGGAGAGCTTTGATGTCGGGCAACTGACCAAGGAATACCAGCAGCATGCGGACGCTCTGACCGCGTTGAAGGACCCGGCGCAGAACCAGACCGGATATCGCATCGGCAACGGATATTATGACAGCCCCGATGCGGATGCGTTGTATCTGATGGTCCGCAGGTATCAGCCAAAACGCGTGATCGAGGTCGGGTGCGGAAACTCTACGCGTGTCACCCGGCAGGCAGTCATCGATGGTCGTTTGCAAACCCAGATCACCGCGATTGACCCCTATCCACGCGCCGACATCGCCCACGTCGTCGATCAGTTTGAACAAAAACGGCTCGAAGAGGTCGACCCCGCGCTGTTCGATCAGCTTGAGGCCGGGGACATTCTATTCATCGATTCCAGCCACGTTGTGCGGATGAGCAATGATGTCGCCCATCTGTTTTGCCGGATCATCCCTGCGCTGAAGTCGGGTGTGGTGATCCATGTGCACGATGTTTTCTTGCCCTACGAATATCCCAAACGGTTTTTCTATGATTGCCCTGGCTGGGGCGAGCAGTACATGCTGCATGCTCTGCTGCAATCTGGTGGGTATTCAATGCTTTGGCCCGGGTTTTTCCTGCAACAGGCCCGCCCTGATGCCGTCAAAGCCCTGCCGTTTCTGCGCGATGGTCGCGCTCAAAGCATCTGGGTTCGGGTCAAAGAAGTTTGATCTAAAGTGATCCGGGTCTGAGCAAAGCCCGTAACCCTTTCCATAACAAGCTGGAGAGGAGAAGACAGCCATGTTCCGTCGTACATTTATGGGGGCCGCCGCCGCACTCGCATTTGCAATGCCACTGAAGGCCCAGGCCGCAGACATTGTCGACACCGCCGTTTCCGCAGGGTCATTTAACACATTGGTCGCCGCCGTTCAGGCCGCAGGCCTGGTTGATACGCTTAAGGGAAGCGGACCGTTCACTGTATTTGCCCCAACAGACGAAGCATTTGCTGCGCTGCCAGAAGGCACCGTGGAAACCCTTTTGCTGCCCGAGAACAAGGATCAGCTTGTTGAAATCCTTACGTATCACGTCGTACCGGCCAAAGTGATGTCCGGTGACATCGCTGGCAAACGAGCGAAGGTCCTGACTGTTCAGGGCGATCGGCTAAGCGTCAACGCCAGAAACGGTGTGAAGGTCAACGGTGCCGAGGTCGTTCAGGCCGATATCGAAGCCAGCAATGGCGTTATCCACGTCATCGACGCGGTTATCATTCCTGAATAAGACTGACGGCTTTGCAAACAAAAGCCCCGGTCCATTTGGCCGGGGCTTTTTGATTATACCAGTCGGACCTGCGTGCCGATTTGCACCAGAGGATACAATTCCTCGACATGCTGATTATACAGACCAATGCAGCCGGACGAACTTTGGCGTCCAATCTTGCGGGTGTCATGGGTGCCGTGCACCAGATAAGCCGGCCAATCCAGATACATCGCCCGCGTACCCAACGGGTTTCCAGGATCGCCACCTTCCATACGCACGGGTAGCTCTGGATCACGTTCCCGCATCGAGGCGGTCGGGGTCCAGCTGGGGAACTCTGTTTTGCGCACGACTTTGGTATAGCCGCGCTTGGTCAGCTCTTCGCTCATCGGGACCGAGCTGGGGTATAACTTGTACGAACCATCAGCCGCCCAATAATGCACCGCTCGGCTGGTGATGTCGGCCAACAAGCAGCCTACGCCAAGTTGATCGAAATGATCTTGCCAGTTTTGCTGAGAAAACGACGATACGTTGCGACGCACCGGAAGCTGGGTGCTTATGGCTTCTTCCGTTTGCGGGAATGCATCGATGCTTTGCGCCCGCGCCAGAGACGGAACGGCCAAAGCCGAAGCAACGCCCAACAGGGCCTTACGGCGAGTAATACGAGAATTGGACACGTGAGCCTCCTCAAAGACCGCTCGGATTTTGGTGCAATTTATGGTGTGTTGTGGCGAAGAGCCAGACATTCAACCTGAAATTTTCGTGAACTTACGATGAAATGAACGGGAATCCGCCGGTGCCGACGACGTTTCCGTTGTGTGCAGACATGAAGTTTCGATCTACCGGATATTGCACAAACACGCATTCAGGCTTTTGAGTTTGTCGAGTTTCTTTATCGTTCTTAACTGATCATGGAACGATAAAGGCCGCCCGATGAGGCGGCCTTCGGATTTGATGTGGCCGGAACCTTAGTCCATGGCCTTGAAGTTAAACTCGCCACCTTCTTTGATACCCGACGGCCAGCGGGCCGTGACGGTTTTGGTGCGGGTATAGAACTTGAAGCTGTCAGCACCATGCTGGTTCAGATCGCCGAACATGGATTTCTTCCAACCACCAAAGGTGTGGTAGGCCAGCGGTACTGGGATCGGTACGTTAATGCCAACCATGCCGATATTCACCCGGCTGGCAAAGTCACGTGCCGTGTCGCCATCGCGGGTAAAGATCGCGGTGCCGTTGCCATATTCATGATCCATGGCCAGTTTCAGCGCTTCTTCGTAAGATCCTGCACGCACAGTCGACAGGACGGGGCCGAAGATCTCCTGACGGTAGATGTCCATGGCAGGCGTCACGTGGTCAAACAAGTGTGGGCCAACAAAGAAGCCGTCCTCATAGCCTTGCAGGCTGAAGTCTCGGTTGTCGACAACCAGCTTCGCACCCTGTTCCACACCGGAATTGATCAGGCCCAGAATGCGCTCTTTGGCGGCGCCGGTCACAACCGGGCCCATATCCACGTCATCGCCAGACGTGTAGGGGCCGACTTTTAGCTTTTCGATGCGAGGCACCAGTTTTTCAATCAGGGCATCAGCAGTTTCGTCGCCCACTGGCACGGCAACAGAGACAGCCATGCAACGTTCGCCCGCCGCACCAAATCCGGCACCAACCAAAGCATCAGCGGCCTGATCCATATCTGCATCGGGCATCACGATCATGTGGTTCTTGGCGCCACCAAAGCACTGCGCACGCTTACCGTTCGCTGTTGCGCGGGAATAGATGTACTGCGCAATCGGGGTTGAGCCGACGAAGGACACACCCTGAATGATCTCGCTGTCCAGCAGGGTGTCGACGGCTTCTTTGTCGCCATTGACGACTTGGAATACGCCCTTGGGCAGGCCAGCCTCGACAAACAGTTCGGCCAGCATCAGCGGAACGGAGGGATCCCGCTCAGACGGTTTCAGGACGACAGCGTTGCCGCAGGCTAGGGCAGGGCCGACGTGCCACAGAGGCATCATGGCGGGGAAGTTGAACGGCATGATAGATGCCACAACACCTAGTGGCTGGCGCATCGAGTACATGTCGATGCCAGGTCCGGCACTGTCTGTATACTCGCCTTTCAGCATCTGAGGTGCGCCAATGCAGTACTCGATCACTTCCAGACCACGCTGAAGATCGCCTTTGGCGTCTGGGATGGTCTTGCCATGCTCGCGGCTCAACGCTTCGGCCAGCTTTTCCATATCACGGTTCATAAGGCCAACCATCGCCATCATCACGCGGGCGCGCTTTTGCGGGTTGGTTGCGCCCCATGCGGGTTGGGCCATAGCAGCCTGTTCAATTGCGGCCGTTGTTTCTGCGGCGCTGGCCATCGGGCATTTGTACTGAACTTCGCCCGTTGCCGGGTTGAAGACATCGTCAAAACGGTCAGAAGCGCCAGCGACGTACTCGCCATTGATGAAGTGGGTCAGGTCTTGCATCGAATTCTCCTCCGATAAAGTTGGCCGCAGAATAGGCTTGCAGAAATCCTGGGAACAGAGGCAATATCCCAAAAGAGCTTTGCAAAAATGCAAAAGAGACTGGGATGAACCCAAATTGGGATGACATACGAATCTTTCTGGCTGTCGCGCGAGAAGAAAGCCTGTCCTCCGCAGGGCGCATCCTCAAGATTGATCCTGCAACGGTGGGTCGGCGCATTGCCCGTCTGGAAACGACGCTGGATGCGTTGCTGTTCACCAAATCCCAACAGGGCTATGTGCTGACAGCGACCGGAGAGCGATTGCTGGAACATGGGCTGCAAGCTGAAGAGGCGATGCGCGCTGCGGCCGGGGCCATGACTGGATCAACCAAATCGTTAAGCGGCCAAATCAGGATTGGGGCCCCAGATGGCAGCGCCAACTACCTGCTGCCACAGGTTTGTGCAAAGATCAGTGACGCGAACCCCGATCTGGATATTCAGATTCTGGCCTTGCCCCGGATCATCAACCTGTCACGACGCGAGGCGGATATGGCCGTCACCGTCAGTGCGCCCACGGCCGGTAAGCTGTTGGTCAAAAAGATCAGTGACTACAAGCTGCATATGGTTGCCACGCAGGACTATCTGGATCGAAAGGGACCAATTCAGTCGGTGGCGGACCTAAGTCAGCACCGTCTGATTGGCTACATTCCCGACATGATCTTTGACCGCGAACTAGACTATCTGAACGATATTGGCGTTGACCGTGTCGCGCTTGCATCGAACTCTGTCTCGGTCCAACTGCGGCAGGTGTCGTCAGGGACCGGCCTATGTGTGGCACATGACTTCACGCTACCTTTTCATCCGAATCTGCAGAAAATCCTGACGGATCAAGTGAGTTTGACCCGAAGTTTTTATCTGGTCAGGCATCAGGGGGATCAGCGCAACGAGCGGTTGAACCGCTTCGCCGAAGCCCTGACACGCGGTATCCGCGACGAGGTGGCGCGGCTGGAAGCCGCTGCCGAAACTTGACAGGTCACGACAATCGCGCAACGCTTTGTAAAACAGTACGTTATTCCGGAGGTTTTTCCCTATGCTTGTTCAGGCCATTCTCAAGTCAAAGGCAGCGGATGGGGTCGTGACAGTCGGTTCGACAGCCACAGTTTCCGAAGCGGCAAAGGTACTGGCAGAAAAACGCATCGGCACGGTGGTTGTCTCAGACGATGACGGGCAAACGGCTGCTGGGATTTTGTCTGAGCGCGATATTGTTCGCGAACTGGCCAAAAGTGGCAGCGGTTGCCTGACCCAGCCAGTAAGCTCCTACATGACAGAGAAGCTGGTAACCGCGACCCGCCAGACAACCGTTCAGGACATCATGTCTCGTATGACCGAAGGTCGTTTTCGCCATATGCCCATCGTCGAAGAAGGCAAGTTGGTGGGAATCGTCACCCTGGGCGACGTGGTCAAGGCGCAACTGGCAGAACTTGCCATGGAGAAAGATGCGCTTGAAGGCATGATCATGGGGCACTGACAACAAGGGCCTTGTTTGAGGCCCCTTGCAGCCGCAGCAGAGTTGTGTTTGCTTGCGCAGAAATTTTATTGCGCAGGAGGGCGCGATGCGGGTTGGATTGTATCCTGGAACTTTTGATCCGATCACCCTGGGTCATATCGACATTATCCGTCGCGCGTCGGCCTTGGTGGATAAGCTGGTGATTGGTGTCGCGATCAACCGCGACAAGGGCCCGCTGTTTGCGCTGGAAGAACGCGTGGCCATGATTGAGGCGGAATGCGCGCATCTGTCTGAGCAGACACAAACGGAAATTGTTGCCCATCCATTCGAGAACCTGCTGATCAACTGTGCCCGAGACGTCGGTGCGCAGATCATCGTGCGTGGCCTGCGGGCTGTGGCAGATTTTGAATACGAATTTCAGATGGTTGGCATGAACCGGGCTTTGGACGACTCGATCGAGACGGTATTCCTGATGGCCGAGGCGCGGCATCAGGCCATCGCTTCGAAACTGGTCAAGGAAATCGCGCGGCTGGACGGGGACGTGTCGAAATTCGTCACGCCCCGCGTCAATATAGCATTGCGCGAGAGGTTAGGTTAGGGCGCCCATCGCGGCGGCTGTGTCCAGCATCCGGTTCGAAAAGCCCCATTCATTGTCATACCAAGCTAGAACGCGCACAAGCGTGCCATCCGTGACTTTGGTTTCGGCCAGCGAAACGGTGGAGCTGTGCGCGTCGTGGTTGAAGTCCATGGACACAAGCGGTCGCTTTTCCGCCGCCAGGATACCTGGAATCTTTGCAGCGGCTTCGACAAACAGCGCGTTTACTTCGTCTTCGGTGGTGGGGCGCGAGACCTCAGCGACCAGATCGACGACTGAGACATTTGGCGTTGGCACACGAATGGCCTGACCGGTCAGCTTGCCGGCCAGCTGCGGCAGAACCAAACCAACAGCCGAGGCCGCACCGGTGGTGGTCGGAATCATTGACAGGGCTGCCGCGCGCGACAAATAGGGGTCTTTGCCTGCAGTGTCGTGCACCGGCTGGCTTGCCGTATAGGCGTGAACGGTCGTCATATTGCCGTGCAGGATGCCCAAACCGGCATCCAATGCCGCTGCAACAGGCGATAGGCAGTTTGTTGTGCAAGATGCGTTCGACACAACGGTGTCTGCTGTAGTCAGCTCGTGATCGTTGACGCCGAAGACCACCGTCTTAACGCCGCCATCGCCCCGCGCTGGCGCCGAAATCAGAACTTTCTTTGATCCGTTTTCAAAGTGACGCTCGGCCGCTTCGCGCGTGCGGAAAACGCCGGTACATTCCAGAACCACGTCCACATCGGACCAATTCAGCGCTTCAGGGTCCCGCTCGCTGGTCAGGCGGATCGGACCTGCGCCCACGTCCAGACCGGCCTCGGTCAGGGTGACCGGGTTAGCGTAACGCCCGTGCACACTGTCGAATTCAAACAGATGAGCGTTCATCTCAGGCTTCGCCAGATCGTTGATCGCGACGATTTCCACATCTGTGCGGCCCGATTCCATGACCGCGCGCAAAACACCACGCCCGATCCGTCCAAAGCCGTTGATTGCCAGTTTGAGTGTCATGGTGCGCTCCGTCTGAATAGCCTATCGGCATCGGTTAAAGTGTAGTTAGCGCTAACAAGATCAGATGAGCGGAAAAGTCAAGCGAAACCTCTGTCATCGCCAGAACGCAAGCCAGTCCAGAAAGGCATAAAGCTTTTTGCTAAGAAACAACAAATGCTCGGGTCCGAACATTGCGTAGTCAATCATCATACCACCAATAAGCAGTATTCCGAGCCAGATGGCGATTTGATTTGTCATCCTGTCCCCGAACGAAAACGCCCGCCCAGATAACCTGAGCGGGCGAAGCTGTTCAAGCGATCACGGGAAAGTCAGTTAAGACGACCCATGGCAACGGCCACATCGGCCATACGGACCGAGAAGCCCCATTCGTTATCGTACCAGGCCAATACGCGCACCATGCGGCCATCAACGACGCGGGTCTGGTCGGGTGCGAAGATTGAGCTTTCTTCGGTGTGATTGAAATCTGTCGACACCAGCGGTGCGGGCTCGTAGCCCAGAACGCGTTGCATCGGACCTTGAGCGGCTTTCTGTGCAATCGTGTTCACTTCCTCGACGGTGACGTCGCGCGCGGCGCGGAAACTCAGATCAACAGCGGATACATTTGGCGTCGGTACACGGATTGCAGATCCGTCCAGACGACCTTTAAGATTCGGCAACACTTCTCCCAGTGCAGCGGCAGCGCCTGTAGTGGTGGGGATCATTGACATTGCAGCCGCGCGGGCGCGGTATAGGTCGCTGTGGCGACGGTCCAATGTCGGCTGGTCACCGGTATAGGCGTGGATCGTGGTCATGATGCCGTGTTCGATGCCAATACCTTCGTCAAGAACCTTGGCAAGCGGCGCAAGGCAGTTCGTGGTGCAAGAGCCGTTGGACACCATGTTGTCATTGGCGGTCAAGCTGTTGTGGTTCACGCCAAAGACGATGGTCTTGTCGACGTTGATGCCCGGTGCCGACAGTAGAACTTTTCGTGCGCCACGCTCCATGTGGGTTTTGGCTTTGCGCCCATCGTTGAACTTGCCGGTGCATTCCAGAACGACATCGCAGCCATCCCAGTCCAACTCATTCATGTCATAGGTCGAAAACATCTCCATCGGGCCGCGGCCCAGGTCCATGGTGTTGCCGTTGATGGATACGTCGCGTGGAAAACGCCCATGGATACTGTCGTATTTCAGCAAGTGCGCCGAGGTTTCCAAAGGTCCGGTTGCGTTCACCTTGATCACTTCAATGTCGTTTCGCGCCGATGCGGCGATGTGCGACAGGGTACAGCGGCCAATCCGACCAAAACCATTAATACCGACCTTGATGGTCATCTGACGTCTCCAAATGCGCTTGCTTTTCACGCCATATAACGGCGAATGGGGAATCTCAAAAGGGCAAAAATGGCATATTTTTAAGGTGTTAGCGCAAACCTGTCCCGGTTGCGCTAACGCTTGCGCTAGCCGTGGGATCAGGTAGGTTCCAGATGCGACAGGTGACAGGAAAGGACGCGCGATGAGTGGTCTGTTGGCCCTTTTGGACGATGTGGCGGGAATCGCCAAGGTTGCGGCGTCTTCTGTCGACGATGTTGTTGCAGCAGCAGGAAAGGCGGGGGCCAAGACTGCGGGTGTCATTATCGATGATGCAGCGGTGACACCGAAATACGTTCAGGGGTTCGCGCCAGCACGGGAGTTGCCGATCATCTGGCGCATCGCCCGTGGTTCGGTGTTCAACAAGATTGTTCTGCTTTTGCCGGTTGCGTTGTTGCTGGCCAATTTTGCGCCCTGGCTCATTACGCCTTTGTTGATGATCGGGGGATCGTATTTGTGTTTTGAGGGGGCCGAGAAGATTTTCCATGTTTTGTTCCCACATGGCAGTCACGTGATCGAAGAAGACTTAAAAAACCCCGACCCGGGACATCTGGAGGAACAGAAGGTCAAAGGCGCAATTAAAACGGACTTTATTCTGTCGGCCGAAATCATGACGATCGCGCTGGCGGCCATTGAGGCGCCGAATATATGGATGCAGGCCGCGACGCTTGCGGTTGTGGGTCTTGGCGTGACACTGGCCGTCTATGGTTCGGTCGCCCTGATCGTGAAAATGGACGATGTCGGGCTCTATCTGGCCAATAACGCGCCAACTCCAATTGGGCGCGGTTTGGGACGTGGGTTGGTCAAGGCAATGCCCGGAGTCATGAAGACGCTGTCAATCGTCGGTACGGCCGCCATGCTATGGGTCGGAGGCTCCATCATCATTCACGGAATGGAAGTTCTGGGCTTTGGTTGGCTGGGGCATCATATCCATGACCTGGCTTACGCTGTTGGCCATTCGGTTTCCGCCCAATGGGAAGGGTTTGTCGAATGGACAGCCAAGGCCACGATGGATGGTATTTTCGGGCTGGCATGGGGACTGGTGCTGATTCCGGTCGCGACGAAGGTCGTCGCTCCGATGATGTCCCGCAAATCCAGCTCGCACTAGCAATGCGGAGCCAGTCCGGCATGGCTGACCGCCCAATTATTCGGATCGTCTCTGGGCCAAGTCCAACACGGAAGGGGATGCGTAACGCCGCCACCGACGGTCTCGCCCCAGCCGTCTCAAGCATAAGCGCCGCCGCTGACTTGTTGCCATTCGACGCTGAAGCTCTCCTTGGCGTTTTACATTTTCGTTTGCACTCAGACGAACAGGCCCGAAAACGCCGAATATGGTTTGGCGGGCGGCTGTTCAACAGGTTCAGCGGTCAATCAGCGGACTACATCCCGCTATCAGGCCCGCATCTGAGACAAGTGTTTTCGGCGGCAGGGATCGAAGCACCCGAGTTTATTGTCGCACGCGGCCAATATGAGCTGCGGGTTGATTACGCCCAGCGTGCCTATGATGCACTGAAGGGGCAAGTGGGAGCGGCGGCAGAATAGAAAAGGGCGGCAAGTGCCGCCCTTCCGATTAGTCGCACCAAGTAGGCAATTAGCCCAACAAGTCTTTGACCTTGGCAACTGTCGCCTCTGCGGTGATACCGAAATGCTTATAGAGTTCACCGGCCGGCGCGGATGCGCCAAAGCTCGACATGCCCACGAAATCCGACTTGGCCTCGCGGCCCCGTTCACCCAGCAGCCAGCGGTCCCATCCGCCGGCGCGTACCGCGGCCTCGATACCAACACGGACGGCACCGCCCGGCAGAACGCGCTTTCGATAGGCCTCATCTTGTTCGGCGAACAATTCCATACAAGGCATGGAAACGACACGCGTGCCGATGCCTTCGACCTCGAGCATCGCTTTGGCTTCCATGGCCAGCGACACTTCTGAACCGGTTGCGATCAGGATGGCCTGTCGCTTGTTATCGGCCTCGGCAAGAACATAGGCACCCTGGGCGGTCAGGTTCTTAGTTTTGTGTTCTGTGCGCACGGTCGGCACGCCTTGGCGTGTCAGCGACAGGACCGAGGGGCTGTCCTTGAACGTCAGTGCCAGTTCCCAGGCTTCGGCGGTCTCGATCGTATCAGCGGGGCGGAACACATAGGTGTTCGGCGTTGCCCGCGAGATCGCCAGATGTTCGACTGGCTGGTGTGTTGGGCCGTCTTCACCCAAACCGATTGAATCGTGTGTCATCACGAACACGCTGGGCACCTTCATCAACGCAGCCAGCCGCATGGACGGGCGGGCATAGTCGGTAAACGCCATGAATGTCCCGCCATAGGGGCGAATACCACCATGCAGAGCCATGCCGTTCATCGCTGCAGCCATCCCGTGTTCGCGAATCCCGTAGTGAATGTAACGACCCTTGCGATTTTCCGGCAGGAATACGCCCATATCGGTCGATTTGGTGTTGTTCGACCCAGTCAGGTCTGCTGAGCCGCCAACTGTTTCGGTCATAATCGGGTTGACGACATTCAGAACCTTTTCCGAAGACGCACGGGTGGCCAGTTTAGGCTGATCTTCCGACATCTGCTTTTTGAACGCGCGGATGGCACCGGCCAGCTTTTTGGGTGCGTCAAACGCATAAGCGCGGTTGAAATCACCCTGCTTGCGCTCGGACAATTGCGAGAAACGCTCTTCCCAGGCGGCACGTTCATCCGCACCACGGGCACCAATGGCTTCCCATGCCGCTTTGACGTTGGCGGGAACCTCGAATGCGTCGTGAGGCCAGTCATAGGCCTGTTTCGCAGCTTTCAACTGATCCTGATCGGTCAGCGCGCCATGCCCCTTGGAGGTGTCCTGAGCGGCGTGGCCCAAGGCGATGTGGCTTTCGCAGGCGATCATGGTCGGCTTGTTCGACTTTTTCGCCCGGACAATGGCCGCGTCGATTGCTTTGGGATCATGGCCATCAATCTCGATGACGTGCCAGCCCGAGGCTGCAAAGCGGCGCACCTGATCTGTGCGATCGGCCATGTCGACGGTGCCGTCGATGGTGATGTTGTTGTTATCCCAGAAAACAATCAGCTTGCTCAGCTCGTGACGGCCCGCAAGGGTGATCGCTTCCTGGCTGACACCTTCCATCAAACAACCGTCGCCTGCGATCACATAGGTATAGTGATCGACAACCTTCTTGCCGTAATGCGCGCGTTGGATTTCTTCTGCCATGGCAAAGCCCACAGCGTTGGAAATGCCCTGACCCAATGGGCCAGTGGTGGTTTCGACACCGTTGATCAGGAAGTTTTCCGGGTGGCCGGCAGTTTTGGCGCCCATCTGGCGGAAGTTCTTGATTTCTTCCAGTGTCACATCCGCGTTGCCCGTGAGGTACAGCAGTGAATAAACCAGCATCGAACCATGGCCTGCGGACAGAATAAACCGGTCGCGGTCTGGCCAGTTCGGGGCTGAAGCGTCGAATTTCAGATGCTTTTCGAACAATACTGTTGCGACATCAGCCATGCCCATGGGCATACCGGAATGGCCGGAATTGGCGGCGGCGACGGCATCAAGGGTCAGGGTGCGGATGGCCGCAGCTTTGTCCCAGTGTTCGGGGTTGGCATTGCGCAGCGCAGTCAGGTCCACGGGCGTTGTTCCTTCGGGTTACAAGCAGATTGCGGGCTCAATACCATCCACCCCTCAAAGTGCAAGCGGAACCGGGCGTTGCAGGCTTGACCAGCTTGAAGAGTGTTGCCCAAGTGATTGAAACCAAACAGTGGGTATTTTCTGTCGCATTCCGTTAGACTAGAGACAGGCGGGCCGGGTTTTGATTCGGATCATCCCGCAATAGAATGAACCTTGATAAAGAGGTGACAGGGGCATGAGCCAGATCGAGGAACTACAGCACCGCATCATCGCTGCGATGGAACGTATCGGCAGTGGCGTTGAGGCCTTGCAACACACAGCCACGGGCAGTGGTGTTCCGGACGAAGCGTTGCAGGCGGTACTGGAGGAAGAGCGTGTTGCCAATGCTCAACTTCAAGAGCGGTTGAAAGTGCTGAAGGACCAGCACGAACAGGAAGCGGACGAGCTGCGCAACGAGCTTGAGGAACTGCGGTCAACATCCGACGAAGACAGCGAAAGTGACTCGCTACGGGAAGAACTGGCGCAAGCAACTGCGAAACTTGTATCGGTCGAGGCGGCAAGGGCAGAGCTGGCAGATGCCAAAGCTGCGCTTGAAAACAGCGAAGAGCTGGACGCTTTGAAAGCCGAGAACGAGAAGTTGCGCTCAGAACTGGATGCTCGCGAAGACCCCACACCACTGCGGGCTGAATTGGAACAGCTTCAGGCGCTGATGTCCCAGGCGAAACAGATCGAAGCGGAAAACGCCCGGTTGCGGTCAGAACTGGCCGACACGGAACGGGTTGGCGATCTGAGTGCAGAGTTGGAGATGTTGCGCGCCGAACGCACCAGCCATGGTGCCGCCATGTCGCGGTTGGATGATGATCTTCAGAGGATGCGCAAGGCCAATGAGCAATTGCGTAGCTCGGTTGACGAACTAAGAGCTGCGGCTGAAGACGGTGTGCCAGATGCTGAATTGCTAAACCGGGCCACCGTGGCCGAGCTTGAAGCAACGCGGGCTGCGCAGGCGACAGATGCGGCCGAGGCACATGCTGTACTGGCGCGCCTGGAACCACTGCTGTCGCAGGCGAAACTGGCAGAAGGTGAGGTGGAGTGATGCCCGAATTGACCATTCATATCGGTGGGCGCGGCTTTGAAGTGTCCTGTCAGGAAGGTGAAGAAACGTTTTTGCAAGCAGCCGCCAAGATGCTGGATGACGAGGCGCAGGTTCTGTCAGATCAGATTGGGCGGATGCCGGAATCACGGATGCTGCTGATGGCTGGCCTGATGCTGGCAGACAAAACGGCGGCCACCGAAGAGAAAGTGCAGGCGCTTGAGGCCAAGCTGGCCGAAATCGAAGCCAAACTGAACGAATTGCGCGCTGCACCCTTGCCAGAACCCGAACGGATTGAGGTTGCAGTCGTTCCTCCGTCCGTTACGGACACGCTGGCCGAACTGGCCGCGCGCGCCGAGGCGCTGGCCTCGGTCGTCGAGGAGAAAAAGGCACGATGAGCAGTCTGCGCAGCATCGCTGGCGGTGCGTTGATGGCAATACCCGCTTCGGTGGCACTGGCCGAAATCGACATTTTGTCGGTAACTTTCACCTGCGAGAACGGGGTGCCGTTGCCGGTGACGTATTTTAATGTCTCTGACGGGCCGGGCGCAGCAGCGACGCTGGTGGACAACAAACTGGTACCAATGCGTCAGGTCGCAAGCGGATCTGGCATTCGGTACGAATCCACCGAAGGTGAGGGCACCTACATCCTACGTTCCAAGGGATGGAACGCATCGATCAGCTATCAGGCGGCAGGTGATGCCACCAGCGAGCAGGTCATTTATCAGGATTGCTCCAGCCGTTAACCTTGGTCAGGCGTTTGCTTCGCGAATTTTGTCGGCCGCTTCTTTATTATATTCGACGCTATTCTCTTCAAACAGCGTGTCCAACTCACCCGACAAGGTCATTTCGGTGATGATGTCGCAACCGCCCACAAACTCGCCTTTGACGTAAAGCTGAGGAACCGTCGGCCAGTCGGAATAATCCTTGATGCCTTGGCGAATGCCCTCATCGGCAAGAACGTTCACATCGGTGTATTCGACACCCATATAGTTCAAAACACCGGCCACACGCGAAGAGAACCCGCATTGCGGCATCTCTTTGGTGCCTTTCATGTAAAGCACAACGGTATTGGCTTTGACGGTTTCGTCGATCTGGGTTTTAACGTCGCTCATTTTGCGTTTCCTTCACATGTCACGTCGATGGCGGTTGTTCATGTTTTCTCGCCACGTGTTGTCATCGTGTGTCTTTTTAACGAGGCCCAAATTGGTTGCTTCCATTCCAAGCGGAGGTTTCTCGTTTGGATCAGGAGGAGACCAACTGCCCATTGACTTCAGGACCTCCCACAAAAATTTCATCATTCAGGCACTTTTGTGGTCAGCGCCAGCGCGTGCAATTCACCATCTGGGCCGTCCATCTTACCTTTCAAGGCTGCATAAACAGCGCGCTGCTGTTGCACCCGGTTTTTGCCGCGAAAACTCTCGTCTACGACCATGGCCGACATATGTACCCCGTCGTTGCCGCCAACCTGAATCTCCGCATCGGGAAAAGCGTCGCGCAGCAGGTGTTCGATATCGTTGGCACTCATCGGCATTTAGGTTTCTCCTGAAGGTCTTTCCCAAGATGTAGAGCGCCGGGGCGGGGCGTGCAAGGGTCAGATAGACGCCTTGAAAGGACAAAACCTGCACCGAAGAAGGCGCAGGTTTTCTGATGTGCCGGTGCCGGAATCAGGCAACGGCTTCGGCGAAACTATTGCGGAAAGTGCTAGTCAGCTCATCAAGCGGAGCCTCGGATGTACCGATGCGGACACTATCGCCTGTAAACCGCCCGACCGATACCAATGGAACGCCCGCCTGACCGGCGGCAATCATCAATGCCTCGGCTTGATCAAAGTTGCAGGCGACCAGATAGCGAGCCTGATCTTCGCCGAACAGGAACTCGGTCGAGGCGTCGTCAAGGCAGACCCCGACGCCAGCTGCTTCGGCCAGTTCAAACGCAGCAAGTGCCAAGCCGCCGTCAGTCAGATCGGTGCAGGCCTTGATCATCTCGCGATTGGCGCGGATGAAATCGCCATTGCGCTGTTCGGCATCCAGATCCACATGCGGGGCGTCGCCGTCTTCGCGGTTGAAGACCTCGGCGAGCAGCGCGGATTGGCCCAGATGACCGGTTGTTTCACCGATGACAAGCGCCACATGGCCATCGCGAACCTCGTCTCCGATGATCTCATCCGTGTGGCTCAGCAAGCCAACTGCGCCGATGGTTGGGGTGGGTAAGATCCCCTGACCGTCGGTCTCATTATACAGCGATACGTTGCCCGACACGATCGGCATATCCAGCGCGGCCACGGCAGCGCCGATGCCTTTGATCGCGCCGACGAACTGACCCATGATCTCGGGTTTTTCGGGATTGCCAAAGTTCAGGTTGTCGGTTGTTGCCAAGGGCCTGGCGCCAACGGCTGTCAGGTTGCGATAGGCCTCGGCCACCGCCTGTTTGCCGCCTTCTTCCGGATTGGCACGCACATAGCGGGGCGTCACGTCGGATGTAAAGGCTAACACCTTGTCGGTGCCATGAACACGCACCATGCCAGCGCCCAGCCCGGGCGTGCGGGAACTGTCGGCCATGACCATCGTGTCGTATTGTTCATATACCCACTGCTTCCCCGCGTAGTTAGGCGAGGCGAGCAAGGCGCGTAAACCGTCGATTGGGTCGATCTGAGGCACTTCAGCTAACTCTTCCGCTGCCGGGGTCGGTTCCCACGGGCGGTCGTATTCCGGTGCAGTCGAGGACAGCTTTGACAGAACCAGATCGGCCTTTACCTCGCCGTTGTGGACGATCAGAAAGCGATCTTCTGCAATGGTTTCGCCGACGATTGCGAAATCGAGGTCCCATTTTTCGAACACGGCGCGGGCTTCGGCCTCAAGTTCGGGCTTGAGGACCATCAGCATGCGTTCCTGAGATTCAGACAACATCATCTCATAGGCGGTCATGTTTTCTTCGCGCTGGGGTACGTTTTGGAGATCGAGGCGCACGCCCAAACCACCCTTGTCGCCCATTTCCACAGCGGAACAGGTCAGGCCAGCCGCGCCCATGTCCTGGATCGAGATCACGGCGCCGGTTTGCATCAACTCCAACGTCGCTTCCATTAGGCGCTTTTCGGTAAAAGGATCGCCAACTTGTACAGTGGGGCGTTTTTCTTCGATCGTGTCGTCAAATTCTGCTGACGCCATGGTGGCACCGCCGACGCCATCCCGGCCTGTTTTGGCACCGAGGTAAACGACGGGCATGCCAACACCCGAGGCGGCGGAGTAGAATATCTTGTCGCTATCGGCGAGGCCGGCCGCAAAAGCGTTCACAAGGCAATTGCCATTATACGCGGGGTGGAATCGAACTTCGCCACCAACACATGGCACGCCAAAACAGTTGCCGTAGCCGCCGATGCCTTCAACGACACCGTTCACCAGCTGGCGGGTTTTGTGGTGGCCGGGTTCACCGAAAGACAGCGCATTCATCGACGCGATCGGGCGCGCGCCCATGGTAAAGACGTCCCGCAGGATGCCACCAACTCCGGTTGCGGCGCCTTGGTAGGGTTCGATGTATGACGGATGGTTGTGGCTTTCCATCTTGAAAACGACGGCTTGACCGTCGCCGATATCCACGACACCTGCGTTTTCACCGGGTCCGCAGATCACTTGTGAGCCGGATGTCGGCAGCGTGCGCAGCCATTTCTTGGAGGATTTGTAAGAACAGTGCTCGTTCCACATGGCCGAGAAAATGCCCAGCTCGGTAAAGCTCGGCTCGCGCCCGATGATCTCGAGGATCATGTCGTATTCGTCGGGTTTCAACCCATGGGCGGCAATCAGATCCGGTGTGATGGCTGGCTCTTGCATCCTGTATCAGTCCCCGAGATGGCAATTGTTGGCGCCTTTTAGGGGAAGGGGCCGCCGGGGGAAAGGGTAAAGGCGTTTTGTTCGATTTGTACCCGTTTTTCGCGGGTCATCTTCCGTGTTGCACAAACGCAAAGAGGCGCAATAGCGCCTCTTCGTCTACACCCTAAGTGCGGTTTCAGAGTGGTTTTGGACGCGCTATTTCTGCTGGTCCTTTTGCACCTGTTGGGCAACCGCGTCACCCGCTGCGGCGGCGAGTGCGGACTTTTGTTCATGCGTCAATTCCTCGGCCTCTTCCTGGCCTGGAATCGCAACGCGGACCTCGCGACGTGCAAAATCGATACCGTTGGCGTTGAACTCGGCCTTGACCCGATTGAAGATCTCCTTGCGCAGCGTGAATTGTTTGCCGGGCTTGGCCATGAACTTGCCGCGGATAATCATGCCCACATCATCAAAGTCGAACACACCTTGCGATTTGAAGGGCTGCAGGAAGCCATCCTTGTGGGTTTCATCCGCCATCATCTCGGCGCCAATCTTCTTGAAGATCTTCTTGACCTTGTTTGGATCAGTGTCGAACGGCACGGTGAACTTGAGCTTCATAATCACCCAGTCGCGGCTGAAATTGGTCAGCTTCTGAATCTCGCCATAGGGGATCGTGTGAACCGCACCGCGATGGTGTCGCAATTGCATCGAGCGGATCGAGATCTTTTCGACCGTACCCATTGTGCCGCCAACATCAACATATTCACCAACCCGAAATGCATCGTCGACCAGGAAGAAGACGCCGCCAACGATGTCTGCCACCAGTTTCTGTGCGCCGAAGCCGATAGCAAGACCCAGAACACCGGCACCGGCCAGCAGGGGCGTAATGTTGATGCCCAAGGCTCCCAACGCTAATAGGCCAAAGATCACGGCAATCGTAACCTGAGCGGTAATACGTAGCAGCGGCAGAACAGTGGCCAGACGCGATCCGCCAGCCCCGCCGCCTTCGCCGCCAGCTTCCTCATCAAGTGCCTCAGCAGCCGTCTGCTCTCTGGCAAGGCGGCGGTTGATCCACAGCGACACGATTTCGTTCATGATATAGCCAACAGCTATGATCAGAAGGAACTCGATGACGGCTCCGCCAACTTCGGCACCGATCCCTGCCGACGCGACGTGACGCAGATCCAGCTCCCAGGTTCGTGAAATCATGAAGACGACAAACAACCCGGCCAGAACCCGGCCAATTCGGATATAGCTGCGTTTGGTCGACCGATAGGCTTGTTCGGCCAGCGGACCTTCACCGGCCATGGGCGGCTGAAGGTGACGTACCAGACCCCGAATGAGCGTATCCAGCGCAGGCGCAATCAGCAGCCAGAACATGGTGGTAAAGTGCGGCCCCTTCGACAGCAGGGCGCGGGTCGACGGATCACGCTGAGCAACCAGGAACTCGACAAGCAGCCAGATTACTGCTGAAACACCGATCGCGAAGTAGGGATAGTAATGAGCCACATCTTCATCGAACTTGGTGTGGTCAGGATCAGTGCCCAGCATCATCTGAGAGAGGCCCTCTCGGGCCGTCCAGGCGATCACACCAATATAGATGTGTATCGCAGCATTGAGCCAGAAACCGATCCGGGTGTCCGCCGGTGTGACGCCGTTAAGCGCATTGAACCGGACGACGAACAAGGTGACACCGATCAGAAGAAGCAGGCCGATCAGGTTCCGGTGCAGGTATTTCGCCCAGTGATCGTCAATATTGACCAACCGATAATGTGGCTTGTTAGGCGCAAGTATGAAACGTGAAGCTGCGGCGCCCAAACGCGGAACCCAGATCAGGTAGAATACGAATGGCGCGGCGTAGGTAATTTGTTCCGTCGTCAGCAGGCCACGCCCAAGTGCACGTATCACGACGTAGAAAACAACCAGCCCGGCGATCTCACGGCAGAACCGACGAAACAGATATCGGACTGCGCCCCAGAGATCGGCATCGTCTTCACCGTCGGACTTTTCGTGCCACTTTCGGGTGAGCAGGCCAAACAGCTTTTCGGCGATGAACCCGGCCACCAGAACCATCAGGATAAGCCCAAAGAGTGTAAACACACCGCTTGATCCAAATGTCGCTGCGAAATTGTCAAATGCAGTAAGCTGTGCGCTCACGATATTTGGCAAAGTCTTTAGGACCTGGGTCCAGGATGTGACCATCTCGGCCCAAATCTCACTGATCTCGGTCAGCGGATCTTCGTGATCTTCCTGTGCGGCTGCTTGTGTTTTGGCAACGGCATCTAGGCGTTCCAGCAGAATAGCACGAACCTGATCGTCCGACATCCGGGCCACCAGACCATCGACTTGGTCAGGTGTTAGGTCCTCGGGGATACTGACACTCGAGGTTGAATCTGTTGTGCCGGTCACTTGCGCGTGTAGCGGCCCTGAAAGCAGTAACACTGACAGCAACGCCATCAGCATGCGAAATGGGTGGAACATCGGTTTTGTCCTCGATCACGAAAAATTGGTTTTTTTCGTGATCATAGGCGGGCGCCTGCGTTTTTCCCAGAAGATTCAGCGGCCTATTGGTACGCAATAGGCGATAGGCCAAAAAAAAGGCCGAGCACTAAGCTCGGCCGTAGTCCAACAGGGAGGTATGAAGATGATGAGCGTTACAGCATCACCGCCTTCGAATGCTCATTTAGGTGTCAGTTTGTGAACGTTCAAGATGTTTTAACCTTACTTTAAGGCATGTCCGATATGCGATCGCTGCATACCTAGAGTTTTCCCATTTGCTTCAGTTGCTTGCGCTGCGCGATGATTTCATCCTGAACGAAATCCCGGAACGCGGCAACCCGCTGAGATTGGCGCAATTCCTCGGGATAGGCGAGGTACACGGGCACATCCGCAGTTTCGATATCCGACAGCACGGGAACAAGATGGGGGAAGTCCTGGGTTACGTAATCGGGCAGAACGCCGATACCCAGATTGTGCAGAACCCCTTGCAGAACGCCGAAGTAATTATTGACGGTCAATAGTGACCTGGGGTTGTAGGTCATCAGGTGCCCCACCATCGATGCGCTAGCCCCTACCTGCGGCGCGGCGGGTGTTTGACAAATCAAACGGTGGTTTTTGATGTCTTCTAGGTTTTCCAGCATACCGCCGTGGGTTTCGATGTATTCCTGCGTGGCATAGAGCATCATCTGCACCGTCATCAGGCGCTTGCGGACAAGATCGGCTTGGCTGGGTTCTTTCATGCGAATGGCGACGTCCGCCTCGCGCATGGGCAGGTCCAGCACACGCTCTTCCAGCATCAAATCAATGTTGAGGTCGGGATATTGTTCATAAAGTTTCGGCAGACGAGGGGCCAGCCACAGGGTGCCAAAGCCGAAGGTTGTTGTTACGCGCAGAACGCCAAAGACCTCTTCCTCGCTGTCGCGGATACGGGCCGCTGCCGCGTCCAAACGTTTGGACATGGCAGAGGTGGCATCGAATAATAGCTCGCCCTGTTCAGTGAGGATGAGGCCGCGCGCGTGCCGGTGAAACAGGGTCGCGTCGAGTGATTCTTCCAGTGCGCGGATTTGACGACTGACAGCGGATTGCGACAGATTCAGTTTGTCGCCTGCGTGCGTCAGGCTGCCAGCGTCTGCAACCGCGTGAAATATTCTAAGCTTGTCCCAATCCATCGCCGCAACTTTCGTTATCCTCGGGAAGGCCTATATGAAATAGGTAACAAGTTCCACATTCAAACAGTGAAATCGTTACCTTTCAGGGGATAACCTCTATGCAGGTCAGAATATATGACCTAAAATGCCTGAAGATGAAGCACACTGATCTGACGAGGGGAGACGTTTGATGAGTCAGCCACAAATTTCGCTAAACGACCGGTTCGATCTTACTAAAAACCCCGTTCTTCTGAACGGTACTCAGGCACTGGTACGCTTGATGCTGATGCAGAAAGAGCGCGACCGGCAGGCCGGGCTAAACACGGCAGGGCTGGTGACGGGGTATCGCGGATCGCCTTTGGGTGCGGTGGATCTACAAATGACCCGCGCGCAGAAGCAACTGGCGGAAAGCGACGTTACCTTTCAATACGGTTTGAATGAAGACTTGGCCGCGACCGCCCTTTGGGGCAGCCAGCAGGCCGGTTTGCGTGGCGATGGCCGGTTCGATGGCGTCTTTGGCCTGTGGTACGGCAAAGGCCCTGGCGTCGACCGGTCCGGCGATGTCATGCGTCACGCCAATATGGCTGGAACGGCAAAACATGGTGGTGTGCTGATGGCGATGGGCGATGACCATACCGGCGAAAGCTCGACCGTGTTGCATCAATCCGAATGGTCACTGGTTGATATGTATATGCCAGTGGTCAGCCCTGCTGGTGTGCAGGAAATTCTGGATTACGGCATTTACGGCTTCGCGCTCAGCCGGTTTGCCGGGGTTTGGGTGGGTCTCAAGACGATGAAAGACACGATCGAGGTGACCTCGGTCGTGGATGGCAGCCCTGATCGGATGCAGGTTGCCATTCCAGATTTTGACATGCCCGAGGGTGGGCTGAACATTCGTCTGGGCGACACGCCGCATCTGCAAGAAGCGCGGATCATCGATTACAAACGGTTCGCCGCCGAGACATTTTCCCGCGCAAACAAGCTGGACAAGCGGGTCTGGGGCGAACCCGGCGCCAAAATCGGTCTAGTTGCGGCAGGCAAGAACTGGTTGGACCTGACCCATGCTTTGTCTCTGCTCAATATTGATGAGGCCGAGGCCGAGCGGCTGGGGATCACCACTTACAAGGTTGGCCAAACCTTCCCGTTGGATATGACCGGGTTCCACGATTGGGCCGAGGGGTTGGACCTTATTGTTATCGTGGAAGAAAAGCGCAAGTTGATTGAAGTTCAGGTCAAAGAAGCGATATTTGATGACCGGCGCGGCCGCCGGGTTTATGGCTGGTACAAGGGCGGTGCTGGGACGTTGCACCGCGAAGAACTGTTCCCGACACGGGGCGCACTTGATCCGATTATGATTGCCGAGAAACTGGGCGACATCCTTATCGAGGAGGGGCGCGATACAGACGGTGTGAGGGCAGGGCTGTCCAAACTGTCCGAGGCGCGCCGGGCGGATAACGCCCAAGAGATCGCGACCCGGTTGCCCTATTTCTGCTCGGGATGTCCGCATAACAGCTCGACCAAGGTGCCGGAAGGTAGTCGGGCATATGCGGGGATCGGCTGCCACTACATGGTGCAGTGGATGGACCGGAACACCACAGGCTTTACCCAGATGGGCGGTGAAGGTGCGAACTGGATCGGGGAAGAGCCGTTTTCGATCACCAAGCACGTTTTTCAGAATCTGGGCGACGGAACCTATAACCATTCCGGTGTGCAGGCCATTCGGGCGGCATTGTCGGCGGGCACAAATATCACTTTCAAGATCCTGTTCAATGACGCGGTCGCAATGACCGGGGGGCAGGATAACGAAGGGGACCTGACCGCTGAGCGCATCGTGGCCGAGGTCAAGGCGATGGGCGTCAAGGATGTCGCATTGGTCTATGACGAAAAGGAAGACGTGAATTTCACCACGCTGCCAGCGAGTGTTGAAACTTTTGAGCGCGCCGAATTGATGCAAGTGCAGGAACGGTTTCGCGAGATCGAGGGCACCTCGGTCATTGTTTATGTTCAGACCTGTGCCGCCGAAAAGCGTCGTCGCCGCAAGCGGGGAACATTCCCCGACCCGGACAAACGCGTCTTTATCAACTCGGAGATTTGCGAGGGTTGCGGCGATTGTGGCGTGCAGTCGAACTGTGTCTCGATCGTTCCCAAGGAGACGGAACTGGGCCGCAAACGGGCGATTGACCAATCCAGTTGCAACAAGGACTTTTCCTGTGTGAACGGATTCTGCCCGTCCTTTGTGACATTGGAAGGCGCCAAGATCCGCAAAGAGGCGACCACCGAAATCGACCTACCGGATCTGCCAATGCCAGTGCTGCCCGACATCAAGGGCACGCATAACGTGGTGATCACTGGGGTCGGCGGTACGGGTGTCGTGACACTTGGTGCCGTCTTAGCGCAGGCCGCACAGATTGATGGCAAGGGCGCAGGCATGATGGAGATGGCCGGGTTGGCCCAGAAGGGTGGCGCGGTGCATATCCATTGCCGCATTGCCAACCGCCCGGAAGACATCAGTGCCATTCGGGTTGCGACTGGCGAAGCGCATGCGCTGATCGGGGGCGATCTGGTGGTTTCGGCCGGGGCAAAGACTCTGGGTCTGACGCGAACGGGCCAAACAGGCGCAGTCGTGAACAACCACGAGACAGTGACGGGCGATTTCACCCGGGATACCGAATTCCGCATCCCCAGTGATCAACTAGAACTGGCCTTACAGGCGCGGTTGAAGGATGGGGTTTCAACATTCGATGCGACCGATCTGGCCCGCGCTTTGATGGGGGATTCGATTTATTCGAACATGATGGTGTTTGGCGCTGCCTGGCAGCGCGGCATCCTGCCGGTCAGCCATGAGGCCATCCTGCGGGCGCTGGAGCTGAACGGCACCGCAGTTGAGCGCAACAAACGCGCCTTTGATCTTGGGCGTTGGGCGGTTTTGCATCCAGATGAGGTCAAGACCATTCTGTCGCCGTCCGTGACCGAATTGCCCAAAACGCTGGACCAGATCATCGCGTTCCGGGAACAGCACCTAAGCGCGTATCAAAGCGCCCGACTGGCGAAAAGGTATCGCAAACTGGTGGACTCGGTGACGGATGAGACGGTGCGCGAAGCCGTGGCCAAAGGGTATCACAAGCTGCTGTCCTACAAGGACGAATACGAGGTTGCCCGGCTGTTGCTGACAAGCCGTGACAAAGCCGCGTCCGAGTTTGATGGTGACTTCAAGATGACCTTCCATCTGGCCCCACCGATCTTTGGTGGCAACAGCGGCAATGGCCGTCCGCGCAAACGGGCATTTGGGGAATGGATGCTTGGCCCATTGAAGCTTTTGGCAAAGATGAAGTCTTTGCGTGGCACGCCGCTGGATGTCTTTGGATATTCAGCAGAGCGGAAAATGGAACGCGCTTTGATCCGGCAATACGAAAAAGACATGACAGAGGTTCTGGCTTTGCTGTCGCAGAACACACATGATGCTGTCGTGGCTCTGGCCCGGTTGCCATTGGACATTCGTGGTTTCGGGCCGGTTCTGATGGAAAATGAAGAAAAAGCGGCCAAACGACGCGAAGAACTGCTGGCGACCATCCGCAGTGGAGGCCCGGAAGTACGAGCGGCGGCCGAGTAGCGCGTCACAAGTTTGTCACGTTATCTAGGCAAAATTGCTGCCTGCATTTATACTGCAGGCAGCAAACCGGAGACCCGCATGCCCTCGCGCCGCCATGTCGTTCGTGACATTTCTTATTCTTATTCGGCCGCGACCAAAGGCGGACGGATGGTCATCAAACTGATGGAAAACACCACCGGTCGCCTGCGTCTGATCAAGCGCGCGGACGGGTACGAGAGAGAGGTCGCCAAGGGCCGGGATTTTTGGGCCGTTATGGTCGAACGCTATGGGCTGACGCTGGACGTGGTCGGCGGGTCATTGTCCAATATTCCCAAGGATGGGCCGCTGATCCTGATTGCCAACCACCCTTATGGTATTCTGGACGGTTTGATGATGGGGCATATCCTGTCTCAGACGCGGGGTGATTTCCGGATTTTAGCCAACCGTGTGTTCCGCAAAGCCGAGGACCTGAACCGCATTATCCTTCCGATCTCGTTCGACGAAACAAAAGAGGCGATGAAGCTGAACCTGGAGACGCGGAAAACTGCGTTGAACTATCTGGGCGAAGGCGGGGCGATGGGGGTATTCCCCGGTGGCACGGTCAGCACCGCGGTCAAGCTGTTTTCGCAACCGATGGATCCCGGCTGGCGCGGGTTTACGGCGCGGATGGTGGCCAAATCTGATGCAGCTGTAGTGCCTGTGTTTTTTGACGGCCACACATCGCGCCTGTTCCAGATTGCCAGTCATTTGCACAATACTCTGCGGATGGGTCTGTTGATCAAAGAGTTCAAAAAACGCGTCGATACGCCCGTCAAAGTGGTCATCGGTGAACCCATCCAGCGTGATGTTCTGGACCCTATGGGCAAGGATACGCGCAAGATGATGGATTTCCTGCGCAAAGCCACGTATGAGCTGTCTCCGAAGCCGTTGAAGTCCTATGACTACGGCTATGAATTCGAGGAACGGCATCGCGCCTAAAGGGGCAAATGGCAGTAGGCATCTTTGATTCCGGTTTGGGCGGTTTGACCGTCCTGAACGCCGCGCAGAAACATCTGCCGGACGTGGATTTTCTATATTATGCGGACAATGCGCACGCACCCTACGGTGTGCGCAACGCAGATGATATTTACCAGCTGACCCGCAAAGCCGTTCAGGATTTGTGGGCGCGGGGCTGCAATCTGGTGATTCTGGCGTGCAACACCGCCAGCGCTGCGGCATTGCGACGGATGCAGGAAGAAGGCGTGCCCGAGGGCAAGCGCGTTTTGGGTGTCTTTGTACCCCTGATCGAGGCCCTGACCGAGCGGCAATGGGGCGACAACAGCCCGCCGCGCGAGGTTGCGGTCAAACACGTCGCTCTGTTCGCGACACCTGCCACCGTTTCCAGCCGGGCTTTTCAGCGTGAATTGGCGTTTCGGGCCATAGGTGTGGACGTCGAGGCGCAGGCCTGTGGGGGCGTCGTCGACGCGATCGAAGAGGGTGACATGATCCTGGCCGAAGCGCTGGTACGGAGCCATGTGGATGCGCTGAAACGGAAAATGCCCGAGCCTCAGGCCGCCATTCTGGGCTGTACCCATTATCCGTTGATGACTGATGCGTTCCAGAAGGCGCTTGGCCAAGATGTTCAGGTGTTCAGCCAGGGCGATCTGGTCGCCGAAAGCCTGGGTGACTACTTGCAACGGCACCCCAACATGCTGGGCGATGGCGCGGGTGGTTTTGTAACCACGGGCAAGCCGAGCTTTGTCAGTGACCGGGCAACCCAGTTTCTCCGACGACAAATCGCGTTCGAGGCGGCCTGACTTAGGTCAAGGACTGCGCCTGAAACTTTCCTTAACTCGAAGACCGTCGCATCGGCGGTCGTGATATGTGACACACTGAAGTAAGAGGTCTGACATGACCCATAAAATCGCAATTCTGGGCGCGTCCGGTTACACTGGTGCAGAACTGGTGCGGCTGATCGCCGAGCACCCGAACATGGAAATCGTCGCGTTGGCCGCTGAGCGTAAGGCGGGCCTAACGATGGCACAGGTTTTCCCGCATCTGCGCCACATGGACCTGCCGGACCTATGCAAGATTTCCGAGATTGATTTTGCCCAGATCGACCTTTGCTTTTGCGCATTGCCGCATAAAACCAGCCAAGAAGTGATCAGGGATCTGCCTAAGACCTTGAAAATCGTTGATCTGTCGGCTGATTTCCGGCTGCGAGAGGCGGACGAGTACGAAAAGTGGTATGGCAATCCACACACCGCGCTCGAGCATCAGGAAGAGGCCGTTTATGGCCTGACCGAGTTCTACCGGGATGAAATCCGCGTTGCGCGTCTGGTGGCTGGCACGGGTTGCAACGCGGCAACGGGGCAATTTGTTCTGCGACCGCTGATCACGGCGGGTGTCATCGATCTGGACGACATCATTCTGGACCTGAAATGTGCCGTGTCCGGGGCCGGGCGGTCATTGAAGGAAAACCTGCTGCATGCCGAGATGAGCGAAGGCGCGAACGCTTATGCGCTTGGGGGCACCCACAGGCACTTGGGCGAGTTCGATCAGGAATTTTCGAAACTGGCAGGGCGGGCTGTTCACATACAGTTCACGCCGCATCTGATTCCGGCCAACCGGGGGATTTTGGCCACGACTTACGTCAAAGGTGATCCACAAAGTGTTTATGAAACACTGGCCAAGGCGTATCAGGATGAACCCTTCATCCAGATGTTGCCGATGGGTGAGACGCCGTCGACGCACCATGTGCGTGGCTCGAATTTCTGCCATATCGGGGTTGTTGCTGATCGGATCGAACGTCGCGCGATTGTGGTCGCGGCACTGGATAATCTGACAAAAGGTAGCAGTGGACAAGCCTTGCAGAACGCCAACCTAATGTTAGGTGAGGATGAAACCCAGGGTCTGATGATGGCCCCTTTGTTCCCATGAGGACGGTATGAAAACGCTAAAGAAACGTCGCCGTATACAAGTCATTCTGGTGGCCGTTGTCGCCCTGACGGTGTCGACGGCGTTGATTGGCTATGCGATGCGGGATGGGATCAACTTTTTCCGCTCGCCCAGTCAGGTGATTGCAGAGCCACCGTCACCAACCGAGGTGTTTCGTATCGGTGGGCTGGTCGAAGATGGCTCGATCGTTCGGGGTCAGGGTGAAACCGTTCGGTTTGTCGTGACCGATGGTGGGGAAAGCGTTCCCGTAGCCTTCACTGGCGTTCTGCCGGATCTGTTCACGGAAAACCAAGGCATGGTTGGCACTGGAAGCTACGTGAACGGTGTCTTCGAAGCAACTGAAATACTTGCCAAACATGATGAAACATATATGCCGAAAGAGGTGATGGATGCCCTTAAGGAGCAGGGCGTCTACAAAGAACCCGGCGAGAGCTGAGGTTCAATACAATTGGTTTTGGGGCGTTGCGTGTTCTGGACATGCAGCGCCCTTTGTTTTGTGCCGGTCTTAACTGCTGTTCGGGATGGTCTGACGCACCGGGATTTAGGGGTGTGACATGCAGGCAGTTCGACAGATCGCCAATGAGATTGTGGCGCGGGAAGGCGGGTTTGTGGATGATCCGGATGATCCGGGCGGTGCGACCAAGTTTGGCGTCACAATCCATACGATGCGAAGGCTGGGGCTGGATCTGACCGGGGACGGGATTGTGACGAAGGCTGATGTCAGATCGTTAACCAGTCGGCAAGCCGTTGATATATTTGTTCAACACTATTTTGAGAAACCGAATATCTCGCACCTGCCTGAGGTGCTGCATGCATCGATGTTCGATATGTATGTGAATGCCGGGGCGCAGGCCGTCAGAATCCTCCAAAACCTTCTGCGGGATATGCGGTTCGACATTTCGGTGGATGGGATGATCGGCCCGCAAACTGTGCAGGCCTGCAACCGCGCAGGGCAGCCTGATCCCGTCGCACTGCGCGATGCTTACGGTGTCGCGCGAAGAAACTACTATTTCCGATTGGCGGATCGGCGGGTTGCATCACGCAAATACGCACGTACACGTGCCGGAGGCAAAGGTGGCTGGATCAAACGCGCCGAGGAGTTTTTGTCGCCGCGATACCACATGACGGCTGCAGAATTTCAAAGGAGGGTCGCAGGATGGGCTTGATCTCGGGCGTGTTGGCTTTGTTGTTTGGCGGCGGGCGCAATGTCGTTCAGGAAACTGCTGAAATCTTTCGGGAAAACTCTGAGGCAGGGGGTAACCGTGCGCTGGCGGTTCAGACTCAGGCCATGACACAGTTCGGGGCCGAGTTTCAGGTCCCGCGCAAAGGTGGCTTTGATCGTTTCATGGATGGGTTGAACCGCTTGCCCCGTCCTGCGCTGGCATTGGGCACGTTGGGTTTGTTTGTCACCGCCATGGTCGATCCTTTATGGTTTGCAGCGCGGATGCAGGGGCTAGCCCTGGTGCCCGAGCCCCTGTGGTGGCTTCTAGGGGTGATCGTGTCCTTCTACTTTGGTGCCCGCCATCAGGCTAAAATACAGGATCTACAAAGGGATATCTCGGCAACGATGCTGCGCGCTCCGACGGTGATGGCCAATCTGGAGGCCTTGCAAAACCTACGGGCCGACAGTCCGGGTGTGGCAGATCCGGGCCCTGATGCCGGGTTGTCGATAGCGCTCAGTCAATCGGACGCCAATCCCGCGTTGGAGGACTGGCGGCGCTTGCGCAAGGCATGAGCCGCGACACTATGTGCCTTTTAATAAGGCGAAAGTTATTGGTGCTTGGGCCCGCTCAGGAGTATATCTTTCGCATGATCACAGAGTTTGGCCACTTCGCCCTTATCCTCGCCTTTTTTGTAGCAATCGTGCAAAGCGTGGTGCCGCTGATTGGTGCCTCGAAGCGCTGGAATGGCTGGATGCTGTTTGCGGAACCGGCGGCAATCACGCAGTTCCTGCTGACGGCATTTTCCTTTGGCGCACTGGTCTGGGCGTTTACCACCTCGGACTTCTCGCTGCGGATCGTGGTGGAAAACAGTCACTCGGCGAAACCAATGCTCTATAAGATCAGTGGAACATGGGGGAACCACGAAGGCTCGATGCTGTTGTGGGTGCTGATTGTCACCTTGTTCGGCGCTATGGCGGCATTCTTTGGTGGCGGTTTACCACCCACGCTCAAGGCGCGCGTCCTGGCGGTGCAATCCTCGGTAGCGGTGGCGTTCTTTGCCTTCATCCTGTTCACCTCGAACCCGTTTGACCGGCTGGCCATTGCCCCGTTTGACGGGCGCGATCTGAACCCATTGCTGCAAGACCCGGGTTTGGCCTTCCATCCGCCGTTTCTGTATCTGGGCTATGTGGGCCTGAGCATGGCGTTCAGCTTTGCCGTTGCGGCGTTGATCGAAGGCCGGGTCGACGCAGCTTGGGGTGGTTGGGTACGACCATGGACCCTTGCGGCTTGGATTTTCCTGACGATTGGAATCGCATTAGGGTCGTGGTGGGCCTACTATGAGCTGGGTTGGGGCGGGTTCTGGTTCTGGGACCCGGTCGAGAACGCCTCGTTCATGCCGTGGTTGCTGGCGGCGGCGTTGCTGCATTCCGCTATCGTAGTGGAAAAACGCGAGTCGCTGAAAAGCTGGACCATTTTGCTGGCTATAATCGCATTCGGGTTTTCGCTGATCGGCACATTCATTGTGCGTTCAGGCCTGCTGACATCCGTACATGCCTTCGCGACCGACCCTGAACGCGGTATCTTTATCCTGCTTATCCTGGTGGTGTTCATTGGCGGGGCGCTGACGTTGTTTGCTGCGCGCGCCCAAGCGATGGAGGCCAAAGGCGTGTTTGGCATGGTGAGCCGCGAAAGCGCACTGATTGTGAACAATGTGCTGCTTGCGGTCAGCTGTTTCGTGGTGTTCGTGGGCACGATGTGGCCAATGGTGGCCGAGATGGCGTTCGATCGGAAGCTGTCGGTCGGAGCGCCATTTTTCAACGCGGCCTTCACCCCGTTCATGGTTCTGCTGGGCCTTGTCCTGCCAATTGGTGCGATGTTGCCGTGGAAACGAGGGCGCCTGAGACGGGCCGTCTGGTCGTTGCGGTATATCTTTGGGCTGGCTCTTGCACTGGCGTTGCTGGTTTGGGCCATGCAGACAGGACGCAGTGCTTTGGGACCGGCTGGCGTGTTCCTGGGGTCTTGGATCACCTTCGGCGCGATAGTCGATCTCTGGAGCCGCACAGGGCGCAATGGCAACCTAAAACGGTTGTTGCGGCTGCCGGGCGCTGATTGGGGTAAGGCTGTCGCCCATACCGGTCTTGGCGTCACAATATTCGCTATTGCGGGCCTGACGGCGTGGGAGGTCGAAGACATTCGCGTCGCGCAGCCCAATCAACCCTTTGAAGTCGGGCAGTTTACTCTGACATTGCAGGATGTCCGTCGCGTTCAGGGACCGAACTACTTCTCGACTATGGCCGATGTGCTTGTCGAAAGGAACGGACGTCCTGTGACGACCTTGCAGCCCGAGAAGCGCGATTATCCGGTTGCGCGCATGCCGACAACCGAGGCAGCGATCGACTACCGGTTTACGCGGGATTTGTATGTGGTGATCGGGGATCAGCAACGGGATGGCGGCTGGGTTATGCGCACCTATATCAAACCGTTCGCCAACTGGATATGGGCGGGGTGCTTGATGATGGCACTGGGTGGTGTCTTCAGCTTGTGTGACCGCCGTTTCCGCGTGGCAGCCGGGGCGCGTAAAACCGCGCCAGGCGGAGTGCCTGCCGAATGAAGCGTCTTGTCCTGATCTTTCTGCTGATGGCCTCGCCACTTTTTGCCGTGCAGCCTGACGAAGTTCTTGAGGACCCGGTGTTGGAGCAGCGGGCCCGCGACCTGAGCACCGGATTGCGGTGTCTTGTGTGCCGGAACGAGAGCATCGACGAAAGCAACGCCGATCTTGCCCGAGACCTGCGGCTGTTGGTGCGCGAACGCCTGGTGGCTGGTGACTCGGATGAGGAAGCGATTGCATTCATCGTGGATCGATACGGTGAGTATGTGTTGTTGAAGCCAACAACGTCCGGATCGAACGTGTTTTTGTGGCTGGCAGGGCCAATCATGTTGTTCATCGCGGCAGGCGTGGGGTGGACCTTCCTGCGCAATCGATCCAAAGCCCACGAGCTTGGTGATAACGACGCGCTGAGTGACGAGGAAAAAGAGCACCTGCGCCAAATTCTCGAAGACTGACGCGTGGTTCCGCTTTTCCTTGACGCGCGAATGCGTCAGGGTTCCGCAAAACACGGCGCGAGGGAGGCTTTCCATGGAATACGAAACGATCCTGTTGGACATCACGGATGGGTTGGCAGTTCTGACATTGAACCGTCCTGACAAGATGAACGCGCTGACCACTCAGATGCGGGCCGAGATCACCCATGCGATGAAACAAGCCGCCAAAGACGCCCGGTGCGTTGTGCTGACAGGGGCGGGTCCTGCCTTTTGTTCCGGTCAGGACCTTGGGGATGCATCCAGTACCGGCAAAATCGATCTGGAACGGTCGCTGCGTGACGAATACGAGCCGATGCTAGAGACCATTCACAACTGCCCGGTTCCAACGATTGCCGCCGTAAACGGACCTGCTGCAGGGGCCGGGGCCAATCTGGCGCTGTGTGCCGATGTAGTGATTGCGACCGAAAGCGCCTATTTCCTTCAAGCTTTTGCGCGCATTGGCTTGCTGCCAGACGCCGGTGGCACCTGGTTCATGCCGCGTCAGATGGGGCTGGCCAAAGCGATGGGCGCGGCCCTGTTTGCCGACAAGATCAGCGCCCGTCAGGCAGATGAATGGGGCCTGATCTGGGAGGCGATTGCAGATGATGCGTTTGACGCCCATTGGCGCAAGCGGGCCGCGTATCTGGCCAGCGGTCCGACTGCAGGCTTTGGTGCCATCAAACAGGCGTTGCGCGGGACCTATGAAAAGACGTTGCCGCAGCAATTGGCGACCGAAGCCCATTTGCAGGGAAATTGCGGACGTACACGTGATTTCTCGGAAGGTGTTGTCGCCTTTTTGGAAAAGCGCCCCGCAAAATTTGAAGGGCGCTGATACGGTTTAAGCGCGGCGGCGGCGGCGCGTGCGCCGCTCGGGGGCGGCATCGTCACCGGTGCCGTCGGACGCCGACGAAAATGGCCCCAAAGCATCGGTGATCTGATCTAGAGTTGGGCGATCTGCGCGCGGCACTGAATCGAGGGCTTCGCGCATCTTCTCAAGATGTGCAGGCATGGTGCCGCAGCATCCGCCGATGATCTTGGCTCCGGAATCCCGGGCCATCGCCGCGTATTGCGCCATAAGTTCAGGGGTGCCGTCGTAATGGATGTGGCCATCGACATATTTCGGAATGCCTGCATTGCCCTTTGAAATCAGTGGGCGTTCAGTGCCCTGAGCGGCAAAGCCCAGCACTGTGCGCAAGATGTCCGACGCTCCGGTGCCGCAGTTTGCGCCAAAGGCGATCGGCGGGTTGGGCAGCGTTTCCACCAGCAATGCCAGGTCGGCCGAGGTCACACCCATCATGGTGCGCCCGGCGGTATCAAAGCTCATCGTGCCGCACCATGGCATGTCGGCAAGAGCAAAAGCCTCAGCTGCGGCGCGGAATTCTTCGGGTGCGCTGATGGTCTCGACCCAAAGAACATCGACGCCACCATCTTTAAGCGCCTCGGCTTGTTCGTGAAACATCTCGACAGCCTCGGCATGAGACAGGCTGCCAACGGGCTGCATGATCTCGCCGGTTGGGCCTACAGATCCGGCAACCACAACCGGGCGTCCGGCCTTGTCCGCTATGTCGCGACCAAGCTCGGCGCCGGCACGATTCAGTTCAGCGACGCGGTTCTGAGCGTCATGCAATTTCAATCGGGCTGAGGTGCCGCCAAACGTGTTGGTCAAGAACAGATCGCTGCCCGCATCGACGGATCCTTTGTACAAGGACCGGATTTTGTCGGGGGCGTCCACGTTCCAAAGTTCAGGCGCATCGCCGGATTGTAAGCCCATATTAAACAGATTGGTCCCGGTCGCACCGTCAGCCAAAATAGAGTCCGCAGTTTCCAGAAGTTTGCTCAGGGCGTTTGTCATGGGATGTTCCAAAAAATAGGCGCAAAACGCCGTTTTAAATCAGAGACGCCCCGTGTCTCATGACCGGGACGTCAAATCAATTTCATAAAACTCATGAAGATCATGAGTTCCAGAATTAAGGACTCAGGCTTCGGCCTCTGCCATCACTTGCTCTTTGGCTTCAACCAGCAGTTCGAGCATCTTTTCGCGAATTTTTGCTTCGTCCGCCAGATCGCCCAGGTAGCCTTTAACAGCCTCGACAACATCGTCTTCGCTGACATTTTGAAGGTCAGCGTGAACGAGTACCTGCCCGTATGCACGCGCTTGTTCCACGGTTTCGCCCTTCAGCGCCGAAGCCCAAACCGCCATAAATCGGTTGCGGCGCATGCGGGCAATAAACTGCATTTTTTCATCATGTGCGAATTTGTTTTCAAACGCGGCTTCACGTTCGTCAAATGTGGTCATTGGTTGGGGACCCCTTGGGTTAAACTTCTTTCCTGATGATATGA
Organism: Ruegeria sp. CK2; assembly: GCF_056536585.1. NCBI lineage: Bacteria > Pseudomonadati > Pseudomonadota > Alphaproteobacteria > Rhodobacterales > Roseobacteraceae > Ruegeria > Ruegeria sp. CK2. The sequence continues at coordinate 71,601 of NZ_JBQFPW010000003.1, forward strand.
CTATACGAGACCGCAGGTGCAAGGTATTTGCGCTGAGTCAAAGCCTCTCGGCCTTGCGAACTTGCGGGAAAGGGGGGCTTGGACTATGAGGGCGCCACCGGAGAGGGACTCATTCACTCACCCAGGACTGGAAAGGTCGCTTATGGCGCGTCGCAAGAAGATCTATGAAGGCAAAGCCAAGATTCTGTATGAGGGCCCTGAACCGGGCACGATTGTGCAGTACTTCAAGGACGATGCCACTGCGTTCAACGCCGAAAAGAAAGACGTGATCGACGGCAAAGGTGTTCTGAACAACCGTCTGAGCGAGTTTTTCATGACCGGCTTGACCCAGATCGGTGTGCCGACCCATTTTATCCGCCGTTTGAACATGCGAGAGCAGTTGGTGCGCAATTGCGAGATTATCCCGTTGGAAATCATCGTGCGCAACTATGCTGCCGGATCGATGTCCAAGCGTTTGGGTATTGCCGAAGGCACGCAGCTGCCGCGCCCGATCATCGAGTATTGCTACAAAGACGATTCCCTGGGTGATCCGCTGGTTTCGGAAGAGCATATCGCGGCCTTTGGCTGGGCCAGCCAGCAGGATATGGACGATATCCTAAGCCTGGCGCTGCGCGTGAATGATTTCATGAGCGGCGTGATGCTGGCAGTTGGCATTCGCCTGGTCGATTTCAAAATCGAAATCGGACGCGTCTATGAGGGTGATTTCCAGCGCCTGATCGTGGCCGACGAAATCAGCCCCGATAGCTGCCGTTTGTGGGATATCGAAACCGGCCAAAAGCTGGACAAGGATGTGTTCCGCCGCGATTTGGGCAATCTGACCGATGCCTATTCAGAGGTCGCGCGCCGGTTGGGTGTTTTGCCCAAAAGCAACGTGACCAAGCCAACACTGATCAATTGATCCGATTGCAGGCCTGACCTAAATTCAAAAGCGCCGTTTCCAAAGAAGCGGCGTTTTTTGTGTTTGCGTGATCACTTAATTTGATAATCAGTACGTGCATGGGAAGATTTGCCCGATAAGTTTGGCAAAAAAGGTGACGCAATACATGGCAGAATTCTTTGATCAGGCCGTTTTTCTGAAATTCATGGCCGCTGTTCTTGCGATCTTCAACCCGCTCTACAACATGCCGATTTTCCTGAGTATGACGCGCGGGTGCTCGGCGCCCGAGCGAAGGCGCGTTGCCCTGATTGTCATGACCTCTGTCACGGTTATTGCGTTGACGGCCGTTTTGATCGGAGAAGAAATTCTTGCTGTTTTTGGTATAGATGTTCCGTCGTTTCGCATCGCGGGCGGGATCATTATCTTCGGGATTGGCATGTCGATGCTGAATGCTGAGGATCGCCCTCCCGGAGATCAGGCGGCCGTTGCAGACGGGCATGAACGTAAGTTCAATTTTGCTGTGGTACCTTTGGCCATACCGCTGACGATCGGTCCGGGAACAATCGCTATCACCATTGTCTTTTCACATCAGGCAACGCCCGGTACGGAAATTGTGACATTGGGTTCAGCGGTCGTCATTGCGTGCTCGATTGTCGGTCTGGGATTGTTGTTTGCAGATCAGATTTCGCGGTTCCTTGGCGATACGATGATCAATGTTCTGACCCGTATCATGGCGATCTTGCTGGTGGCCGTTGCTGTCGAAATGGTTCTGACCGGCGTGTTCAACGCAATTGACATGCACTATCCGGGTTTGACGACCGGGCAGGGCGCGCAAGGGTAGCGCTCGGCCACTGCGGCAAACCGCACGGTAAACAGGGTTGTCCAATGGCATCAGGCGCGCTATCCCCCGCGCAACGGAATGGGCCCAAACGCGCGGCCCGCAGGTGGAGTTGCGAATATGAAAGCACGGGTGCATGTGATGCTCAAGAACGGGGTGTTGGACCCGCAGGGCGAAGCGGTGCGGCACGCATTGGGCGCCATGGGCTTTGATCAGGTCGAAGGTGTACGGCAAGGCAAAGTGATCGACCTGGAGCTTACCGAAGGCGCGACCGAGGCAGACGTGACCGAAATGTGCGAAAAGCTTTTGGCCAACACCGTAATCGAACGCTACGAAATCGAACTGGTCTGAAGCAATGCGGGCAGCGCGCCTCACCAGCTTTCGCCAGCCACTTGAGGTAAGCACCGTTCCCGACCCTGAACCTGCCGCACATGGCGTTGTTGTTCGGGTGTTGGCGTGCGGTGTTTGCCGGTCGGACTGGCATGCCTGGTCAGGCTCGGACCCTGATGTAGCGTTACCCATTACACCGGGGCACGAGTATTGCGGTGAGGTTGTTTCCGTCGGAGCACAGGTTGCCCGGTGGCGCGTCGGGGACAGGGTGATTGCCCCCTTCATTCTGGCATGCGGTCAGTGTGGCGATTGTGCGCAGGGTCATCAGACCGTTTGCGCGGATCAGATCGTACCCGGTTTCACCTGCGACGGCGCATTCGCCGAATACATCGCTGTTGCTCATGCCGACGCAAACCTGTCGGTTTTGCCCGAAACCCTTGCCCCGGAAATCGGTGCGGCCTTGGGATGTCGCGTGACGACAGCCTGGCAGGCTTTGGTGGGGCGGGCGCAGTTGCAAGGCGGTGACTGGCTGGCGGTTTTTGGTGGCGGCGGTGTTGGCGTTTCGGCACTTTTACTCGGAAAGGCGTTGGGCGCGCGTGTTGCCGTCGTCGATATCGACGATGACAAGCTGGCCTATGCCAAAACACTTGGTGCGGACGCTGTCCTTAATGCGGCCATGTGCAATGCACCTGAGGCAATAAAAGACCTTACTGGCGGCGGCGCGCATGTGGCAATCGAGGCCCTGGGGGTTGAGACCACCACCGTGTCGGCCCTGCGGTCTTTGCGCAAACTTGGGCGTCTTGTCCAGATCGGCATGCCAACGGGAGAACACGCCCAGATGTCACTGCCGATGGATGTTCTATATTCAGGACAACTGTCCATTTATGGAACACGAGGAATGCCAAGTTGGCGTTACCCATCACTTTTGTCACTGATCTCGGGTGGGGGTGTTGACCTTAGCCCGCTGGTGACACGAAAGATATCACTGAACCAGGTGAGCGATGAGCTTGCCGCTTTTGATACTCCGACACCTCCGGGCGTCGCGGTTGTCACTGATTTTGTTTCTTAGGAGGGTCCGCAATGCGCGCAGCCGTCATCGTATTCCCCGGTTCGAACTGTGACCGGGATCTTGCCGTTGCCTTTGAACAAGCCGGGTTCCAGGTCGATATGGTCTGGCACAAGGACGCGGCATTGCCGGAAGGCATCGACATTGTAGGAGTGCCCGGCGGATTCTCGTATGGCGACTATCTGCGCTGCGGTGCAATTGCGGCACAATCACCGATTTGCAAGGCTGTGGTCGATCATACCGAGCGTGGTGGATACGCGGTTGGGGTCTGCAACGGGTTTCAGATATTGACCGAAACCGGGATTCTGCCTGGCGCGCTACTGCGCAATGCGGGTCTGAAATACATCTGCAAGACCGTTGGTCTGAAAGTTGAAACCAGCAACTCGGCCTTTACCGAAGGCTACAATGCCGGCGACGTGATCGGTATTCCCATCGCTCATCACGATGGAAACTATTTCGCCGATGACACAGCATTGTCCGCGCTGAAGGATCAAGACCGGATCGCGTTCACCTATACCGAGAATCCGAACGGCTCGGCTGGGGATATCGCAGGCATTTTATCGGAAAACCGTCGTGTTCTCGGGATGATGCCCCATCCCGAGCGCGCGGCAGATGAAGGCCATGGCGGGACCGACGGGGTGGCGCTGTTCCGCGCATTGTCAGGTGTTCTCGCACCGGCGTGACTTGAGATCGGACTGATGCAAGCGTAACTTCTGGGGATGAGTACCGAAGTTAGCTCTGGCTGGTCCAAACTGAAAAACCCGTTCCGGGGTGCTCCACTAGGGTGGCGGTTGCGCGTTGCGATCATTCTTCTTTTGGTGGCCACTGTTTCGACCGTTTGGATCACCAACCGGCTGCTTACGGATCGGTTCACTGAATCTACGCGAAACCGGGCTGAGCTGCGCCTGGCGCTGTATTCCGGCAACCTGCTGAGCGAATTGCGCCGTAACGCGATTGTACCGCAATTGCTGGCGCGCGATCCAACGCTGATCTCGGCGCTGCGGTCCAGCGATTATACGTTATCGACACAGCGCCTGATTTCTTTTGTCGAAGAAATTGGCGCTGCCTCGCTGATGCTTCTGGACGGGGATGGGCGGTCTGTTGCTGCCACCGACAGGAACCGGCTGGGCGAGGCACATCGGAATTCTGCCTATTTTGTGGATGCCATCAGATCAAATTCGACCATCTTTACCGTCATACCAAAGGAATCCGGCGGCTACAGCTTTGTATATTCACGACGCATTCAGGCCGGATCGGAGATTCTGGGCGTTATCGTCGTAGAGGTCGATCTGCAGAAGTTCGAACGCGCCTGGGCGGGAATTTCAGATGCCGTAATGGTGACCGACAGCACCGGCAACATCATTCTGTCGACCGAACCACAATGGCGTGGGGTGGATGAAAACGCTGCCATGCTGCGCCAACCGCCACAAAACGCGATCCAACGCGCCATTCGGGCCACCACCGATTGGACGGCTCTGCCGCCGGATGCCTATCTTCAGGGTGAGGCAGTGATGCGGATGAAAACGCGGATTCCGTTCCGCGGCTGGCAGATGACGTCGTTCACTACCTATGCGTCGATCCGGGAAAAGGTGAACAGCGTGCTGGCGCTGGAAATCATGGGATTTGCGATTCTTCTGGCGCTGACCTTCTATGCACTCAGCCGCCGCGCGACGCTTCGGATGGCGCTGTTCCAGCGCGAGTCGGCAGAGCTTCGCGCATTGAACGCAAGGCTGCAGCGGGAAATTGCTGAGCGGGAACGGGTTGAAAAGACGTTGGATCTGGCGGAACAGACCCTCGCGCAAAGCTCGAAACTTGCGGCGTTGGGTGAAATGTCCGCGGCCGTCAGCCACGAGCTGAATCAACCGCTGGCTGCAATGAAAACCTATCTTGCTGGCGCGCGTCTGCTACTGCGTCGAAACCGTCCCGAAGAGGCGCTCGCCAGCTTTGGTCGCATTGATGGGCTGATCGAGCGTATGGGCGCGATCACACGACAGCTGAAATCATACGCGCGCAAGGGTGCAGATGCGTTTTCACCAGTAAACCTTGGGGAGGCGCTGGCCTCTTCCCTGTCAATGATGGAGCCGCAGCTGCGCCAACGGGAGGTCAAGATCACACAGATCCTGCCCGAGGACTCGGTTGTCGTGATGGGCGACCGCATGCGGATCGAACAGGTGATGGTGAACCTCTTGCGAAACGCGCTGGACGCCACCAAGTCAGTACCCGAGCCAGATCTGGAAATCATTCTGGCGGCGGGCGAAATGGCGGTGCTGACAGTGCGCGACAATGGTCACGGGATCGAAAACATCGAGAACCTGTTCGAACCCTTCTACACCACCAAACAGCCCGGCGATGGGGTCGGGCTGGGGCTTGCCATCTCGTCCGGGATCGTGAACGACCATGGCGGACGGCTGACAGCTCGGAACGGCCAATCAGGTGGCGCGGTGTTCGAGATGCAACTGCCGATACTAGGAAGCGACGGCCTTGAGGCCGCTGAATAACGGGGAAGACATATGGCACAAGCCATGAAAATCGCCATCGTAGACGACGAACAGGACATGCGGCAGTCGATCAGCCAATGGCTGGCGCTGTCAGGCTATGACACTGAAACCTTTGGCAGTGCAGAAGATGCACTCAAGGTTTTGGGGCCGGACTACCCGGGCATTGTAATTTCAGACATCAAGATGCCGGGAATGGATGGCATCCAACTGCTGAAAAAGCTGATGGGCGCCGACAGTACACTGCCGGTCATTATGATCACCGGTCACGGCGATGTGCCCATGGCGGTCGAGGCGATGCGGGTCGGAGCGTTTGATTTTCTCGAAAAACCGTTCAACCCGGACCGCATGTCGGAATTGGCGAAGCGCGCCAGCAACGCCAGACGGCTGACCCTGGACAACCGGGCACTGCGGCGCGAGCTGTCCGGCGGCACTCAGATCATGAACAAATTGATCGGTGCCAGCCCGGTTATGGAAAGGTTGCGCGAGGACATTCTGGATCTGGGGCAGGCCGATGGTCACGTTCTGATCGACGGAGAGACCGGGACAGGCAAAACTCTGGTCGCCCATGCCTTGCATGCCGTTGGCAGCAGAGCGGGCAAGAAATTCGTGTTAGTGTCCTGTGCGGCCTTGGAAGAAGAGGCGCTATCAAAGCGTCTGTTTGGCCCAATGATGCCTGAAGATGCCCAACTGCCAGCCATCGAAGAGGCCCGCGGGGGTACATTGGTGCTGGAGGATGTTGAGGCCCTAAGCGATACACTTCAGGCCAAGCTGTTGAGTGTTATGAACGATCAGGGCACCCCGGCGGAAACCCGGATCGTCGCAATTTCAAACCTTCAGGAAGCGGGAAAAACCAGCGAGGATGTTCTGCGCCCTGATCTGTTCTACCGACTGGCGGCCCTGCGCATCACGATGCCGCCGCTGCGCCAGCGCGGCGAAGACATTCTGACGCTGTTTACGCGTCTGAGCGAGCAATTTGCCGAGGAATATGGCTGTGATGCCCCACAGGTCAGCGCTCAGGAAGCAGCGCAACTGTTGCAGGCGCCGTGGCCCGGCAATGTGCGTCAGCTTATCAACATCGCGGAACGCGCCGTGCTGCAATCGCGGCGTGGTTCGGGTACGATTGCATCCTTGCTGATGTCTGATCACGAAGAAATGCAGCCGGTGATGACAACCGAAGGCAAGCCGCTGAAGGAATATGTCGAAGCGTTCGAGCGGATGCTTATCGACAACACAATGCGCCGCCACAAAGGCTCGATCGCGTCCGTGATGGATGAATTGTGCCTGCCGCGTCGGACGTTGAACGAAAAGATGGCCAAGTACAGCCTGCAGCGGTCGGACTATCTCTAACGGGCAAGTGCCACCTTAACAGCTGCAACATTTGGAACGCCGGCGGTCTTAACTGATTGCCGGCGATGCAGTTTGCCCATTGTGTTTTCCACAGGACTGCTTTTAATGTGTGCGGACGGGCCTGATCCTTTTTTGCGTCTTTAAGTCCCGAATCAATGAGTTTCGCTGCTTTGCCACAAGTGATGATCGATCTTTCACCGCAAAGCAGACCGATTGTGCCCCGCATGGGGCAGTGGAGTGCCTGAGCCCGACGCGTCGGGCGAAAGGAATAAATGGGCAGGAGGCGGCTTGTATCGCGCCTGTCGGAGAAGAACCGCGATGACGCGCGCGCAACGATTGAGAGAACGGGCAGGGGGCCAGAGCGCCAGACCCTGCCGCGCGCCGTCCGATATCGCCCTGACAAGACACCACCCCAAAAGCGCCTGTCCGCCCGGACGGGTCAGGACAACGCGTTTGGCGCGGTGCACCAAGGACACATGGCTAAGAAAATGCTTATCGATGCCACCCACGCAGAGGAAACTCGCGTTGTGGTGGTCGACGGAAACAAGGTCGAGGAATTTGATTTTGAATCCGAAAACAAACGCCAGCTTGCTGGCAACATCTATCTCGCAAAAGTAACCAGGGTCGAGCCGTCACTGCAGGCGGCCTTTGTGGACTATGGCGGCAATCGCCACGGGTTCCTCGCGTTTTCCGAGATCCATCCGGATTACTACCAAATCCCGGTCGCCGACCGCGAGGCGCTGATGGAAGAAGAACGCGCTTATGCCGAGGCCATGAAGGCTCGGGATGAGGCGGAAGAGGCCAAGCCCAAAAGACGCCGTTCGCGGTCCCGGACTAAAGCGGCGGATGTGAAATCTGACGATGCTGTCGAGTCAATCGAAGTGTCTTCGGAACCATCTGGCATGGAAACCATCGATCTGGAAGATGGCGAGAACACCGACGAGACGGTTGAAATGGACGTGCCCGAAGGCACCTCACCGGTGGAGCTGGTCGCGGATACACCTGTTGAAGAACCGGTCGATGAAGCAGAGGCTGAAAAATCTGACGACACACCGTCAGATGAGATTGCAGCAGCCCCTGAGGCAGATGCGACTGAGGGTGGCGACGGTGCGAAAGCTGCTGAAGCGGATGCGACAGACGCCACTTCGGAAGAAGTAGAACAGACTTCGGATACAAACGGCAAAAAAGCCGACGCAGAGGATGCTGACGAGGGCGACGCGCGCTCGGACGCGACCAGCAAGGACGATTCCATCGAATCCGTTGCCGATGAAGACGACAGCGAAGATATCCGTCCGCCGCGCAAGCCGCGCCCGCGCCGGTATAAAATCCAGGAAGTCGTCAAAGTCCGTCAGGTGCTGTTGGTTCAAGTGGTCAAGGAAGAGCGCGGCAATAAAGGCGCAGCGCTGACCACCTACCTGTCGCTGGCCGGTCGCTATTGTGTGCTGATGCCAAACACGGCACGTGGCGGCGGTATAAGCCGCAAGATCACCAACGCACCGGACCGCAAGAAACTCAAGGAAATCGCCTCGGAAATTGATGTACCGACGGGTGCGGGTTTGATTATTCGCACGGCTGGCGCGAAGCGGACCAAATCCGAAATCAAGCGCGACTACGAATATCTGCAGCGTTTGTGGGAACAAATCCGTGAACTGACCCTGCAGTCCATTGCGCCTGCAAAGATCTATGAGGAAGGCGACCTGATCAAACGGTCGATCCGGGATCTGTACAACCGCGATATAGACGAAGTTCTGGTCGAAGGCGAAGGCGGGTACCGCATTGCCAAGGACTTCATGAAGATGATCATGCCGTCCCACGCCAAGAACGTGAAACGGTACGAGGACGCGCTGCCCTTGTTCGCGCGCTACCAGGTGGAAAGCTATTTGGCGGGCATGTTCAACCCGACCGTACAGCTGAAATCCGGTGGGTATATCGTGATCGGCGTGACCGAAGCGCTGGTGGCCATCGATGTGAACTCGGGCCGGGCGACCAAAGAAGGTTCAATCGAAGAAACGGCGCTTAAAACCAACATTGAGGCGGCTGAGGAAGTGGCGCGCCAATTGCGGCTGCGTGACTTGGCGGGTCTGATCGTCATCGACTTTATCGATATGGACGAGCGCAAGAACAACTCGGCCGTCGAAAAGCGCATGAAGGACAAGCTGAAGACCGACCGCGCGCGCATCCAGATGGGCCGTATCTCGGGCTTTGGTCTTATGGAGATGAGCCGTCAGCGTCTGCGTCCCGGTATGTTGGAAGCGACAACTCAGCCATGCCCAGCGTGTCATGGGACAGGTCTGATCCGGTCCGACGACAACATGGCGCTGTCGATCTTGCGCCAGATCGAAGAAGAAGGCACCCGTCGTCGTTCGCGCGAGGTTTTGGTGCGCTGCCCGGTCAGCATCGCCAACTTCCTGATGAATCAGAAACGCGAACATATCGCTCAGATCGAATCCCGTTACGGCCTGTCTGTGCGTGTTGAGGGCGATCTGCATCTGGTGAGCCCGGATTTCTCGATGGAGAAGTTCAAGACGGCGAGCCGGATCGTACCCGAGGCAACGGCACCTGTCGTCTCGGTGGATGCATCACTGATGGATCTGGTGGATTCATCCGACGAGGAAGAGGCCGAAGTCGCTGACGAGGCCGTTCAGGCCGAAGACGAAGCAAAGCCCAAGCGCAAGCGCCGTCGTCGCCGTCGGAAAAAGAACGGCGGAGGAGCAGACGCTCAGGACGCTGGATCCGAAACCGGCGATGCGCCGGCTGAAGACGGCGAAACCGCGGCTGAACCCGCAGAGGCAGCCGAGACGGATGCTCCCGCGGAACCGCAGAGTGAAGACGAGGCCCCAGCCAAGCCGAAAAAACGCCGAGCGCCGCGTCGCAAGAAAAAAGAGGTCGAGCCCGTTGCGGCTGACGCTGTGACCGAGGCGGACGCCACGGCCACGCAAGAGGTCGCGCCAGAGCAGGCCTCTGAACCCGTACAACAGCCTTTGGATGAGCAGCCTGCGCCTGAACCGGAAACAGCGGCCGAGCCTGCGGAAGAGGCGCCATTGGTTGCTGAAGCAACGCCCGAACCTGTCGAAGTTGCGGACGTGGCTGAGGTTTCGAACGAGGAAAGTGTAGAAGAAACACCTGCCGAGCCCGTGCTTGCAACGACCGCTCCCGAACCCGAAAAACCCAGCGAACCCGCCAAGCCTAAACGGCGAGGCTGGTGGTCCTTGGGCCAGTAGTCAAACAAAAAGGCGGGCCAGCGTGTCCGCCTTTTCTTTTGCACGCCCCTGTAACCGGTCAGCCTGATTTTTGAATGAGATAGATCTGATGCCCGTCGGCATCTTCCTGAGACACCAGATGATGACCGCTTTCGACGCAAAAATGCGGGACATCGACGATCGCGGCAGGATCGTCAGCCAATACGCGTAAAACAGCCCCAGCAGGCATGGATTTCAGGCGTTTGCGAGCCTTCAGGACGGGCAGTGGGCACAGCAGGCCAAGGGCGTCCAGCGTTTCGGTCGGGTTTGACATGGGGATCAGATATTTCCACTTTGCCATGGTGTCCAGCGTGCAACCACGATGATGTGACCGATTGGCCCCGTGACGGCGACGCATCGATACCATATGTGCTGATCTATGTTCGGAATAGAAATCATCGATGCGGGTCTTCTTCCTGCCATGTTCGTCGCCTTGATTGGCGGGCTCATCAGCTTTTTGTCGCCTTGCGTGCTGCCCATTGTGCCGCCCTATCTGGCCTATATGAGCGGTGTGACGATCAACGAAATGCAGGATGAAGCCCGCGCGCGTCGCAAGGCAACCTTGTCAGCGCTGTTCTTTGTTCTGGGTCTGTCCACAGTCTTTTTGTTGTTGGGCTTTACGGCGTCGGCTTTCGGGGCATTTGTGCTGCAAAACCAGGTGCTGTTTGCCAAGATATCGGGCGCCGTGGTGATTGTCTTTGGCCTGCATTTTCTGAATGTCTTCCGAATTCCGCTGTTGGACCGGGAAGCCCGTGTTGAGACCGGCGATTCCGGTGGATCTGTGTTTGGCGCATATATTCTGGGGCTTGCCTTTGCCTTTGGCTGGACGCCGTGTATCGGCCCGCAATTGGGCGCGATCCTCTCCTTGGCCGCATCCGAGGCGTCAGTCGCGCGGGGCACACTGTTACTTGGTGTCTACGCTGCAGGGCTGGGGATTCCGTTCCTGCTAGCGGCGATGTTCTTGAACCGTTCGATGACCGTCATGAACCGGATCAAACCCTATATGGGCACGATCGAAAAGGTGATGGGTGCGCTGTTGCTGTTTGTGGGCATCATGCTGGTCACGGGGCTGTTCACCGAGTTCAGCTGGTGGCTGCTAGAAACCTTCCCCGCGCTGGCAGTTCTGGGTTAAATCGCGAAGCCACCTTACCTTGGCCGCAATGCTGCGCTAACCTGTGCGGTAGAAGGTAAGGCCATGAGCAGTCAGACAAATCCCCCTCAGGTGCATAGGCGCCGGGTGTTCTATATACCCGGATATGACCCGATGCCTCCGCGGCGATATCGCGAGTTGTATCGAACCGAGTCAGGCCTGCAGGCGGCAATTTCCGGCTACGATATTTCGATTTCGCCAAAGTCCGGCGACGGTCCTTTCGGTTGGCGGGTGGTGTCCTTTCAGGACGGGATGCAGGTCCAAACGGATGTCGACGTCCTGGCCTGGTCCGATATCGTTCAGGACAGTATGTCTGGATCGATTCCCGCGACCTACCTGCAATTGGCGCATACTGCGTGGATCTACCTGTCGACCGGTGCGTTGGGGCGGTTAGTGCGTTTGCGCAAGGGGCCCGTGATCGCGGCGCTGTATCCCGTGGGGATGTTGTTGACGCAACTTTTGGCTGCGCTTTTGGTGGCTTGGGGCATCACAGCTTTGTTGTGGTCCTTGGTCGGATGGTTGGCCTTCGTGCCTGCGCTTGCTGCGGCCCATGGATTGTTACGGTGGTTCCGAAAGATCGATAACCGCCTGTTTGCCTATTATCTGATGCATGACTACGCCTATTCGGCCCAGTCGAAAGGCGAAACCTCGGCAGAGTTGCAGAAGCGTCTGGATAGCTTCGCTGGTTTGGTGCAACAGGCACTGCAAACAGAGGTGGACGAAGTGCTGATTGTGGGGCACAGCTCGGGCGCACATCTGGGTGTGTCGGTCTTGTCTGACCTGATCCGCGACCACCGTGTGCCGGAGAACGGTCCGGTTCTGTCCTTCCTGACCCTGGGGCAGGTGGTGCCCATGGTCTCGTTCCTGCCCAAGGCGCACCGCTTGCGGGCAGATCTTCAGTTTCTCTCAAACAGCGATAACCTAACCTGGGTCGATGTTTCTGCACCAGGTGATGGTTGCGCTTTTGCGTTATGCGATCCGGTGTCCGTCAGCGGCGTGGCCGGGCCGTGCAAAAAATGGCCACTGGTCCTGTCAGCGGCTTTCACCAAAACCCTTTCACTCGAGCGCTGGAATGCGTTGCGTTGGCGGTTTTTCAGGCTTCATTTCCAGTATCTCTGCGCCTTCGACCAGCCCGGCACATATGATTACTTTCGTATCACAGCTGGCCCGCAAACACTGGGCGAACGTTTCAAAGGGCGCACACCGTCCAAGTCACGCATCGAGGCGTCCGTTTCGAAATACACCTCGGTGGACGCATGAACCCACCCAAACCGCAGCCACGCCCCGATAAGGTCTCGCTCTGGCGGTATCTGAGGCTGTTCAGGCAGGATCTACTGTCAGCGCAGCCCCAACGCCTGTATCGTGCCTGGATGGCTGAATTCCGCACGCCGTTCTTCCGATCTTACATGGTCAACCAACCGGACCTAATTGAAACCGTTCTGAAAAAGCGCCCGGACGACTTTCCCAAATCTGGCCGGATCAGCGAAGGTTTGCGCCCGTTGTTGGGCGACTCCGTATTTTTGACCAATGGTGCGGTATGGAAACGCCAGCGCAGGATCATTGATCCTGCTTTTGAGGGTGGACGCCTCAAAGACACGTTCCCGGCCATGCTTTCAGCCGCTGAGTCCTGTGTCGAACGTTTGCGTCCGCATGTTGGAACGCAGATCGAATGCGAGGGGATCACCAGCCATGTGGCCGCAGATGTGATATTTCGCACTTTGTTTTCGGTTCCGATCGAACATCAGGTCGCGGCGCAAGTTTTCGAGAAGTTTCGGGCCTATCAACGCGAACAGCCTCTGCTGAATCTTGCGGCGTTTGTGCCGGTGCCACGGTGGTTGCCTCGGTTTCATTCACGCAAAACGCGTAGAAATGCACAAGAAATTCGAAAGCTGATCGCAAAGCTCACCTCAAAACGTGCCGATGCAATTGCGGATGGAACTGCACCGGATGATCTAGCGACCAAGATCATGACGACACCTGATCCAATGACAGGTCAGTGCTTTGAAACCCATGAGATGATTGATCAGGTTGCTATATTCTTTTTGGCCGGGCATGAAACCAGCGCGTCGGCCCTTGCCTGGACGCTGTATCTGATGGCGCTGTATCCTGACTGGCAGAACAAGGTCGCAGCCGAGGCGCAGGCGCTGGACGATCCCACATTCGCGACCATGTCCAAGCTAAAAATCAGCCGCGATGTGTTTCGTGAGGCGCTGAGACTTTACCCACCGGTTCCGATGATGGTGCGTGAGGCCGGGTGCCCGGAAAAGTTCCGAAACCGGGACGTGCCAAAGGGATCGCAGATTGTCATCAGCCCGTGGCATCTGCACCGGCAAGAGCGGCTGTGGGACAACCCGGATGGCTTTGATCCGTCCCGCTGGGCCACCGAGAATGGCAAGACCTGCCAACGAGAGGCTTACATCCCGTTTTCTACTGGTCCCCGCGTCTGTACTGGCGCCGGATTTGCCATGGTCGAAGGGCCGTTGATCCTGTCGATGCTACTGCGCCATTTCAAATTCGAAACAATCAGCGGTAAAACGCCGGTTCCGGTCGCTCATTTGACGGTTCGCTCCAAGGATGGAATTTGGTTGCGGCTGGTTGAGCGCTAACAATCTACCATCGTTGATCCACGTGCTGTATGCGGGTGAGGAAATCGGAATCAGTATTGAACGGGAAAGCATTATGTCCAAAGCAGAACAGCGCGCGCAGATGTCCAACGGAGCAGGTTTTATCGCAGCACTGGATCAAAGCGGCGGATCGACACCCAAAGCGCTGGCGCTCTATGGGGTAGAAGCGTCCGACTATAGCTCGGACGAAGAAATGTTCGGCGAAATCCAAAAGATGCGGGCAAGGATCATTCTGGCGGATGATTTCACCAAGGACAAAGTCATCGGGGCAATCCTGTTCGAACGCACATTGGGCGAGGAGATCGATGGCCGCAAAGTGGCTGACTATCTTTGGTCGGTGAAAGGCATCGTTCCGTTCCTGAAAATCGACAAAGGTCTGGAAGAAAAGGCCAATGGTGTTCAAGTGATGAAACCGATCCCGGGGTTGGCCGAGACCTTGGCCAAAGCAGACGGCGTTTTTGGCACCAAGGAACGGTCTGTCATCCACGAAGCCAATGCCGAAGGCATCGCCGCCGTCGTGTCACAGCAGTTCGATGTTGGGCGTGAGGTGGTCAAGGCGGGCATGATTCCAATCATCGAGCCCGAAGTGAACATTCATTCAGAAACAAAGGCCGCGGCAGAAGACATTCTGAAGGTGGAACTTCTGAGGAACCTCGATCAGTTGAATGACAATCAGGATGTCATGTTGAAACTGACGATCCCCAATCAGGCGAACCTGTATGACGAGGTCGCCGATCACCCGCGCGTGCTGCGCGTTGTGGCCCTTTCTGGGGGATATTCGACGGAACAGGCCTGTGATCTTTTGGGTCAGAACGGCAAGATGATTGCATCCTTCTCGCGTGCGTTGACCGAAGGCTTGGCTAAACAGCAATCCGATGCGGAATTCAACGCGGCGCTGGGTGGAAACATTAATAAGATCTTTAGCGCGTCCGCGTGATCTTTGGCGCCCTTCGGGGCGCCTGTTTACTCCGGTTTGATGAATTCGCGGCGCAGTTTTGATGCCTTTTCGCGCATGACACAGCCCGTGCCGTGATCATTGACCAACCCCATCGCCTGCATGAAGGCGAATACGGTGGTGGGGCCAACAAACTTCCAACCACGTTTCTTCAGGTCTTTCGACATCGCCACGGATTCTGGCGAGGTTGATGTGGTTTGTGGGTCTGGTGGTGTTTTGGATTCGTATTGCCAGACATAAGCCGCCAAAGATCCATCCGATACGATCAGCTCCTGCGCGCGGCGGGCATTGTTGATCGCAGCTTCGATCTTGCCGCGATGACGTATGATACCTTTGTCTTGCAGCAGGCGTTCGACATCCGCATCAGAAAACGTGGCCATTTTGTTGAAATCAAAGCCATAAAACGCGCTTCGAAAATTCTCGCGTTTGGACAGGATCGTGCGCCAGCTGAGGCCGGACTGAAAACTCTCAAGGCACAGCTTTTCGAACAGCCGCTGATCATCGGCCACCGGATAACCCCACTCGTTGTCATGGTATTCGAAGAATTCTGGCGCAGATTGACACCATGCGCAGCGGGGTTGCCCATCCGGGCCAACTATAGTCTCGCTCATAAATGTACCCTTTTTGTTCTCATTATCCTAAACTCAGGATCTGGACCAATGCAAGGGGTCATTGCCGTTCGCTATACCAGTTTAGGATGAACACACGAATGGCCGACGCCAGACCGGTTTCTGGATCGCGCGCCACATCAATTTCCGCAGCCAACACATTGATTGGAATATTTTTCTGCTTGGCGATATTCCGAAATGCCTGCCAGAATTCATCCTCTAGCGAGACCGAGGTCCGGTGACCTTTGAGTGTCAGAGAACGTTTGATCGGACGACCGCTCATTCTTCCAACTCGTGATTATCCAGGTCGCGGCGTGTCTTGCCGTCTCGCTGCTTCACTGCGTCTTTCTCGGCCTGTGATTGGCCGAATTTCACAGCGTTTTCGTCTGCACGGGCCTTTTTCTCGGCCCGTGCCTTTTCTTTTCGATACCGGTTCAAGTTGACCGGCTTGCCCATCAGTCTTTCGGACCGATCATCTGTTCAGGACGGACAACCGCATCAAAAGTTGCCTCATCGACAAAACCCAGCGCGATGGCCTCTTCCTTCAGGGTCGTGCCGTTCTTATGCGCGGTTTTGGCTACGGTGGTGGCGTTGTCGTAGCCGATGGTTGGGGCTAGCGCTGTGACCAGCATCAGCGATTCCTTCATCAGCTTTTCGATGCGCGGCTCATTGGCCTGAATGCCCAGCAACATCCGTTCGGTAAAGCTGTCAGCCGCGTCACCCAGCAGCTGGATGGACTGCAACAGGTTGTAAGACATCATCGGGTTATAGACATTGAGCTCGAAATGCCCCTGGCTGCCGGCAAACTTAATGGCGGCGTCATTGCCCATCACGTGGGCCGCAACCTGAGTCAGCGCTTCGGCCTGCGTCGGGTTTACCTTCCCGGGCATTATGGACGAGCCGGGCTCGTTTTCGGGCAGAACCAACTCACCCAGACCCGAACGTGGGCCCGAACCCAGGAAGCGGATGTCATTGGCGATCTTGTAGCAGCTGCCTGCAATCGTGGCCAAAGCGCCTGAAAGGAAGACCATCGCATCATGGGCGGCCAGTGCTTCGAACTTGTTCGGCGCGGTGACGAAGGGCAGGCCGGTGATGTCGGCCATGTGGCCTGCGACAGACTCGCTCCATCCTTTTTGCGTGTTCAGGCCGGTGCCCACCGCGGTGCCGCCCTGGGCCAGCTCATACATTCCCGGCATGGCGGCCTGAACCCGGGCGATGCCCTGACGGATCTGATGAGCGTATCCGCCAAATTCCTGCCCCAGTGTCAGCGGCGTTGCATCTTGTGTATGCGTACGACCGATCTTGATGATGTCTTTGAACTCGTCTGCCTTCTGCTCCAACCCAGACGCAAGTTTTTCAAGGCCGGGCAGCAGCACATCACGCACGCTCATCGCTGTGGCGATATGCATGGCGGTGGGGAAAGTGTCGTTCGACGATTGGCCCATATTGCAGTGATCATTAGGGTGAACCGGGTCTTTTGAGCCGATCACGCCGCCGAGAATCTCGATCGCACGATTGGCGATTACTTCGTTCGAGTTCATGTTCGATTGGGTGCCCGACCCGGTTTGCCACACGACCAGAGGGAAGTTGTCGTCAAACTTGCCCTCAATCACCTCACCTGCGGCGGCAATAACCGCATCTGCGATTGTAGCGTCCAGGTGGCCTGTTGCCTTATTCTGCATGGCACAGGCTTTCTTGATTACGCCCAGCGCACGCACGATGGCGACCGGTTGTTTTTCCCAACCGATCGGGAAGTTCATGATCGAACGCTGTGTCTGCGCGCCCCAGTATTTGTCGGCGGGAACCTCCAGCGGGCCAAAGCTGTCGGATTCGGTGCGGGTTTGAGACATCGGTCACTCCGTCTGGTATGCAATCGTATGCCGTTTAGCCCCAGTAAATCTGCGATGCAATCGGCAAGTTGCGCGCACCATAAACACAGGGACGTCAAAGGTATAGGCACGTGGGTGCGTCATTTTTATTGTCCCAGCTTCAGAATGCGCCATTGTTAACCGTACCCGCTTGGCTACAATGTCAGGACAGCCGATTTGGAGAACTAAATGCTCGTATCTCAACGGATTTCACCCATGAAAGTTGCCACATTTACTGCTGGACTTCTGCTTTGGGTCGTCGTGCTGGGCAGTACCGTGCGGGCCGCTGAAATCACCCCCTTTATCGGCAGCTATATCGGCTCGGCTGATGTTGTTGATGTTGATGGAACCGCCACGCCCCGGGATATGAGCGTATCCATTCATGAAACTGCAAAAGGATTCAACGTCAGTTGGAAAACAACGACGTATAAGTTGGATGGCAGGGTGAAAGAGCAAAAGTTCTCGGTTGATTTTCAGCAATCTGATCGCCCCGACGTGTTCTCGGCGGCCATGAAAAGAAACGTGTTTGGGCACGAGGTCCCGCTTGACCCGATCAAAGGCGAGCCATTTGTCTGGGGTAGGATTGATGGGCAAACACTGACTGTGTTTTCGTTGTTTATCAACGAGCAGGGCGGCTACGAGTTGCAACAATTCGACCGCACCCTAACGGATGGCGGTCTGAACCTTGCCTTTACGCGTTTTATCAACGGCGAAAAGTCTCGATCCGTCGAAACCTTCCTGATGAAACAATAAGCCCCGCGTTGCGCAGGGCTTAGTTGGTCTTACTTTCGGAAGCTGTCCAGTGACACCACGTCTGCGTCGTGATGCTCGTCCTCTTCCTCAACCTCAATCATTTCCTCGACAACGGGGTCTTCGTCGGCTTCGTCTTCAGGGCTTTCAAATCGCAGGCCGAATTCTACGGACGGGTCCACGAAGGTCTTTATTGCCTCATACGGGATATACAGAGGTTCTGGCTTGTCTCCGAAGTTCAGCGTGATCGCAAAGCCGTCATCTCCAACGTCAAGGTTGTCGAACCAATGCTGGACAACAATTGTCATCTCTTCTGGATATCGCTCGCGCAGCCAGTCTGCGATATCCACGCCTTCTTCTCGCGTGTCGAAAGTGATGAAGAAATGATGAGACCCGGGCAAGCCGGTCTCAGAAACCCCGGTCAGAACAGTCTTGATCAACCCGCGCATGGCGGTGTGCATCAGGTTTCCATAGTCGATGTCTTGCGACATGTGTCATCCTCGAAAGTGGTTGGACTCAGCATAGGGGTTTTGTTCGGAAACGAAAGGGCGCGTATGACCGGATTGATCAGATAAAATGTGCAGCCAATCCAACAACTGCCATCAGCGTCAACACAGTCGCCATCCCGAGTTTCATTCGGAAAATCAACACACCGGCGACAAGCGTCAAGGCCAGTGCCGTAAAGTCCAGGCTGCCGACATCCGGGACAGGAAGTGCTACCGGGCCCCATGACATTCGCGGAACGGATCCGAACAGAACGTTCAGGGCAAACCACAATGAAAGGTTGAGAATCACGCCCACGACGGCCGCGGTGATTCCATGCAATGCTGCAGACAGCCGGGGGCGGGTGGCCAAGCGGTCAAGATATGGGGCCGCCAGAAAAATCCAAAGGAAACAGGGAACAAATGTCGCCCAAAGCGCTACGGCTCCGGCTGCGAGCGCCAGCGAGAGACCGCCATTCATCTGTCCGGTTAGCATCGCCACAAATTGGGTGACCAGAATAAGGGGGCCGGGGGTGGTTTCCGCCAGCCCAAGCGCGTCGATCATCTGGTTGGTGCTGATCCAGTGGTATTGATCGACCACAGTTTGCGTCATGTAGGCGAGAACCGCATAGGCCCCGCCAAAGGTTACAACAGCCAAGCGCGCAAAGAACCAGCCCAAATCACTGAGCAGCTGTTGCCCGGTGATGCTGAGCAAAAACAATGGGCCCAGCCACAGCGTCAACCAAATGGCGGTTGTCCGCACGGGTCGCGCCAAGCTTGGGGTTGCAGGTGTTTCGATCACGGGAACCGTGCCCTTGAAGGACACATACCCCCACACTGCAGCAACAAGAATGATAAGCGGGAAGGGGAGGTTCAGCAGAAAGATCGCAATAAATCCCAGCCCTGCAATCATCCGATGCTCGACATCTGTCAATGCCTTGCGTGACAGGTTGCGTAGGGCCTGTAGGACAATCACGATGACTGTCGCTTTGATCCCCAGGAATGCGGACTGAACAGGTGGAAGATCGCCAAATGCTGCATAAAGCGAGACCAAGACGGTGATCACGATGGCCCCGGGCAGGACAAAGAGACTGCCGGCAATCAGGCCACCGCTCACACCGCGCATTTTCCAACCCGCATAGGTCGCCAGCTGCATAGCCTCGGGGCCCGGCAACAACATGCACAGCGACAAGGCCCGCAGATATGATTGTTCGTCCAGCCAGGGTCGGCGTTCGACAAGCTCTTGATGCATAAGCGAGATTTGCGCCGCTGGCCCGCCAAAAGACAGCAGACCGATGCGCCCAAACACTTGGATAAGTTCTTTCAATGTTGGCGTCATGGCTTGCGACCTGTGGGCCAGTCGTGACCTTCATCAAACCCATCGCGCGCCCAGCGATACAGCGCATCGTACAGGTTCATGCCCGCGTCGAGGTTTTCGTGATCGTCACGGAATTGGCGTGACAGTCCAACGGAAACGGCGAGCAATCCAGCCGCTTCGGGCGCCAGATCATGTCTGTTGGTGTCCGCAGCCCTGATCACACGTGCAAGTCGGTCCAAAGCGGCAGACGAGAGGCTGAATTCCTCCAGCAATGTATCAAACGTACATTTGTCGCCACGATGGGTCCAAAAGGTGTTTTCGACGTCAAAGAGGATGGCATCAAATTTCTCAGCTACGCTTTCAACCTCGTCCGGCGCAACGAACAAGAAACGGGCGTTGGGATCAATGAACCGCCGGATCAGCCAAGGGCACGCAATCCGATCGATCTTTGGCCGATGACGGGTCACCCAGACTGTTCCGCCGGCCGCCAGTGCGGGTAGGGGGGCAACAGGGATGCGCAACGCCTCTGGCAGGTCACGCCACGCATACATCCCGCCTTCTAGATATTCGGCTGAATGGCCTTCACTGCGCAGCCACGAGACCATTCCCTGACTCAGCTTTTTGCCTTTTTGACAAATGATGACACTCGGACGCCCCGAAAGCAGCCGAACCAACCCGGGTATGTCGGTTGCCGGGTGCCGGATCGACCCTGGGATCAGAAACGGATCGGCTTCGAAATCTTCATCGATACAAATATCGACCAGCACTGGTGCTTGTGGCGTGCCGATCAAACGCAGCAGTTGTCTGGGAGCAATTGAGTTTGGCGATGCCATGGCATGTTTCCTTATACTGTCGGATACATGCGAAACTTGGGCTGTCGCCTCACGGGGCGTTCGCAATCTTACCCCATGGCACTTGCTACCGCGCAAGCGCCTTGGGGGTCAAGATTGGTTTGCGTCTGATCAAGCCCAGTCGAGCCTTTGCCCAGTCATGCAAACTGGCAGTGTGTCCTGTGGAAACTGACCAAGTTGTTCAAACAATGACACAAAATCAAACTGGTTATAAGCCTCGACCATCTTGTTGTCTTTGAACCGCGCCATGACCTGACCTGTCACTTCAAGCGGCGCGCCATTGTCTGCACGAAAGGTTTTGACATGCAGAATGGCCGATACCCAATCGTCATTCTCGATGATCTTGGGCAAATCAACCTTGATTTCGCCCAGCACGTGTCGGAATGCCATAACCAGATCGCGGAAGTCATCCGCACCAACCTGCATTTCTGGGATCAACCCCTCGGCCATTGTTTCGGGCGCGAAGAACTGATCGATTGCGTCAGTATTCCCGTTTTCCCAAACCTCGGAATACCATGTTTTGAGTATGTCTGAATTTGCCATCCCGGCTCTCCTGTCTGTCCGGTCAGACGTTGGCAAAAAGGGATGAACAAACCCTGAATATGTACAGAGAACGCTAAAAACGCAGACAAAATTGCAGGAAAATGCAGGTTTCTGTTGCCAGGTACCTGCGAACCCCGCCTTACACGGCTAGGCGCAAGGGCTTAAGTTTCGGTCTTGCTACTGCTTACGCAGCAACTGCAACCGGAGCACGATTGTCATTTGCAATTGTACTGTTTTCGCCGGTAACGGTGGCAGACAGCCGAGACAAAGCTAACCCCTTTAGACGTTCGTCGATCCTATTTCGGCCCCCCGATTCTGACGAAATCCCCAAATGAAGGATATCTCCAGAAGATATATGGTGGAGCCGCCGGGTACCGCCCCCGGGTCCGATCCGCTTATTACGAGCGCGTTTATGTCCATAGTCCCGAAGGACAAGACTTATATAGGTGAGGTTCCGACCGGATGCAAACTCAGATTACATCCGCTCGATCTTAGCAGTTACAATATGTTATGGTGTTTTATTGATGTTCGCTGCAATCAGCCAAACAGCCAGGACCAGTTCGATTCCACCAAATGTTACGGCCTTGGCCAAGGGGGGATGGTCGACAAACACAGACACGAACCGCCCCAACGCCGCCCCGGCATAGACCACACCAAGCATGGCATAGGCCATCGGAGCGTTCAGCCACAGGACAGCTATGCCCGTCACGACAAACAACCCACCGACCGAGGCGCGCATCTCGCTTAGACCCATTGTACTATTTGTGGGTGCTAGATCCAACGACGCTGCCGTCCAAGCGGGCGCCAGAAATCCAAACAATCCAAAGCCGATGGTCAGTACGGCGGCGATGACATTCAGTGTTGTGACCATAAACGGACCTTTCCCGTATCAGGCCGCGTATGCGGCGTCGAAGAATTCACGCTCAAGCTCGATCGCGCGGTGGAACAGCTGTGTGACCTCGGCCTGAGCACTGGTATTCAGCGTGGGCCAGACCTTGTCGAGCTGACTTCGAAGGTAGTCCACAACGCTCTCGAACCCGTCGCCCGCATGTAGCGTGATCCATTCGGCGAACCAGAAAGGAAGTTCATCTTTCGGAGGGTTTTCCGGGCTGGCCCAGGTCAGATACACCCATTCGGCCACCACAAGGACAGCCAGCATGTTCTCATATCGACCTGATGTTGCGGCCTCGGCCATCAGGTCTTGAAATGCGCGGGTGGCCGGGGCGGCATCATTGCTGGGTTCGGTGCCCAAGGCCTCCATCGCGCGCAGGAAATAGGTATTTTCGGGGCCGGTGATCACCGCCAGAAATTGCGCTGCAGGGACACTGTCGGCCAAACTCGGGGCATGGGCGATGGCGCTGGCCAGCAGGCGCACAAAGCCGTCCACGAATTGATAATCCTGCTCCAGATACCAGCGCATCTTATGTTCGGGCAGGGTGCCGTCGGCCAATTCACGCGTGAAGGCGTGCGTGGTTGCGGCCTGCCAATCGGCGGATTTGCCCTGACGCAGCATATCTGTCGGGCGCGTGCTGTCTTGCATATGGAAGCTCCATGAAATGTCCGGGGCAGACAAAGCGTGTTTGAGTTCCAAGTGCAAGGTCACCCGAGCGTAGACCAGAGCCCCAACGCACCAACCAAAATTAGGCTGAACGCCCAGATCAGTTCGAGATTGAACCAGGTGCGCGATAGAAACTGCAGGCCCAACCAGCGATAAACGGCATAGGCGAGAAGACCCCCGCCCAAGATCATCGCGGCTGTATGGATTGCCGCAACCGCCAGTACCAGCAGGCCATTTGTGGCCATAATCTCGGATACGGCGCGATGGCCCGCATCCAGCTCATCCAGCCCACAGAGCCCAAGGTAGATCGGCACCAGCATCAGGGCGGCCCCGTGCGCCAATGCCACCAGAAAAGACCACAAGGCCAGCTTGCTGGGTGGAATACGCGACAACATCCGCGGATGGCGGCGTGTAATAGCGATGTAGAGACCCATGGCAATGACAATTAGCGCGGCGCCGATGCGGATTTCTTTTTGGTAATCCACCAATACCGCCATCAGCGCGAAGGGTAGAAGCACTCCCAGCATGGCCACGAAATGCCCGCCCGCCAAAGCCGCCAGCGCGCGCCACAGTGCCGATTGCCGTTGCTCCATCAATGCGGAAGATACCGCCAGCGGCCATCCCATACCGGGGTTCAACCCGTGATAAGCACCGCTGAGTACAACGGCCAGCCAAAGGCCAGCCGTTGATGTCATCAACCACTCCAAATTAGACGGAGGGGTAGCAGAAGCTGTCCGTTGAACAGTCGCCACCTTCCAGACGGATCTGATGGGCGCGATACCCGGCAGGGAAATCGACCCAGAATTTCGGATCCAGTGTCAGGCCTCCGTTCTCACCGACATCCGCCTTGACCATGGCGGCGCCGCGTTCACCGGGATAGAATTGATCATCCCAGGTGGAATACAGCGAATTGGTCCAGTAGACACGTTTGCCGTCGCGGCTGATTTCGACCATTTGGGGACCATAGCCAAAGTCCTGCCCGTTCGGGTGTTTGGTCTTTTTGACAATCCCGCCGACCTCGACCTTACCGGCCAATTTCGGGTTCATCGGGTCCGAAACATCGTATTGATGCATCTCACCCGTGCCCCAGCAGGCAACGTACAGATATTTGTCATCCAGGCTGAGGTCGATATCCGTGACCAGCGGAGGCACGGCCGAGAACCCTTTAAGCAACTCGGGCAGGTCGTCCGGGTCTGCCGGCTGCGGGTCGATCGTGATGGTTTTCTTGGCCTCGAACGTGCCATCGTCGTTGCGCCACCATGTAAAAATCGCGCCTTGCAGGTTGGTCGTGTCCACAACCACGCCACAGAACCCATATTGCTTGACCGGATCATGCGCAGGGCGAATTTCCAGCGCCATCTGGTGGTTTTCACCCAAATCAATTGTCTGGATGTTGGTTCGGTTGCGCAGGTTCCAGAAATGGATGCTGTGTCCGTATTTGTTCGACAGCAAATCCTCGGCCACGATCCCGTTTTCGAATTGCGGGGGCAGACCCCATTCGGAACTGACCATGTAATCGCGCGGCAGATTCCACCAGAAATCATAGTGTTTGTCCTGCACGCCGCGTTCGATTTCATAGCGTCCGATGATATCGAAGGTCTCGCAGTCCATGATGAAGATGCCCGGAGGGCCGTCTGTACCGTCTTCACCCGCACCGCCCAAGGTGCTGACATAGATGCCTTCGGGGCCGCAATGGATCGTATGGGGGCGGGAATACCCTGTCTTTGCAAAGACTTCTTCGGGTTCGATAATCTTGTGAATCTTCGCTTCCAGCGGGTTCTTCACATCGATGATGTAGATCCGGCTGGATCGAATGCCGGGAATGATCAAATACCGACGCTCGAGGAAGGCATGGCCACTAAGCGGCGACAGGGAAGACGAACAGGCATTCCATCCGAAATGGTGAAACTCATCGCCCTTTTCCGGCATGATCACCTGATGCACGATTTTGCCAAAGTCGTCCGATGTCGGATCGACATTCACAACCGCCAGCCCATCAGGTTGCGAAAAATCAGGACTGAGCATCAGCGTGAAAGCAAGCGTCTCAGTCGGGCCCTCCATTGCCAGTTTGGCTGATGGATAAAAGGTAGGGTCCGGTCTTTGGTTCATAACGTCCTCCCGTAAGCAATTGATATTCAATTTTATTGAGAGTTCCGGTCTTGATGCCGGATGACATCCTTCTAGCTGCTCGTGTGTCCTTGTGCCTGTTTCTCTGCCTCGAATTCGGGCCTGATGTGGGATCAGGCGGGTTTGCGTCGCCGTTCGGCCACATCATGGGCTAGCAGACGTGTGTAGGATTCAAGATCGACCAAAGTATTGTCTACAGTCTCGGCGTCCCGCGCCTCAAGCGCGTCAGCGATTTTCTCATGGAACAGAATGATTTCTTCGCGGGAACGCGCAGTGAAGGTGATCATGTTCATCAAGGGCTGCATCGCTTCGACTGCGCCGGCCAGTTGGTAGGACAAAACCGGGTTGCCTGCGCCATCGACCAACGCGCGATGAAAGGCCACATCTGATGCGCAGAAAGCCTCATCCGTCAGACCGGGTTGAGATTGGCGAAAAATCTCGGCGCGCATAGTCGCCAGTTGATCCGCCGTGCGCCGTTCCGCCGACATCGGCGCGCAGGCCCGCTCCAGCGCATACCGCGCCTCGCAAGCCGTGTCGAAGGTCACCGCATTCATCGACAACAACAGCGTCGAGGTTGTGATTTGCTGCGAATACGCGTCCTGAAAGCTGAGGCGATTGACAAATGCACCCCCGGAAGCGCCGCGTTGCGTCCGTATCAATGATTGGGCTGCCAGCCGCTTCAAGGCTTCGCGTACAGTAGGGCGCGAGACCTGAAACTGATCCGACAATTCGGTCTCAGACGGCAACCGCTCATCAACGATCAACTCTCCGGACACAATGGCATCACGGATGGCCTGTGCAATCTGGGCGGACAGGTCAGCAGGTTTTTGAGGGTCGATTTTCATGTTTCGGCAACCGTGGATCAATTTTTATTTGTCTGACATTTAAAAGTCTGACATTTGAAAAGCAAGAGATGAGTCGGGAGGGACACGTGAGTCGCGCAATGCTTCGCAGCGGTTTATGGCTGGGCTTTTACGCCATGATCCTGTGGTCATGGTGGATCATGTTCTCGATGAACCGGGACATGGATCTGGATTGGATCGGGCGCCCGGGCCCGATGGGCGAGGCGATGCGTGCCATGGACCCACGCATGGACATGTACATGCCCATGGCCGAGTTCGGCCCGTTGTTCTGGATGTGGGCGATCATGATGGCAGCGATGATGTTGCCGACGCTGGTACCCACCTTGCGCAGCTATGAAGACCTGATCCGCAGCGCTGACGGGTCGCGCAGCGGGTGGTTGGGCGTATTGACCGGCTATTTCGTGGTGTGGGTTGGATTTGCCGCCCTGATCACAGGTATTCAGCTTGTATTGCTGTTTGGCGGCGTTGTGGACATGCTGGGCATAGCCAAATCCAACTGGATCGCAGGCGGATTGCTGATCGCTGTTGGCGCTTTCCAGTTCACCCGTGCGAAAGAGGTCTGTCATGGCGTGTGCCACGCCCCAATGACCTATTTCCTGGGCCACTGGAAACCCGGCTTTACAGGCGGCCTGCGCATGGGCCTTGGATTGGGCGCGTTCTGTGTCGGCTGTTGCTGGGGCTTTATGGCGCTTGGCTTCGTCGGCGGTGTCATGAGCCTGTTGTGGATGGGGCTGGCGACCTTGTTTATGGTTTTGGAAAAACTTCCCCAAATCGGTCATGTCGTGACCCGACCGATGGGGTTTCTACTAATAGCAGGCGGCGCCGCACTGCTGATCTATCCCATTGTATACGGAGGATAAGCCTATGGCCAAAAACAGAAAACCAGAAGCCGACAGGTTGCCTATCAGTCAACGGATCGACAGCCGCATGCCCAACCCCAAGCGGCGCGAGATGAGCCCGACGGAATGGGCCATTAAAGGTGAGCTGATCCTAAACTGTTCCTGCGATGTGTTTTGTCCCTGTGTTGTGTCTCTGGGCGCGCACCCTCCAACCGAAGGGCATTGCCACGCCTGGATGGGTGTGATCATCGATGAAGGCCATTTCGAAGGTGAGGATCTGTCGGGTCTGAACGTCGGTCTTTTGGTCGATATTCCCGGCCGCATGGGTGAGGGGCAGTGGAAAGTTGCGGCCTATGTGGACGAACGCGCCAGCGGCAAAGCGTACAATGGTCTGCTGCAAATCTTCAGTGGTCAGGCGGGGGGCACCACGGGTCTGTTCACCATGCTGGTCAGCGAGATCATCGGCGCCGAACGTGCCCCGGTTCAGATTGAGCGAGACGGTAACAAGCGTCGGATCGCCATTGGGCGCAAGATTCAGGGCGAGATCGAGATGCTGGCGGGCCAGGACCCGGAGCACCCGGTCATGGTGTCGAACTCAAAATATTGGATGGGTCCGGACATCATTGTGGCTCGTGGAACCAAGTCGCGGGTGCGCGACTATGGCCGCATTTGGGACTTTGGCGGCAAATCCGCCGAAATTTGCCCCATCGACTGGCATGGACCAAAGTGATGATCACCGGTGCCTATGCCCTTGAAATGGCGCGTTATAATACGTGGCAAAACAATCAGCTGGCAGAGTTCTTTGAAGGTCTGACCCAAGAAGAATTGACGCGCGAACGTGGGGCTTTTTTCGGGTCGATCCTGGGAACGGCAAACCACCTGCTCTGGGGCGACTGGATCTGGATGTCGCGCTTTGACAAGGGCGAAGGCCCCAATTGCGGAATACCGGAAAGCACCGCGATCTGCGCGGATCTGAGCGAATGGCTGCCCCTTCGGAATACCATGGACGCGCGCATAGCAGACTGGGCCAAGAGCCTGGGAGACGGCTCTTTGACGGGTGAGTTCACGTGGTTTTCAGCCGCGAAACAAGACGATGTTACGGTGCCTTACGCCCGAAGCATCATCCATTTCTTCAATCACCAGACCCATCACCGGGGACAAATCCACAAAATGCTGACTGAAACCGGCTCGGCCGCGCCTGTCAGCGATCTTGTCTTTATGCCACAGGAGGTGTGAATGCCGCAAATTTCCTTGTCCCGCCGCTTGCGGCGAACGCCATTTTCAGATGGCGTCGAAGCTGCGGGCGTAAAGGCATATACGGTTTATAACCACATGTTGTTGCCTACGGTTTTCGAAAGCGTGCAGGCTGATTATCGGCACCTGAAGGAACGTGTTCAGGTTTGGGATGTTTCCTGCGAACGCCAGGTCGAACTGCGAGGGCCCGACGCAGCACGGTTGATGCAGATGCTGACGCCCCGAGATTTGCGCGGCATGCTGCCGGGCCAGTGCTTTTACGTGCCTATTGTCGATGAAACCGGCGGCATGTTGAACGATCCGGTGGCTGTGAAACTGTCCGAAGATCGCTGGTGGGTCTCTATTGCCGACAGCGATTTGTTGCTTTGGGTCAAGGGCTTGGCCAACGGGTATCGTCTGGACGTGCTGGTGGATGAGCCGGACGTTTCACCTCTGGCGATTCAAGGACCAAAGGCCGACGAACTCATGGCACGGGTCTTTGGCGACCGGGTGCGGGACATTCGGTTCTTCAAATTTGACATGTTCCAGTTCGAAGGCAGGGATCTGGCGGTTGCACGCTCAGGCTATTCCAAGCAGGGCGGTTTTGAGATCTATGTCGAAGGCAGAGATATCGGCATGCCTTTGTGGAATGCGCTGTTCGCTGCGGGTGGGGACCTGCAAGTGCGCGCCGGATGTCCGAATTTGATCGAGCGGATCGAAGGTGGCTTGTTGTCTTACGGCAACGACATGACCGACGATAACACTCCGCATGAATGTGGGTTAGGCAAGTTCTGCAACACCCATACGGCAATTGGTTGCATCGGACGAGACGCCCTGCTGCGCGTGGCCAAGGAAGGACCAGTTCAGCAAATCCGACCGATCGCGATTGAAGGGGATGTTGTGCCGCCATGTGATGGCCCCTGGCCGGTATATGCAAGTGGCAAACGGGTGGGGCAGGTGACCTCTTCGGCCTGGTCCCCAGATTTCGAAACAAACGTTTCGATTGGTATGCTGAGGTTGAGCCACTGGGACGCTGGAACAGGTGTGGAGGTCGAGACACCTGACGGCATGCGCCGCGCAACGGTGCAAGAGAGGTTCTGGATTTAATGGGTGTTGGGGCTCTGCCCGCGTTGCTACGCAACTCCCCCGGGATATTTTTGGCCAGATGAAGTGTGAATCCGGTCGCGAAACAACGAAAGGAAGCTTTGGATGTTCAATGCATTGGTGATGGAAAAGGATGAGGAAAGCGGCCTGGCGAGCGCGTCGGTCCAGCAGCTTTCTTTGGATGCGCTGCCACATGGCGACGTGACTGTGGCCGTCGAGTATTCCACTGTGAACTACAAAGACGGTTTGTGCATGTCGCCCAAGGGCGGCGGGTTGGTGCGATCTTATCCGCATGTGCCCGGCATCGATTATGCCGGTACGGTCGAGGCGTCCTCGGATGATCGCTACAAGCCGGGTGACAAGGTTGTTCTGACCGGTTGGCGCGTGGGTGAGGCGCATTGGGGTGGCTATTCTCAGAGAGCCAACGCATTGGCGGACTGGCTGGTACCCTTGCCCGATGGCCTGGATACGCGACAGGCTATGGCCGTGGGAACCGCTGGTTTCACCGCGATGCTGGCCGTGATGGCCTTGGAAGATCATGGCATGACACCGGAGCACGGACCCGTGCTGGTGACTGGTGCCGCAGGTGGCGTTGGATCGGTTGCGACGGCCATTCTGGGTCATCTGGGCTATGAGGTTGCGGCCGTGACTGGCCGTCCGGAAACCGGAGATTACCTGAGATCCCTGGGGGCTACGACTATTGTTCCGCGTGATGAGCTGAATGAGACCACCAAACGCCCGCTTGAAAGCGAAAACTGGGCGGGCTGCGTTGATGCGGTTGGTGGCGAAATGCTGGCGCGTGTGTTGGGGCAAATGAAATACGGTGCCTCTGTTGCCGCGGTTGGTCTGGCGGGTGGCGCGGCATTGCCTGCAACCGTGATTCCGTTCCTGTTGCGAGGGGTGAACCTGCTGGGCATCGACAGCGTTATGCAGCCTTATGACAACCGCGTCCGGGCTTGGCAGCGGGTTGCCACGGATTTGCCCATGGACAAGCTGGAAGCAATGGTTCACCCGGCCGCTTTGTCCGATCTTCCCCAACTGGGCGCAGACATTCTGAAAGGTCAGGTCAAGGGCCGTGTGGTTGTTGATGTGAACGCCTGACGGCAAAAGACATTTCCAAACCGGCTGACCCACAGGTTGGCCGGTTTTCTGATTGAGATGTTGATGAAAAATGGCCGAAACGACTCTGGCCATCGGTACAATTCCTGATCATGATTGCTATACATCCCAATTGTGATGGCTTAAGACCCATCCAAACATCACCTGAAGACGGGGAGTGAGCAGCATGTCTGACGACTTTGAACTGGACACCGATGATTTGAAACGCCGCATGGACGGCGCTATGGCGAACCTCAGAACCGAATTTGCGTCGCTGCGGACAGGTCGGGCGTCGGCCTCGATGCTCGAACCTGTGATGGTGGACGCTTATGGCGCGATGACACCGATCAACCAAGTGGGCACAGTGAACGTTCCTGAACCGCGCATGGTCACGGTAAATGTCTGGGACAAGGGCCTTGTCGGCAAAGTGGAAAAAGCGATCCGCGAAAGCGGGTTAGGGATCAATCCTCAGCTGAATGGCACGATCATCATGCTGCCGATCCCCGAATTGAACGAAGAACGCCGCCGCGAGCTGACCAAGGTGGCCGGGCAATATGCAGAAAGCGCGCGTGTCTCCGTCCGCAACGTCCGCCGTGACGGTATGGATCAGATCAAGAAGGCCAAAGCCGACGGCATGTCCGAGGATGATCAGAAGTTCTGGGAAAGCGAAGTTCAGGACCTGACGGACGAGATGATCAAAGCCGTCGATGCTGCGCTTGAGAACAAGCAGTCCGAAATCATGCAGGTCTGAACCGGTAAAATGCCCAAAGATCCCCAACCCGAACTGTGTGCCGGCCCGCGCCATGTCGCCATCATCATGGATGGCAACGGCCGTTGGGCACAGGCACGCGGACGGCCAAGGCTGTTTGGTCACCATGCAGGTGCGCGGCGCGTGCGCGAAGTGGTCGAAGCCTGCCCGGGATTGGGCATCAAATATCTGACAGTGTTTGCCTTTTCGACAGAAAACTGGAAACGGACGCAGGTCGAAGTCGCCGGATTGATGAGCCTGTTTCGGCGCTACATCATCAAGGAAACCACTACGCTGGCGGAAAACGGCATTCGCGTGCGTTTCATTGGGGATCGGGTGCGGCTGGATGCCAAGCTGACCGATTTGATGGATACGCTGGAAGAGGAAACAAAAGGTAACGATCTGGTTCATCTGACCGTAGCGTTGAACTATGGCGGCCGGGATGAAGTGGCGCGGGCGACCAAGCGTCTGGCCCTGGACGTGGCCGAAGGCCGGTTGCGGCCCGAGGATGTAGATCAGGAAACGCTGCCAAAATACCTGGATACTCGTGTTCTGCCGGACCCGGACCTGGTGATCCGGACCAGTGGCGAAGCCCGGATTTCCAACTTTCTGCTCTGGCAATCGGCGTATTCGGAATACGAATTCATCGACACGCTCTGGCCCGATTTCTCTGCGGATGAGTTGGAACGCCTGTGCCGCAATTACGGGTCGCGCGAACGGCGGTTTGGAGCGGTTCCGGCATGAGTGACGGCCGATGGTCTGATCTGACCACGCGGGTTCTGTCTGCGATCGTTCTGGTTGCGATTGGCTCGGTCGAGGTTTGGCTGGGGGGGATCTGGTTCGAGACCTTCATCGCCGCCGCATGTGGTCTTATGACCTGGGAACTGGTCCGCATGATCGAGCCACAGCGGGCAGGCGTGGCTGTGCAATTGGGCATTCTGACCGGGGTTGCGGTCATTCTAAGCTATCACTTGCCGCCCTTGTACAAAGTGCCGTTTCTGCTGGCTCCGGCGCTGGTTGGGGCAGGGCAGGTCAGCCAGTTCCGCGGATTGTACGCGGTGTTTGCCATCTGGATAGCTGCCGCAGGCTTGGGGTTCATATCCATTCGCGAAAACATGGGCTTTGGCTGGATGATCTGGTTGATCACAGTTGTCGTGGCCACGGATGTTGCCGGCTATTTCGTTGGCAAAGCCGTTGGTGGCCCTAAATTCTGGCCCAAGGTCAGTCCGAAGAAAACCTGGTCCGGCACTGCCGGAGGGTGGGTTGCGGCGGCAATTGTCGGGATAGTGTTCGCCCAATATGGCGGGTTTGGTGTGGCCTTCGTCCTGATCTCGGTTCTGGCGTCGATGGCCAGCCAGGCGGGTGACATTGTCGAAAGCGCTGCGAAGCGCAAATTCGGGGTCAAGGACAGTTCCAACCTGATCCCAGGTCATGGCGGGTTTCTGGATCGTTTCGACGGTATGATGGGGGCGTCCTTGTTTGTTCTCATTGCTGGATTGATCTACGCGCCCGGAGCCATGTGATGCGGAAAGTTTCGATCTTTGGTGCAACCGGCTCGATCGGGCAGAACACGATTGACCTGATTGCGCGAAACCCAGACGCCTATGATGTCGTCGCCCTGACAGGCGGGGCGAATATCGCGCAGCTGGCGGCAGATGCCCGCAAGTTGGGCGCTAATCTCGCGGTTACGGCCCATGAAGACCGCTTTCAAGACCTGAAAGATGCGCTGCAAGGCAGCGGGGTCGAGGTTGCAGCAGGTGAGACTGCCATTGCCGAGGCCGCAGCACGGCCGGCCGATTGGGTAATGTCGGCGATTGTGGGTGCGGCTGGCCTGGCACCGGGGATCGAGGCGTTGAAGCAAGGGGCCGCGTTGGCGCTGGCAAACAAAGAAACGCTTGTTTGTGCTGGTGCGTTGGTCTTGGACACGGCGCGCGCGCATGACGCGCGTATCCTGCCGGTAGACAGCGAGCATTCGGCTGTGTTTCAGGCTTTAGCTGGCGAAGATATGGACGCAGTTGAGCGGGTGATTATCACCGCCAGTGGTGGTGCCTTTCGGGACTGGCCGCTGCCGGAACTGGCCAAAGCCACTGTCGCGCAGGCGTCCAACCACCCAAATTGGAATATGGGTCAGCGCATCACGATCGACAGTGCATCTATGTTCAACAAGGCCTTGGAGGTCATAGAGACCCGAGAGTTCTTTGGCATTGCCCCGGATCAGATCGAAGTTCTGGTGCATCCGGAATCCATTGTGCACGCGATGGTGGGGTTTCACGATGGGGCGGTGATGGCCCATTTGGGCGCGCCGGATATGCGCCATGCCATCGGATATGCATTGCATTGGCCGGAACGACAGGCTCTGCCGGTGCAACGGCTGGATCTGGCAAAGCTGGGGCAGTTGCGCTTTAGCGATCCGGATCTGGCGCGGTATCCGGCGCTGAAATTGGCGCGCGACGTCATGGCGCGCGGCGGGTTGTCCGGCGCCGTGTTCAACGCCGCCAAAGAACGCGCCCTGGACCTTTTCATCGCACACCGGATCGGATTCCTGAATATGGCCGAGGTCGTGGACGCGGTTCTAGAGCGGTTCGAGGCAACGGATGGCCTTATTGATGCCCCTATGACACTTGATAACGTGTGGAAAACAGACCATCTGGCACGTCAATGGGTTGATGATGCCGTGATCAAACGAGCAGGATAAAATTTTGGACGTACTTTCTCTGATCCCACAGTTTGGCAACTTGCTTTGGACCATTGTGGCCTTCGTGATCGCTTTGTCGGTGATTGTCGCAGTTCATGAATACGGCCACTACATCGTTGGACGGTGGTCTGGCATCCATGCCGAGGTGTTTTCCATTGGGTTTGGTCCCGTCCTATGGAGCCGCATGGATAAGCGCGGTACGCGATGGCAGATCGCTCTGTTACCCTTCGGCGGATATGTCAAATTTCTTGGGGATGCCAATGCCGCTTCGGGCAAAGACGAAGAGGCGATGGAAGAGATCACCGAACAAAGCCCGGAAGAGCTGCGCCGCACGATGCATGGCGCGCCCCTTTGGGCCCGTACGGCGACAGTCGCAGCAGGGCCGGTGTTTAACTTCGTCATGTCGATCCTTGTGTTTGGGATGATTTTCTGGTCGCAGGGCGTGTCGCGTGAACCGCTGACCGTCGGCAGTCTTCAGCCCTTGCCAGGAACAGAGCAAGGGTTACAGGAAGGCGATGAAATCGTTGCGATCGCTGGCATTCCGACACCGGATTTTGACGAAGAGGGCGCATGGGGCGATTTCACGGATTCGCTGCCAGTGGAGCCCATTCTGGAGTACACCGTTATCCGCGACGGCCAGACGATTGACGTCGCCGCTCCCTGGTTGTTCCCACCCTTGATCCGTCAAGTGACCCCCCGCAGCGCGGCCATGGATATCCAGTTGGCGCAAGGGGATGTGATTACCTCTATAAACGGAGAGCCAATCTTTGCTTTTGAGCAGCTCAAAGAATTTGTCGAAGGCTCGGACGGACGGGTTTTGTTGCTGAACGTTTGGCGAGACGGGGCTGATCTAGAGTTTGCGCTTGCACCGCGCCGGACGGATGAGCCGCAGCCAGATGGTGGGTTCGTAACGCATTGGCGCATCGGGATTGTAGGCGGCATGATGCTGGAGGCTGCCACCGAGCCTGCGGGAGTGTTGGAGTCGCTGTCGGGCGGCGTACAACAGACGATAAGGATCATCGAAGGGTCGCTATCGGGGATATGGCATATGGTGACAGGGGCGATCAGCACCTGCAACATATCCGGCCCGATTGGTATCGCCGAAACATCAGGTGCAATGGCCAGTCAGGGCGCACAGAACTTCATCTTCTTCATTGCCGTGTTGTCGACGGCCGTCGGTCTGTTGAATCTGTTTCCGATCCCCGCCTTGGACGGCGGCCATTTGGTGTTTTACGCGTACGAGGCCGTTGCCGGTAAACCACCCAGCGACAAGGCGCTGCGGGTGCTTATGGGTGTCGGCATCACGCTGATTCTTAGCCTGATGTTGTTTTCTTTGACCAACGACTTGTTTTGCTGATTGAGGCGCGTGCGGCACATAAATGCCGCACTATTGCCGCATTCCTCGGCTATCGAAACGCCGCTGGTTGAGGGCCTACTATGACAAATACGATGCATAAATCCTATCAGAGCCTGAGTTTCCTGTTCATGCTGAACTGGGACATGCTTTTGAGCTTCGCCGTCACTGCATTGGCTTTGGTTTGTGGCGCATACCTGGCTGGGATGTGATTCTTCACTCTCGTCTCGATAGAATGCCGAACTGACCAATAACTCGGTGCGCATTTTGGCCTTTTGACAAGACCAACTATTCCCGCTACTCAGCATTAAATTCTTGAATTGCTGGGTAGAGAACAAAAATGACCAAAGGGCGTGGCGCGGGAACATCCTGCGGGGTGCAAAAGCCAACAAACAAGATTTTGTGGCGAACGCTAACGTTTTTTTTCCTGTTTGCAGCAGCAAGTTTACTGGCTTTGCCGCAAGAGGCGCGGGCGCAGAACTTCACCATCAATTCTTTTGATGTTGACGGCAACCGCCGCATCGAAACCGGAACAATCATAGCGCGAACGGGTATTGAGCCCGGACAGACTGTGACAGCCGGACAGCTGAACGACGCCTATCAGCGTTTGCTTGACAGTGGTGTTTTTGAAACAGTCGAACTGACACCACGCGGCAGCACGCTGGTGATCGAAGTTCAGGAATACCCGACGATCAACCAGATCAGCATCGAGGGGAACCGCCGCGTAAAAGATGACGTTTTGATTGAAGTCATCTCGTCTCAGCCTCGTCGCGTATTTACACCCCAGGTTGCCGAAGCGGATGCCGATTTGATTGCCGAGGTCTATTCGGCGCAGGGCCGCGTATCGGCAACCGTTATCCCGCGCATCATCCGACGCAGCGACAATCGTGTGGATCTGGTTTTCGAAGTCGCCGAAGGCACAACCATCGAGGTTGAGCGCGTTAGTTTTGTGGGCAACCGCGCTTATTCTGATCGCCGCCTGCGCCGCGTTCTTGAAACCAAGCAGGCCACTTTCCTGCGGACGTTCTTCCGGAGTGACACATTTATTGGCGACCGGATTGAATTTGATAAACAGGTCCTTCGCGATTTCTACCTGTCACGCGGATATATCGATTTTCGTGTGAACAGTGCCAACGTTGAATTCACCCGCGAGCGGGACGCATTTTTCCTGGTCATGAACATCACCGAAGGCCAGAAGTTCTCGTTCGGGCAGATCAGCACTGTCAGCGAAATTCCGGGTGTTGACGCAGCGGACTATCAAAACGCGCTGAAGATCAAGCCGGGCGTCACTTACTCGCCGACGCTGATCGAGAACTCGATCGCCCGTCAGGAGCGTTTGGGTGTCAAACAAGGTGTCGATTTTCTGCGTGTCGAGCCGCGCGTGACACGCAATCCTCGCGATCTGACGCTGGATGTTCAGTTTGTTCTAACCAAAGGACCGCGCGTCTTTGTCGAGCGGATCGATATTGAGGGCAACACGACCACGCTTGACCGTGTGATCCGCCGTCAATTCGACACCGTCGAAGGTGACCCGTTCAATCCGCGCGAAATCCGTCAGGCGGCAGAACGCATCAACGCACTGGGCTTCTTTTCTACCGCCAACGTCGAACCGCGTGAGGGGTCAACGCCCAGCCAGGTCATTCTGGATGTGGATGTCGAAGAACAACCAACCGGGTCACTGAGCCTTGGCGGTAGCTTCTCAGCCTCGGATGGTTTCGGTTTGGCCATTGGTCTGAACGAAGCCAACTTCCTTGGACGTGGTCAAAACCTTGGCGTTTCACTTTCGACAGCCCAGGACTCTGAGCAATATACCATCGACTTCACCGAACCCTATTTGCTGGGGCGTAAACTGCGCTTTGATCTTGGGTTGGGTCTGGCCACGACGAACTCGAGCTTTGCCAGCTATGACACCAAACGGATATTCTTTAATCCGCAGCTTAGCTACGCGATTGGCGAATTGTCAGCTGTCCGTTTGCGGTATGGCTGGGAAAACAGCGAGATGAGCCAGCAGGACGACGAAATCAACGGCGCGGTTATTTCTTCGGAAATTGATCAGGGGAAGCGGACCTCTAGCTCGTTGGGTCTGTCCTATGTGTATGACAGCCGCATCGGAGGCCTGAATCCAAACGCAGGCGTTTTGTTCGAGGTTGGAGTTGATGCTGCTGGACTTGGCGGCGACAATAAATTCGTCAAAACCACTGCGCGCGGTATCGCTCAGACAAAAGTGCTAAGCGAAGAAGTGACCCTGCGGGCGTCATTGGAGCTCGGCGCCCTTCATTGGAGCGGCAACGACTTCAGCCGCACCATTGACCGTTTCGTTCTGGGACCGAATACGTTCCGAGGGTTTGAGCCTGCTGGTCTGGGTCCGCGTGATTTGTCCAATGGGCAGGACGATGCCATCGGCGGCAACTACTACTGGGTTGCGCGTTTTGAGACGGATTTCCCTCTGGGTCTGCCCGAGGAACTGGGATTGCGGGGCGGTCTGTTCTACGATGTGGGCAACCTGTACAACATCGACAATGTGAACACTGCAGGGGCCGATATTGTTGGTGCAGACGGTGCTATTCGTCACGTCATTGGCATTTCGGTCTTGTGGGATACACCGTTCGGCCCGCTGCGTTTCAACTTTTCGAAGGCACTAAAGAAAGAAGACTTCGACAAGGAACAGAATTTTGACCTGACCATTCAGGCCAGGTTCTGATTTGCGATGTTGAGTGTCTTTTGGACGCAAAGACAGGGCCCGCTTCGGGCCCTGTGTGTTTTCTTGACCTTTCTTCTGGCTCTCCCAACCTTTGCTCAGCAGCTTGAACTGGGGGTACCCCAGCCGGTCGTGTTGACGATTTCCAGCGACAGGTTGTTTTCTGATTCTGCATATGGGCAACGGGTCATGGATGAGATCGAACAAGAAAGCGCGTTACTGGCTGAAGAAAACGAACGGATCGTCGCTGAGTTGAGCAAAGAAGAAAAAGACCTGACGGAAAAGCGTGCAAGTCTGGAAGCAGATGAATTCCGCCCATTGGCCGAAGCCTTTGACAGAAAGGTCCAGTCCCACCGCGAAGGGCAGAGGGCCAAGCTAGATACGTTGGCCAGGCGTAGCGAAGAGAACCGGCAGAGCTTTTTTCAACTGGCGCGCCCGGTTCTGATTGACCTGTTACGTGAAACCGGTGCGTCGATGATCCTTGAGCGTTCGAATGTCTTTCTGAGTTCGGATACATCTGACATTACCGATGCCGCAATTGCCCGCATTGACGCAACAATCGGCGATGGCACCGGGCTGCAGGACGGCACCGGCGAATAGGTTTGCTTGCCCTCTGGTTCTGGTATTGCTAACCACGCGGGCAACAAGACATCCAGAACGGGACATCTGCACTATGACCACGGAAACCAAAAGCGCCGACATTCAGCTGATTCAGCGGATATTGCCGCATCGCTACCCGTTTTTGCTGGTCGACAAGGTGGTGGATATCACCGGCTATCAATCCGCCATCGGCATCAAGAATGTCACCATGAATGAACCCCATTTCCAGGGTCACTTTCCCGGTACGCCAATCATGCCAGGCGTCACCATTGTCGAGGCAATGGCCCAGACCGCAGGCGTGATGTTGGGTGTTGGCATGGACGTCATCGACACCGAACTGCTGATCTACTTCATGAGCATCGACAAGTGCAAATTCCGCCGCAAGGTGGTGCCCGGGGACGTTCTTGAGATGCATGTGGAAACCCTGCGCGGCAAAAAAGGCGGCAAGCTGTTCAAGTTCAGCGGTCGCGCGACCGTAGACGGTGAAGTGGCGGCCGAAGCCGAGTTTTCGGCCTATGTCGACTGGGAGATGGAAAAGACGGCATGAGCGGCATTCACCCAAGCGCAATCATCGAAGACGGCGCAAAAATCGGGCAGGATTGTGTGATCGGTCCGTTCTGTTACGTGGGCGCACGGGTCAAGCTGGGTGACCGGGTCGAGCTTAAATCCCATGTGGTTGTGACCGGAGATACATCGGTCGGCGAAGACTCGGTGATCTTCAATTTCTCGGTCATTGGTGAGATCCCACAGGACCTGAAATTCGGCGGCGAAGACACGCGCCTGGAGATTGGCAAACGCAATCGCATTCGCGAGCATGTCACAGTGAACACTGGTACAGATGGTGGTGGAGGCGTTACTCGGATCGGCGACGATTGCCTTTTGATGGCGGGGGTTCACGTGGCGCATGATGTACAGATGGGCGACCGCGTAATCATGGTGAACAATGCGGGTGCCGCAGGGCACTGCATCATCGAAGACGATGTGATCATCGGCGGTATTTCGGGCCTACATCAATGGGTCCGGGTTGGTCGTGGCGCCATTATTGGCGCGCTGACCATGGTGCCGAATGATGTCATCCCATACGGACTTGTGCAGGCTCCGCGCGGAGAGTTGGATGGGCTGAACCTTGTTGGCCTCAAGCGAAAGGGTGTGTCGCGCGAGGACATTTCGGCGCTGCGCAGTGCATTTCGTGAACTCAGCAAAGGCGAGGGCACGTTCATGGATCGCGCCCATAGGGTTGGGGCGAAGAATGAAAGCGAATATGTGCAACGTATTGTCGACTTTGTCACCGGGCACAGTGACCGCTCGTTCCTGACTCCGGGAAAATAGAACATGCTGGCGCTGATTGCAGGAACAGGCGCATTGCCGAGTGAGGTTGTCGCAGCCCTTGCTGAGCCTCCGGTGGTTTGCGCGATGGAGGGGTTTCTTCCGGATGCGCTGTCTGCAGACATTGTTTTTCCTTTGGAACATCTGGGCAGTTTTATCACCGAGCTTCAGGACAGGGGCATAACCGAAATCTGCATGGCCGGCGCGGTACAGCGTCCGTCCGTGGATCCAAGCCGGATTGATGCGGCGACCATGCCCTTGGTACCGATCTTGCAGCAGGCAATCATGACCAGCGATGACGGCGCTTTGCGTGCGGTGATTGAAATATTCGAGAACGCCGGACTGAGCGTTCGAGCCGCGCATGAGATTGCCCCAACCTTGCTGCCGTCACTCGGAAGTCTGACCGAGGCGCAACCCTCGCAATTGGATCTGGCAGATGCGGATCGCGGTGCAAGTATTCTGAGCGCGATGGGTTCCGCAGATGTGGGCCAAGCCTGCGCGGTATCAAAAGGGCAGGCATTGGCGGTCGAGGGCATATTCGGCACAGCCTGGATGCTGCAGTCGCTGACGCAACGACCGGACGCGGGCGGCGGCATCCTGTTCAAGGGACCAAAACCAGGTCAGGACCGGCGGGTTGATTTGCCTGCCATCGGGCCCGAGACGGTGACGGGCGCTGTTGCGGCAGGGTTGTCAGGTATCGTCATTGAAAAGGGTGGGGTGATCGTTCTGCAAAAAGACCGCTTGATTGCCGAGTGCAATCGACTTGGCCTGTTCCTATTTGTGCGCGAGCGCGCCGTCTGATGCGCGTTTTTCTGGTCGCTGGTGAACCGTCTGGCGACCGGCTGGGTGGTGCACTGATGGAGGGTTTGAAAACCCTGGTGCCGGATATTGAATTCGACGGGGTCGGCGGCCCGCTGATGCAAGCTGAAGGCCTGACCAGCCGCTTTCCGATGTCCGAGCTGAGCGTGATGGGGTTGGTTGAGGTGCTGCCAAAGTTCTTCCACCTCAAACGCAGGATTTCAGAAACGGCGCAGGCAGTTCTGGACACACAGCCAGATGTCCTGATTACAATCGACAGTCCCGATTTCAGCCTGCGGGTGGCCAAACTGGTCAAAGCCTGCAGTACCATTCGCACCGTTCACTACGTCGCGCCCAGCGTTTGGGCCTGGCGGCCGGGACGGGCGGATAAGATGGCCAAGGTCATCGATCATGTGTTGGCTTTGCTGCCATTCGAGCCTCCCTATATGGAGCGCGCCGGTATGGAATGTGACTTTGTAGGTCACCCTGTCGCCAGTGAACCGGTTGCGACGCCGCAAGAAATTGCAGCGTTTCGCGCGACATTTGAATTGGGCGACGCACCGATCTTGTTGGCGTTGCCCGGATCGCGACGGGGTGAGATTGAACGGCTGTCTGAGTGTTTTCGGGATGCGCTGCACCAGTTCATCTCGGACCGGCCCGAATACCGCGTTGTCGTGCCGACGGTTGGCGCTGCAACCGATCTGATCAACTCTGTGGTTCCAAGCTGGCCGGGAGATCCGGTTGTGCTGGACCCGCGACACATCGGGGCCGACCAAGCCAGCGCCTATAAACGCGCGGCCTTTGGGGCCGCCAATCTGGCGCTGGCCGCTTCCGGCACGGTTTCGCTGGAACTGGCGGCTCAGAACACACCCATGGTGATTGCCTACAAGCTCAATTGGCTGACACAAAAAATGGCCGAGCGAATGGTCAAGCTGGATACCGTCACGCTGGTCAATCTGGTGTCTGATACGCGCGCGGTGCCCGAATGCCTACTGGACGACTGCGTGCCAGACAAGATTGCCGCGGCACTGAACCAAGTCGCGGACGCGCCTGACGCTCAGAGGCAGGCCATGGATCTGACAATGGACCGTTTGGGGCGTGGAGGCGAACCGCCGGGTCTCAGGGCGGCTAGGGCCGTTTTGGAACGGATGAACGCCTGATGTTGGATTATGGTGTCTTCGCGTTGTCTGCGTTTATGGCGCAGATTCTGACGAACTTGGATAATTTGGCCGCGTTGTTGGCTTTGGTTCTGGTCACGGGGCCAAGGCGTTCGGTTTTTGGGTTCTTAGTGGCGCAATTCATTGTCATTGGTGCCGCGTTTCTTCTGGCACTTGGCGTTGGCGACGTCATCCCCCATTGGGCCGGGTATCTGGGCATCGTGCCACTGTCCCTCGGCTTGGTCGGCGTTGTCAGACAATTCCGCAGCGCGCCCTCAGAAGCCGAACCAACTGTTCAGACCGGTGGCTCGACCATCGTGATCTCGATGCTGTTCGTAAGCTTGTCGATGGATACGTTTGCGGTACTCGGACCGCTATTGGCCGACTCGGCCCCCGGGTTCAGACTGGCGGGTCTTTTCGGTGCAAGTGCGGCTGCGATCGGGTTGGCTATCGTCGCACTGTTGGGCTCGAAAGTCCCTTTCATAACCGGCGGGCTGGCGCGCAAGCTGGAACGGCTGGTGCCCTATGTGATGATTTGCGCCGGGCTGTATATTCTCAGCAATTCGTGGACGGACGCGATCTAGTAACCGCGCCAGATCCATCCACCGCCAAAAATACGGCTGCCTTCGGACTCATAGAACACGCAAGCCTGTCCGGGCGAGACACCTTCTTCAGGGGTCAGCAATTCAACTTCGGCCGTTGTCTCTGACAGGGGTCGGACAATCGCTTCGCGCGGGGGCCGGGTCGAGCGAACTTTGACCGACAGATGCCATTCCGTTTGGGAGGTGAAGGGGGCATCGCCCAGCCAATTGATTTCGCGCACAGGTATGGTCCGGGTGGCCAGCATGTCTTTGGGTCCAACCACGACCTGTTTTTTGTCCACGTCCAGTTTCACTACGAATAGCGGCTCGCTAAGGCCCCCAATGCCCAAGCCTCGGCGTTGTCCGATCGTGTAGTGAATGACACCGTTGTGTTGCGCCAGAACTCGGCCATCCGCATGCACGATGTCGCCGGGTTCAGCGGCACCTGGGCGCAGTTTTTCGATCACGCTGGCGTAGTTGCCGTTAGGCACAAAACAGATGTCCTGACTGTCAGGCTTATCCGCCACGGCGAGCCCGTATTGCGCTGCCATTTCCCGCGTTGCGTCTTTTGACGGCAGGTGGCCCAAAGGAAAGCGCAGGAACGCCAGTTGATCCGGCGTTGTCGAGAACAAGAAATAGGACTGATCGCGATTGGCATCTTCGGCGCTGTGCAGTTCTGCGCCGTTAGATCCCATCTTGCGCTGGATGTAGTGACCGGTTGCCATGCAATCAGCCTCAAGGTCCTTGGCGGTTTCCAGCAGGTCCTTAAACTTCACCCTCTCGTTGCAGCGAATGCAGGGCACAGGGGTGGCACCCGCCAGATAACTGTCGGCGAATTCATCGATTACGGCATCTTTGAAGATGTTTTCGTAATCCAACACGTAGTGCGGAAAACCACGCTCCTCGGCCACACGGCGCGCATCGTGGATATCGATCCCGGCACAGCACGCGCCTTTCTTGGCCAGCGCCGCGCCATGATCATAAAGCTGCAGGGTCACGCCCACCACATCATACCCCTGATCCGCCAGATGCGCGGCCACGACCGAGCTGTCGACACCACCAGACATGGCCACAACCACCCGGGTTTCCGAGGGCGGTTTGGCAAAGCCAAGCGAGTTTAGCGGGGTTTCGGCATCAAGGGCCATGGGGGTTCCAGTCCGGATTAAGAAAGACCGGCAGAATATAGGAAAATTCTACACACTCTCAAGGGGCGGTTTCACCCCGAATTAAGTAGGCTGATGTCAGCTTTGTCGCAGCAAGAAAAGGGTAAAGAGATGTATTTGCACAAAGTTGAAGGGCCAAGATCGGTAACCCTGCCGGATGGAACGGTTTTAACGCGCGCAGATCTTCCGCCTGCCGATACGCGACGCTGGGTCGCGTCACGTAAAGTGGTCGTGGTACGCGGGGTACTTTATGGACTGATCACTTTATCCGAAGCCAAAAAACGATACGGCATCAGCGACGAGGAATTCAATATTTGGGTTTCGGCCGTCGCAGAACACGGTGTGGACGCGTTAAAAGTCACGGCGCTAAAAAAATATCGACAACCTAAGATTGAAAGTGAATAAATGAATCAACGGTAACGTCAGATTAACCATTCTTGGTCAGGTTTATTTTTAATTGGAATAATTGACCCGAATTGGAGCAGGTAAATGCGAATACTTCTTGTCGAGGATGATCCTACAACGTCCAAAAGCATTGAATTAATGCTGACACATGCGAACCTTAATGTGTACGCGACGGATCTTGGAGAAGAAGGCATCGATCTGGCGAAGCTTTATGATTATGATCTGATTTTGCTGGATCTCAATCTGCCGGATATGAACGGGCATGAGGTTCTGCGCCAGCTGCGGATCGCTCGGGTCGAAACCCCGATCCTGATCCTGTCGGGCGCGGATGATACAGAAAGCAAAATCAAAGGCTTTGGATTTGGCGCAGATGATT
The DNA here is from genome assembly GCF_056536585.1 of Ruegeria sp. CK2. Classification (NCBI taxonomy): domain Bacteria; kingdom Pseudomonadati; phylum Pseudomonadota; class Alphaproteobacteria; order Rhodobacterales; family Roseobacteraceae; genus Ruegeria; species Ruegeria sp. CK2. Next base: position 115,668 of record NZ_JBQFPW010000003.1, read on the forward strand.
ACCTGACCAAGCCGTTCCACCGCGAAGAGCTGGTGGCGCGCATTCACGCAATCATTCGTCGTTCAAAAGGACATTCGCAATCGATCATCCATACAGGTCGCGTCGCGGTGAACCTGGATGCGAAAACGGTCGAGGTTGACGGGCAAACCGTTCATCTGACCGGCAAAGAGTACCAGATGCTGGAACTATTGAGCCTTCGCAAGGGAACCACCCTGACCAAAGAAATGTTCCTGAACCATCTTTATGGCGGGATGGACGAGCCCGAATTGAAAATCATCGATGTGTTCATTTGCAAACTGCGAAAAAAGCTCAGCAATGCGACGGGCGGTGATAACTACATCGAAACTGTTTGGGGGCGTGGCTATGTCTTGCGCGACCCGCAGACCAACAGCCTGGATGACACCAGGATGGCGGTCGGCGCCTGATCTGGCCTAAGACGTACCGCCGTCGGTCCAGGGCGGCATTTCCACTCATGGCTCAGCACGACTGGACCTCGCCATGGCCTCGCCCTATCACTGAAGTCCAAGAATTCGTGACAGGGCGAGGCCATGAGCAACTCAATTTCGGTACCAGAGCTCACAGAAGATGAGGCGCGCGAGGAATTGGCGCGCCTTGCTGCATTGCTGCAACGGGCTAACACGCTGTACCACGCAGAAGATGCGCCCGAGATTTCAGATGCGGAATACGATTCCCTGAAACGGCGCAATGCTGAGATTGAGACCCGTTTCCCACAATTGAAACGTCAGGACAGCCCGTCTGAACAGGTTGGCGCACGCGTTTCCGATGGGTTCTCAAAAGTCACTCATGCCGTGCGCATGATGTCACTGGGCAATGCCTTTGATGAAGCAGATGTTGCGGACTTTGACAAATCAATTCGGAAATACCTCGGGTTGGACGCCGACGCGCGATTGGCATTCACGGCAGAGCCAAAAATTGACGGCCTGTCATTGTCACTGCGTTACGAGAATGGGCAGCTGGTTCAGGCCGCAACACGCGGGGACGGTGAGGTTGGCGAAAACGTAACAGCAAATGCGCGCACTGTTTCTGACATTCCACATCATATCGATGGCGCCCCCGAAATCCTCGAAGTGCGGGGGGAAGTTTATATGTCGCACGAGGATTTCGAACATCTTAACAAACGCCAGTCCGAGATCGGCGGTAAGCCTTTTGCCAATCCCAGAAACGCGGCGGCGGGTTCATTGCGGCAGTTGGATTCCGAGATCACGCGCTCTCGACCCTTGCGTTTTTTTGCCTATGCGTGGGGAGAATTGTCGGCGCCCCTGGCAGACACACAAATGGCCGCGATCGGGCAGCTTAGCAGCTTTGGGTTTTCAACCAACAAGCTGACAAAGCTATGTGAAACGACCCAAGAGATGCTGTCGCATTACCGGGATATCGAGGCGCAACGGTCGACCCTCGGGTATGATATCGACGGGGTTGTGTACAAGGTTAACGATCTGGCCTTGCAAGCGCGATTGGGTTTTCGGTCGACGACCCCGAGATGGGCGATTGCCCACAAATTTCCGGCTGAATTGGCGTGGACACGGCTTGAAGCGATAGACATTCAGGTGGGCCGCACCGGTGCGCTTAGCCCCGTTGCACGGCTGCACCCGGTAACCGTTGGCGGCGTGGTCGTGTCGAACGCCACATTGCATAACGAAGATTACATCAGCGGACGGGACGCCAGGGGAGAAACCATCCGTGACGGCAAGGACATACGCGTTGGCGATTGGGTGCAGGTCTATCGCGCAGGCGACGTGATCCCGAAAATTGCCGACGTAGACGTGTCCAAACGCCCTGAACAGGCCGAGCCTTTCGTCTTTCCAACCAAGTGCCCGGAATGCCAAAGCGATGCTATTCGAGAAGAGGGTGATGCAGTCAGGCGCTGCATCGGGGGATTGATATGCCCGGCGCAAGCCGTCGAAAAATTGAAACACTTCGTATCGCGCAAAGCATTCGATATCGAAGGTCTGGGTGCCAAGCAGATCGAAATGTTCTATGATGATCCCGATTTGCCGGTCAAAGCACCGGTTGATATTTTCACATTACAGCAGCGCGACGCGGCCAATCTGAACAAGCTTGCCAATCGCAAAGGCTGGGGTGCCCAGAGTGCCGGAAACTTGTGGGAGGCAATCGATGAAAAACGCGCGATCCCATTTGGTCGTCTGCTGTTTGCATTGGGAATTCGTCATACCGGAGAGGCCGCGTCGAACCTGATTGCCAATCATTACGGCACCTGGGACGAATTCGAAAACGCCATCACCGCCGCATCTGGTTTTTCCGGCCCCGAATGGGAGGATTTGCTGGGCATTGATGGGATCGGAGAGGTCATGGCGCGTGCGTTGGTGTCAGCGTTTTCCCAGTCTGCCGAACGTGCAAGTATTGACGATCTGGTGGGTCAGTTGCAGGTGCAGGAGGCCAAACGACCTGATAGTTCGGGTAGCCCGGTGGCCGGAAAGACCGTTGTCTTCACAGGCACGCTTGAAAAAATGACGCGTGTCGAGGCCAAAGCGCGTGCCGAGGCGTTGGGGGCAAAGGTTTCAGGATCTGTCAGCAAGAAAACCGATCTTTTGGTGGCTGGGCCCGGGGCTGGATCGAAAGCCAAGAAGGCGGCTGACCTGGGTATTGAGACTCTGGATGAGGATGGCTGGTTGCAGCTGATTGAAGGCGCATGAGCGGACGGCCGGAACAGCTTTTCCCTCTGTTTGCCGGTTTGGAGACACTCGAGGGTGTCGGGCCAAAAACCGCCCAGATCATGGAGCAAACCGGGATCGAAAGCCCGCGCGACGTGCTGTTCGGCCTGCCATATGCCGTCGTGGACCGGCGCCGGCGAGACACGATCCAGGGGGTTGATCTGCCGACAACGCTGACCGTTGAGGTGACCGTCGGCACGCACCGGCCATCCCGAAACAAAGGTGGCGCCTATCGAGTACATGTCGAAGACGCACAGGCTGATTTCCAACTGGTCTTTTTCCATGCGCGCGGTGACTACCTGAAAAAGGTCTTGCCGCAGGGATCCCGCCGCGTGGTTTCTGGCAAGCTCGAACTGTTCGACGGCATGGCGCAGATGGTGCATCCGGATCATATCCTGCCGGCGGAGCAGGCAGGCGAGATTCCCGAATTTGAACCGGTCTATCATTTGACACACGGCCTGACCCAAAAGACGGTCTTTAAAGCATCGCGTAGCGCATTGTCCCGCGCGCCTGAGCTCGCTGAATGGATTGATCCTGCACAGGTTACCCAAAAAAGTTGGCCGAATTGGGCAGCGGCCATTCAATCAGCCCATAATCCGCACGGTGCTGATGATGTCGCGGCTTTCGCTCCTGCGCGCGAGCGTTTGGCCTATGATGAGCTGTTGGCCCATCAACTGACCTTGGCACTGGCCCGGCAACGGGACCGTAAGGCACGCGGGATTGTCAGCGTTGGAACAGGAACGCTGCAGTCGAAAGTTCTGTCCAGCTTGCCATATCGGCCCACCGGGGCGCAAACCCGTGCCATCGAAGAAATCTCGCAGGATATGGCGGCGGAAACACGCATGAATCGCCTGCTTCAAGGGGATGTTGGCGCAGGCAAGACGCTTGTGGCATTCATGGCTTTGCTTGTAGCGGTTGAGGCCGGTGGTCAGGGTGTCATGATGGCCCCGACCGAGATCCTGGCGCGACAACATCTGGAGGGGTTGCGACCACTGGCCGAACACGCTGGAGTTGTTCTGGAGATATTGACCGGACGGGACAAAGGCGCGGAGCGACGGTCAAAACTTGAGGCATTAAAACGCGGAGATATCCAGATTCTTGTCGGAACTCATGCCGTGTTTCAAAGCGATGTCGAATTTAACGCGCTGCGTCTGGCAATTGTCGATGAACAGCACCGTTTTGGCGTGCGGCAGCGGATGGAATTGTCGGAAAAAGGGCAGGGCGCGGACGTTCTGGTGATGACGGCCACGCCGATCCCACGCAGCTTGGCGCTGGCGCAGTATGGCGATATGGATGTCTCGGTTCTGGATGAAAAGCCGCCGGGGCGTAAGCCGATCAAAACCGCGATCATCAGCACGCAACGCATGGACGATGTTGTGGCGCATCTGCGAAAGGCCATTGCAGAAGGCCGACAGTGTTATTGGGTGTGCCCGCTGGTCGATGAATCCGAGGTCTCGGACCTGACGGCGGCGGAAGATCGGTTCAAACGGTTGCGCGGCATTCTTGGCGACGACGTTGTGGGCTTGGTTCACGGCCAGATGCCGCCAACCGACAAAGACGCGGCGATGACAGCGTTCCAGACCGGTCAGACCAAGGTGTTGGTAGCTACAACGGTCATCGAAGTGGGCGTGAATGTACCCAACGCAACCATCATGGTGATCGAACGGGCCGAAATCTTCGGTCTGGCTCAGCTGCATCAATTGCGGGGTCGCGTCGGTCGGGGCGAGGCCGAGTCCACCTGTTTGTTAATGTATCAGGCACCTCTGAGTGAAGGCGGGCGCAAACGGTTGGAGGTTCTGCGCGAGACAGAGGATGGGTTCCGGATCTCGGAAACCGACCTTCAGATGCGCGGGGCAGGTGATCTGATCGGCACGGCCCAATCTGGCTTGCCGAGATTTCGCATTGCCGATCTGGAGAGGCAGGCAGGTTTGATGGCAGTTGCCCAATCGGATGCGCGCACCTTGTTGAACGCAGACCCAAAGCTGACGTCTGAGCGTGGGCAGGCCGCCCGTGTTCTGCTTTGGCTGATGAAACAGGATCAGGCGATCCGTTTGATTTCAGTAGGTTAGAGCGCAAGTTCCGTAAAGTTCACAAATGTTCTTAAAAAGTTCTTTACCGACTCGGCAAAATATGAGAACAAAAGGTCAACAAAGGATTAAAACTCTGACCGGAGGTGACCCTATGCTGACCCAGATCAAGAGCGTATTCAGCCGTTCACAATCGACCATTCTCCAGGATGCGGCGGGTGTGATGTCTCTGGTCGTGATTCTGGTTGTTGCACTGCATCTGCCCGTCGGTTTCTAAGCCTTTCTGCCTGCGCTCTCGTGCCGATTGTCTCGCGCGTGTTATCCCCATCTCAGTCAAGGGTGACCTGCCTGTCCCAATTCCCTTGAGGGGCCATGCCTCGGCCCCGCGGAGACCCGGACCCCACACGAGAAACGCATTACCTGCCGCCGCCCTTTCCGCCCGGAAGGAGCGGCGGCTTTTTTTTACAGTTGTCCAGTTTTCATGATTTCCATCAATGCCGATAAAACAGAGTTTACGGCGACCGAGGCCAATATCATGCCCATCACCCGGCTTATGATGGCCGCGCCGGAATGGCCGATCAAACGGATGATCGGTTCAGCCAGCAGCATCAATACAAATGCCACGACCAGCACTGCCAACATGACCAGCGCTGTAATACCCTGATCCACCATGCTATATCGGTGATTGTCAGTCAGAATGACAATCGCAAGCATTGCCCCGGGGGATGCCAAAGACGGCACCGCGAGGGGAAAAATAGCTGGGTTTTGCTTGTGGGTTTTATCTTCCAGGTCTTCTTCGGCCTGGCGTTGTTCTACGTCCTGTTTGCTTTCTCCGAAAATCATCGTCAAAGCGAACAGGAACAGGATGATGCCCCCGGCAACCTGAAAAGAGTTCAGGCCGATATCCAGCGCCTCAATCAGTAGCTGTCCGAATATGAGGAAAAACAACAAAATGCCGGCGCTGATCAACGAGGCAAGCAACGCCATGCGCCGACGGGCGGCAGCTTCGAGCCCTGCGGTTACTGCTATGAAGACGGGTATTGTACCAATCGGATCAATGACGACCCAAAGCGTTACAAAATGCTCAAGCAAGTTATTCAATCCCATCACTCCTCAAATTTTTCCAGAGGTTAGACAGGTTTGTACTAAAACGCCATGTTCAGGCGCAATTTGCCTGTTCGGCTTGTTCCATGGCTTCCGCCGTTGCATCCAACGCCAGAAGGATCGATGCATGACGGTTTTTATAGTCCCGCGCAGGCATCAGCACCTCGAGCCCGTCAAACGGCGCATCGGGGGCAGGGCCATCCTTTTTCAGCATCGCAGTCAGTTGCTCACGCGCAGTTTCAACTTGGGCCCGTGTGGCGCCTATTACGGCATTCCCCACAACGGATGCTGAGGCCTGACCCAAGGCGCATGCTTTGACGTCCTGACCAAACTCGCTGATCCGACCATCGCGCAGCGTCACGTCTACAGTTACGGTCGACCCGCACAAAGGCGCGCGTTTCTTGACCGTTGCATCAGGGGTGTCGAGCCGGTCCAGATGCGGGATTTCCGCCGCAAGCGCCAGAATACGTCCAGAGTAGAGCTTAATAAGGTCGTTCTCGCCGCTCATGGCTTTCCCTCGTAGAGTGTTCCCCATACATAGTGGCCAGCCCTCGGGATGCAAAAGGTTTTTATCATGTCTGACCCAGTCGTCTTTGACCCTTCGACTCTTACATATAATGACGCAGGATTGGTCCCTGCCATTGCGCAGGACGAGGCATCTGGCGAGGTTCTGATGATGGCTTGGATGAATGCCCAGGCGGTCGAGCGCACGTTGCAGACGGGTCGCGTCACCTATTGGTCACGCTCTCGTCAGGCGTTCTGGATCAAGGGCGAAACATCCGGTCACGTGCAGGAACTGGTGGATTTGCGCATCGATTGCGACCGCGATTGCCTGCTTGTGCTGGTGCGCCAGACCGGGGCGGCATGCCACACCAATCGCAGAACCTGTTTCTACACAGCCGTGCGCGATGGTGACGAGGTTGAGCTGATGTCACCGATGGAGTGACCGACACGGGTCAAAGCCCGACCATGGCCCGAATATCCTGGGGCGAGGCGCCTTCGGCGCGATACTTGGCGATTGCACGGGCATCATCGCGCTTTGCAAGCCGTTTTCCAGCGTCGTCTCGGATCAGACGATGATGAAAATACGCAGGTGTTGGAAGGTCTAGCAGGGCTTGCAACAAAACATGGATACGCGCCGCTTCAAACAGATCCTGACCGCGCACAACGTGTGTGATCTTTTGTGCTGCGTCGTCCAGAACCACCGACAGGTGATAGGATGTGCCCATATCACGACGCGACAGGACGAAATCGCCGATGGTGGTCTGCAACTCATCCGGTGTGAAGGCGATATGGCCGCTTTCTTTCATTGGACAAAGACCGAGTTCTTGAAAAGAGCCACCGGGCTTCGCGTCACCAAAGACCAGCTGGGCTGCCTTTGCGATATTCAATCGCAGCGGTTGGTCCTTGGGACGCGCGCGCCGGCTTAGATCGGTCCCTTGCCAGCGAACACGACACGTTCCCGGATAAATGATCCCATCCGGCCCCAGCAGCGGGGCACCTTCTTGAGGAGCACTGGCCGCAGCTGCGATGTCTTTGCGATTGCATGAACACGGATAAAGCAGACCACGGGACCAGAGATCATCAAGGGCCTGATCGTAGATCGACTGTCGTTCAGATTGGCGTATGACAGGTTCAGGCCATGTCAAACCCAGCCATTTGAGATCACTATAGATCTGGTCTTCCCAATGGGCTCGGGATCGGGACTGGTCGATGTCTTCGATCCGCAACAGGAAATCCCCGCCTTCGGAGACGGCCATGTCGTAAGCCAACAAAGCAGAATAGGCATGCCCAAGGTGCAGTGGTCCGGTTGGGGACGGGGCAAAGCGAGTGGTGAAAGTCACGTCTTTTCTAATACATACACGTCAGATTTAAGGTCCATACCCGGCAGGTGCGGACCATGTTCACGAAACAACAACCGAGCGGCCCCCATATCGAGCCAATCATTCAGACGGCAGGTATAAGTATGATCTGCAAGCGTATGATCGTTAAAGGAAAACGCAAGCATTCCACCTTTAGGAAGCGCCTTCATCAGCAGATCCAGTGTTTCAGGCGGCGCGGCACCTGTGCCAATCACTCCGATGGCGGTGATGGCTCTATAAGCATCCTGCTTCAGCGGTTCGGGATCGGTGATCTCAAAACTGGACAGATCACGGTAGACAGCTTTGGCGGCTGCAACTTCAAGCATGTTGGGCGTCGGATCCATACCGTCGACCACATCAAAACCCGCCGCCCGCAGCGCGACGCCTGACAGGCCAGTTCCGCAGCCATAATCCAGAATCGGCGTTTCTGACTGCGGCATCTGAGACCACAGCGCCTCGGCCACGCGACCGGGTGTGGCGTAGCCTTGTGCGGCAACCTCATCCTCGTAGGTTGCGGCCCATTTCTGATAGTGTTCCTGAGTGTCCTCAGGCGTTTCAAGTTCGTAGGTGCTTTGGAAAAACTTGTCGTTCATGCAACCATGCTAGGCCGAGCGAGCATGGCGCGTCCAGTCAGCATTGTGCCAGCCAGCTTGTCCATTCGGCCTTTGCCCGATCTGTGTAGGCCTTGTAGCGGTCCTTGCGGCCCCGGCGTCCACCCTTTAGGCCCTCTACCGGGCGGAACAGGCCGAAATTGACGTTCATGGGTTGGAATGTCTTGGCTTCGGCCCCGCCAGTGATGTGATGGATCAAAGCACCCATGGCGCTGTCTTGCGGTACTTCGGGCAGTGTGCGGCCCAGAATTTCAGATGCGGCCAGCCGGCCTGCCAACAACCCCATCGCGGCACTTTCCACGTAGCCTTCGACACCGGTTATCTGACCGGCAAAACGAATATTAGGTTTGGATTTCAGCCGCATCTGCGCATCCAGCAATGTGGGTGAATTGATGAACGTGTTACGGTGAATACCGCCCAACCGCGCAAAACTGGCGTCCTGCAATCCGGGGATCATGCGAAACACTTCGGTCTGCGCGCCGTATTTCATTTTGGTTTGGAATCCAACAATATTGAACAAAGTGCCCAGGGCATTGTCGCGGCGCAGTTGAACAACCGCATGGGGCTTGACGTCCGGTTGATGAGGGTTGGTCAGGCCAACCGGCTTCATCGGCCCATGACGCAAGGTTTCGCGTCCACGTTCCGACATGACCTCGATCGGCAGGCAGCCATCGAAGTAACCGGCGGTCTCACCTTCGTGAAACTCGGCCTTGTCAGCGGCCAACAGCGCATCAATGAATACCTCGTACTGATCCCGATCCATCGGGCAGTTCAGATAGGCTGTGCGTTCTTCCTCGGTCTCGCCCTTGTCATAGCGCGACTGCATCCAGGCTTTGCTCATATCGATGCTGTCGGCGTATACAATCGGGGCGATTGCATCAAAGAAGGCTAACGCCTCGGCGCCGGTTTCAGTTCTGATTGCTTCTCCCAAAGCCGGAGAGGTCAGAGGACCAGTGGCAAAGATCCATTGACCATCATCCGGCAGAGAGGTGACTTCTTCATCCGTGACGATAATGCGCGGATGCGCGCGCAGCTTGGCGGTCACACCTTCGGCAAAGGGATCACGGTCAACGGCCAGGGCACCACCGGCAGGCAGACGGTATGAGTCAGCGGTAGTCATGATCAATCCGTTCGCGGCGCGCATCTCCCAATGCAGCAGGCCAACAGCGTTCTGCTCATCATCGTCTGAGCGGAAAGAGTTGGAACACACCATTTCGGCGAGATTTCCGGTCTGGTGCGCAAATGTTCCAACGGTCGGACGCATTTCGTGAATAACAACGTCCACGCCCATTTCAGCAGCCTGCCAGGCGGCTTCGGACCCGGCCATGCCGCCGCCCACGATATGCAAAACTTGTGTCATGCGCTGCCACATAGGGCAGAGAACCGACGGACGCAACTCAGGCCCGGGCTTACATTGGCGAATTTATCAGGAGGAGTCTTGGGGTCGCCGCTGCGGGAATGTCAACGCTGGTGAGAGAGACCAGCTCGGAGGGACCTTCCGCCCACGGCGACCCAAAAGTATGTTCAAGGCCTCGGCCTCGACCCAGCATTGCCACAGTGTTGCCCTTTTGAAAAGTGCTAAAATGCGAACAGTCGTAAAAAATGTGCATGACAATTGCGTTATTGGGTCCAATTGGGCGGCCGCTTTTCGATAAACGCAGAAATGCCTTCTTCGGTATCCCGATGCAGCATATTCTGCGCCATTACCTCGCCTGTATAGGCGTAGGCCTGGTCGATCGGCATTTCAAGCTGTTGATAATATGCTTCTTTTCCGATCTTGACGGCGGTTCCTAGCTTGGCCGCAATCTGCTCGGCCAGCGATATCGTCTCATGCTCCAGCAGCATTTCCGGTACCACTCGGTTCACCAGCCCCAGCTCTGCTGCGCGTTCGGCTGAGATGAAATCCCCGGTCGTCAGCATCTCAAACGCTTGTTTTCTAGGAATATTCCGGCTGAGCGCGACCATCGGAGTCGAGCAGAACAGGCCAATATTCACACCATTCACACCAAATCGCGTGCCTTCGGCGGCAACAGCCAGGTCACATGTGGCTACCAATTGGCATCCCGCCGCAGTTGCGATCCCGTGAACCTGGGCAATGACGGGTTGGGGCAGGGACTGGATCGACATCATCATTTTGGCACATCGACCAAAGAGATCCTGAAAATAGGCTTTGCCGCCATCTTCAGAACTACGTCCGGCGGTCATTTGTTTCAGGTCATGGCCAGCGCAAAACGCCTTACCCGATCCCGACAATGTGACCGCGCGGATAGAACCGTCTTCGCGCAGCGCATCAAACTCGGCCTGCAAAGCCGCCAGCATCTCGTCGCTCAGGGCATTCAGCCGGTCAGGGGCATTCAACTTCAGCTGTGCAACCGCGCCTGTGTCGTTACGTTCCAGAATTGCCATCTTGCCCTCCTGCTGGCTATCGGGCCAACTCTAGGACGGTAACTGAATGAGGGGAAGCATGGCGTTAGCGATGAACAGAGGCGAACTGTCACAGTATCTGACAGAGGTTTTTCCGCAGATACACAAAGACTTTGTCGTCGAAGAGTTGACCGAAGAGACCATCACCATGCGACTGGTGGTCGATGATCGCCATCTACGCCCCGGCGGTACGGTATCCGGACCTTCGATGTTCGGACTGGCCGATGTGTGTGTCTATGCCATGGTGCTTGCACGGAAAGGCCGTCAATCTTTGGCCGTCACTACGAACAGTTCGCTGGATTTTCTGCGCAAACCAGAAGGCGATGCGGACATGATCGCCAAATGCAGGTTGCTGAAGCTGGGTCGCACTTTGGCGGTTGGGGACGTGCTGATGTACTCGGACGGGTCAGATCATCCGGTTGCACGGGCCAGTATGACATATTCATTGCCGCCGGCAGGGTCAGCCGCCGCCAATTTCGGATAAAAAAGGGCCGGGGACTTGCCCCGGCCTAGGAAGAGGTCCCTGAATGGGACTGGGGATCGTTAGTTAATCCAGAAATAGCGTTTCACTTCTCGGTTGGCCTGATGCCGGGTCAAACCGACATCTTCGAGCAGCCTGTCATCCAGATAACCTAGATTAATTCGGCTGCGCCGACGGCGTTCCCATTGAGTGACCGCCGCCGCAAACCGCACGGCCAGCGCGGCGATCAACGGCAGTCGGGGACTGTCATTCAGCAGCAAGAGGGCGGGGTTGTGCATTGTGCGTGTCATCTCAGTATTCCTTCCAAATTGTATTGACACAAATGATAGATGTTCGGTACATGTGCTTGATACATTCGAAATTGTGTCGAAATCAAAGGAAGAATTGTAATGGATACAATTTGGCCGGACTCGCTGCCGAAATCCAAAGGACCAAAGTACACTGTGGTTGCCGACACAATAAGGAAATCCATTGAAAACAAAACGTTGTCCGTAGGCGTAAAACTGCCTCCGGTGCGGGAACTTGCCTATAGGTTACAAATTACGCCAGGTACTGTTGCGCGGGCTTATACCATCCTAACGGATGAGGGCTTGCTGCAAGCAGAGGTCGGACGTGGTACATTTGTTGCCCCGCCGAAATCCCCAATTCTGGATGATGTCTGGTCCAGGCAGCTGCACTTGCGCGACGACAAGTACGAGGCAAATGTCAGCCTGTTCAGTCCGCGTTTACCAGATGTTGGGCAGGTGGCCCTGATCCGCGCGTGCCTGGCAAAGATCGCCCAAGGCGACCCAAGGATGTTCATGAACTATCCAACACGCGACGCTTATCAGTCGGTGCGGCAGGTGGTGGTCGACTGGTTGTCGGATTTACCGCTGGGTGTGCTGACAGCCGACGACATCGTTTTGACCCATGGTGGGCAAAGCGGTTTGTGTGTTGTGTTTCAAACCATTTTGAGCGGCCCAAAGCCCGTCGTTTTGGTCGAGGACCTGTCTTATGCCGGGTTTCGCCGTGCAGGCGAATTGATGCGTGCTGATGTCATCGGTGTAAAAATGGACAAATGGGGGATCAGCCCCGAAGCGCTTGACCATGTTCTACGGCACACCCATGCCCAGGCGATTTGCGTTTCACCCGAGGTCCAGAACCCAACGGGGGGACATTCACCCCTGGAGCGGCGCAAAGAAGTCGTCGAGATTGCCAGAAAATACGACCTTCAGATCATCGAAGACGATTGCTATCGCATGGGTGAGGCCCGCGCACCCAGCTATCGCGCGCTTGCGCCTGAACGGGGATGGCATGTGTCATCCATCTCAAAAACGTTGACACCAGCGCTGCGCGTCGGGTTTGCGATCGCACCAAAGGAACGCAGTGGCGATTTGCGACGGTCTGCTGAATACGGTTATTTCGGACTGGCACAGCCATTGGCCGAATTGACTCGCTTGCTGCTCGGGGACCCAAGTGCACGGCAGTTGGCCGCGGACGTCCGATCCAAAATGGGCGAATATGTTCGCGTGGCCGTGAATGCCTTAGGCGGGTTTGATTTGAACTGGGATTCCGATATTCCGTTTGTCTGGTTGAATCTGCCATCTGGCTGGCGGTCTGCCGCATTCAGCCGCGCGGCTGAGAGAGAGGGCATACAGCTACGGTCAGCGGATGAGTTTGCCCTGCGGGACGGGCGGGCGCCGAACGCCGTGCGCATTGCAGTGAACGGGCATATCTCACTGCGCCAGTTTGAAGACGCGATGCTGCGATTGCGTGCTTTGCTGGACAATCCGCCTGAACAAATCAGTGTCTGATCAGGTCAGGGGATCAGGATCACCGAAAAAGCCCGACAGGTATGAGATTTTTCCATCCGTGTCCAAACGGACAAAGTCATGACCTTCGACCATTTTTGACCCATCATCAGCAACCATATGCCAGGTAAAGTGAACCACATCGTGATGTGAGTTTGGGGCGCTGGTGATTTCAACTCGCCCTCCTGCGCTTTGCAGCACTTCGCCAATATGAACGCTCAGGTTATGTCGCCCACTGACGGCAGCCGTTGGGTCGGTGTATTGCCCGGTATCTGCGAAGCAGCGCGTCAGCAATTCCAACCGTCTATCCGCATCCGTTTCCCGCCAGGCAGCGCCATAATCAGAAACAACTTGGTTCAGATCGGACATTGGATTCTCCTTCACTATCGTGGCAAGCATATACAGAGATGATAGCAGGCCGTTTGCCAGGGCGCGAATACGTCTGAGAATTTGGGGTATTTTAATACCTATTTTACAACGCATTGTTTTTGAAGGGTTAAAACAGCTTTCCGTGTATTGACGTGCTCCACAGCTAGGTCTACACCCCATCCATCGAATTCGGGCCGCTCCGTAAGGGGCGGTCTTTCACATCAAACAGGACTATCCTGCCATGAAAACCTTTTCTGCAACACCTGCAGACATCGACAAGAAATGGATCCTGATCGACGCAGAAGGCGTTGTTCTGGGCCGTCTTGCCTCGATCGTCGCCATGCGCCTGCGTGGCAAGCACAAAGCGTCGTTCACCCCTAACATGGACATGGGCGACAATGTCATCGTGATCAACGCTGACAAAATCCAGATGACCGGCAAGAAGCGCGAAGAAAACTTCTACTGGCACACCGGCCACCCGGGCGGCATCAAGTCGCGCACCAAGCAGCAGATCCTTGAGGGTGCACACCCCGAGCGCGTTGTGACCCAGGCGGTCAAGCGCATGCTGCCGGGCAACCGCCTGTCGCGTCAGGTTATGACCAATCTGCGCGTCTATGCCGGTGCCGAGCATCCCCACGAGGCGCAAGCGCCCGAAGTTCTGGATGTTGCATCCATGAACAAGAAAAACACCCGGAGCTAATGACCATGGCTGATCAGATCAATACTCTCGAAGAGCTGAGCGCCGTTGCAGGCGTCGAAGCTGTGGCTGAAGAAGTCATCGTTCGCGAACCCGTACGTGACGAACTGGGCCGCTCCTACGCCACCGGCAAGCGTAAAGACGCTGTTGCCCGCGTTTGGATCAAGCCGGGCTCCGGCAAGGTCACCGTGAACGGCAAAGACCAGGACGTGTATTTTGCACGCCCCGTTCTGCAGCTGATCCTGCGCCAGCCGTTCCAGATTGCTGGTGTCGAAGGTGAGTTCGACGTTGTTGCAACCGTCAAAGGCGGTGGCCTGACAGGTCAGGCCGGTGCGGTCAAGCATGGCATTTCCAAAGCGCTGCAGCTGTACGATCCGTCCCTGCGTGGCGCGCTGAAAGCTGCTGGCTTCCTAACTCGCGACAGCCGTGTTGTGGAACGTAAGAAATACGGTAAGCGCAAAGCGCGTCGTTCGTTCCAGTTCTCGAAGCGTTAACTCCAGATCGCTTTACGAGCCTAGATTTCGGGGCGTCCGCGTGCATGCGGGCGCCCTTTTGCTTACGGACTAAGCAGCATCATGCCGCTTTGGATGAAGCCGTTAGATAATCAGCCAAGAATTTGTAAACCTGTTTCGCGAAGGCGGGCCATTACTGCGAAGAGCGTAAGGTCTTTTCCGGCAGGGCGCCGCGATTGAGGACGAAACACCATGGTTGAAACATCAGTCGATGACATCGTTGAACGCGCCATCGCGTCCAGCGAGAACCGGCATCAATTATGGGTCAGGCTGGTCTCTGATCTGAAATGCGTATCTTTATGTGAGGTTGGCGTCTGGAAAGGGCAGTTTGCTGAGATTCTGCTTGGGCAAATTCCGACAATCGAAGCCTACAAGCTGATCGATCCCTGGCGGAACTTGCCAGATTGGAACAAGCCCGCCAACAGATCAAATGTCGAGTTTGAAGAAATCCGGGAGGAGGCATTAAACCGCGTGCGCCCGCATATGGACAAGGTCATCGAAATCCGGGACACGACCAAAAACGCGCAATTGCAAATTCCAGACGGCTCGCTTGATTTTGCATATATAGACGGGGATCATACCTTGCGCGGGATCACCATGGACCTGTTCTCGATGCTTCCGAAAATTCGAAAAAACGGCTTTATCGGCGGTGACGATTTCACCAAAACGATCTGGCAGCATAGCAAGGAATTCAGCCCCAGTGAGGTTTTTCCGTACGCGATCTACTTTTGCGAGGCACAGGGCTTGCCGATTTACACGCTGCCATTCAACCAGTTCCTGATCGTCAATGACCCAAGCGGTTTTCGAGTCATCGATCACGGCGGGTATGCGGATCTGACACCAGCGCAGATTTACACCCGGCCCAAATTGCAATCTCTTCGGAAGACGCTGAAGAAAATACTGAAATGAAGTACCGAAAGGGACGACAGCCCCTTTCGGTTGATAGTCAGGTTTGGTTACTCTTCGTAAACCAATTTCCAGGCGCCATTTTCTACGACGTTCACAAACACCGTATCAGCCCCCTGATGGTCATCAGGCCCATACGAAATATGGTTTCCAACCAGCTCATCCTGATAGTTGAGGGATTCCATTGCGGCGATAAAGCTCTCATGGGTCAAGTCAGGGCCCGCCGCATCCAGCGCTTTGACCATCATCTCGGCCGCTGAATAACCCAGCATCGCAAACCCGACCGGATCTTCGCCGGTCGCGGCTTTGTACTCTTCGATAAACGCGGCTGGAACGGGTTCGTCGGCGCGCGCCCAGAGATCTTGCCAGGACGCGGCGGCATAGAACCCGTCGGTCACACCACCGGGCACCTGAGCCACAACGGTCAGGAAACTGGCAGAGGTGCCGAGGAACTTCATATCCGCAAGACCCATCTTTTTGGCAGTACCGACGACAGTGATCGCCTGACGCACACCAAGGGCCATTGTGACGATGCCACACCCTTCTTCCTTGAGCTTGCTGAGCGAGCCAACAAAATCAGTTTCATCCGGTTTATGCGTGGTCTCTGCCGCAAAAGAGATGCCAGCCTCTTCCGCACCTGCTTTGCTGCCCTCCAGGATTTCCTCACCAAAATCGGTGGGCAGGTACATGGTGCACACCGCCTGTGATCCGAACTGATCGGCCAGGTATTTCACGCCGATACGGCTTTGATCAAAATAGGTCGAGAACGACGTGAACTTGTTGTCCATCGGCTCTTGCAGCATCTGCCTGGCCGCTGTCAGTGGGGCGACATTCGGGATGCCTTTGGGGTCAAGCAGTTTGAACCCCGCAACGTTCATCGGCGTGCCTAGCGATTGCAACATGGCAAACACCTTGTCGCGGTTCAGAAGCTTGTTATAGCCCTGCATCGCACGCGGCATCTGATAGCCGTTATCCTCGACCACAAAGCGGATGGTGCGGCCATGCACGCCACCTTCGGCGTTCACCCGATCAAAGACCACATTGGCGCCTTTGGTCGCCGGGACACCAACGGCGGCAAAAATCCCGCTCAAATCATTGACTGAGCCAATGACGATTTCATCGTCGGATACGCCTTGTGTGTCTGCCCAGGCCAGCGTCGCTGACGCCGTCAAAGCGGTGGCCGCGGCCAGCCGTTTGATTATGCTATTCATCTTTTCCTCCCGTTAACGTTTTTTCTAATTGTACATGTCTTCAATGAGATGTGCGTGTTTCTTTTCCACCAACCCGCGTTTCAGTTTCATTGTCGCGGTCAGTTCATCGTCCTCGGCGGTCAATAAAACGTCGATCAAACGGAAATCCTTGATCTGTTCAACGCGCGCAAATTCCTTGTTCACGGCAGCCACTTCGGCGCCTATCAGTTCTTTCACTGCGGGTGCCGCGCAGAGAGAAGCGAAGTTCGAAAACGGAATTTTTCTGTCCTGTGCAAATTTTTCAACGTTTTCCTGATCTATCATGATGAGCGCGGACAAAAATTTCCGCTGATCTCCGACGATGACCGCGTCCGAGACATAAAGGCTGAACTTCAATCGGCTTTCGATTTCAGCCGGGGTGATATTCTTGCCGCCGGCTGTGATGATGATGTCTTTCAACCGACCCGTGATGGTGATGTAGCCGTCATCATCGATATGTCCCAAGTCGCCCGTGCGCAGCCAGCCGTCCGAAGTAAAGGTTTCCGCCGTTTTGGCGTTGTTGCGCCAATACCCCTGAAAGACATTCATGCCCTTCAGTTGGATTTCGCCCTGATCCGAAATGCGGATGTCATTGCCTGCAACAGCCCGGCCAATTGTGCCGATCCTGTTTTCTTCTGTCGTGTTGAGTGACGCGAGGCCTGCCGTCTCGGTCATCCCGAACCCTTCAACCAGAGGAACGCCAATGGCCCAATACCATTTCAGCAACTCGGTCGAAATCGGAGCTGCACCGGATCCACCACGACGCAGCCTATCCATGCCCAGCATCCGCCGTACGTTTTTAAGGACCAAATGATCCCAAACCCAATATCGCGCAGCAACACCCGCTGGGACTGGCTTGCCGGATGTCAGATACTCAGCACGTGCCAGTCCTGCTTTTAAGGCCATGCCAAACGCAAGGCGCCCCAAGGGTGTTGCATCTTGGGTCAGGATTTGGACCTGAGAATAGATCTTCTCCCACACACGCGGGACGGCTGTGAATGTACTTGGCGACACCTCTTGCAGGTTGGCAAACACCGTCTCGGGGCTTTCGGCGAAATTCACCGTGCATCTGCCCGCCAACGGGTAAAAGACCGACACATCGCGTTCCAGGATGTGGCACAGCGGTAGAAAACACAGCTGTTCGTCACTTGCCAACGTGGGCAGGGCGCGGGCACCGGATTCGATGGCGGCGAGTATGTTTTCATGGCTCAGCATCGCGCCTTTGGGCTGACCGGTTGTTCCAGACGTATAGACCAGCAACGCTGTATCCTGCGGTTTTGCCAGCGCTACCTCCGCTTCAAACAATCCGGGGTTTTCTGCCTCGGCTTGTTTGCCAATGTCGTAAAGGTCTCCAATCATCATGCAGCGCGGATGATCTAGTTCGTGCAGCCCTTCGTCTTCCAGGATGATGACTTTGAGCAGATCGGGAACCTCGTCTTCGATCTCCAGAAATTTGTCCAGCTGTTCTTCGTCCTCGACGATCAGGAATCGACTGCCGCTGTCATTGATCAGGTATTGCAACTGGTTGGCGGCATCGGTGGTATAGACGCCAGAGGCGATCCCGCCGATCCCTTGGATGCCCATGTCGAACCAGGCCCATTCCTTGCGATCCTCGGACAGGACGGAAACCACGTCACCGCGCTCCAGTCCCAGTTGGCGTAAGGCCAGTCCGATCCATTTGGCATGCTGCCAGTAATCGGCCCAGGAATAGGATTTCCAGACACCGAGGTCTTTTTCACGATGTGCTGTGCGATCACCCAACTCGGCGCAGCGGCTTTGGAACAACTGGCAAATCGTGACGCATCCATCCACACGCAGCGGGCGCTGTCCCGGGGTTGCATTAAACTGAACGCCGTTGATCGTGATCTGCGCGGGCAGGGGGCTGTTCTCCATCCGGGTCACCTCCACGTCTTTTTACGCTTCCAGCGGCGATTTTCGCGCGCGCCGTCTTGCTGAGCGCCAAGGTAGAAATCCTGAATGTCTTCGGATTCTAGCAAAACATCTGCCGCGCCATCCATGACAATGCGGCCAACCTCCATGACATATCCATGATCGGCCAGTTCTAAAGCTGCGTGGGCGTTTTGTTCAACCAGCATCATTGTCATGTCCTGTTCATCATTCAGGCGTTTGAGGATGCCGAAGATCTCTTGTACCAGCAACGGGGACAGGCCGAGCGAGGGTTCATCCAACAGCATGATCTTGGGATTGGCCATCAGCCCACGTCCGATTGCCAGCATCTGTTGCTGACCGCCTGACAGGGTTCCGGCCTCTTGCCCGCGACGGTCTTTCAGAACCGGAAAATAGCTAAAAACCAAGTCCCGGTCGCGTTCGATCTGCGCTTTGTCTGTCAGCGTATAAGCCCCAAGGCTCAGGTTTTCATCCACTGTGAGCAGGGGGAAGACTTCGCGCCCTTCGGGGACATGTACGATACCTTTCTGCACGACCTTGTGCGGTTCAGACCCTTGGATGTCCTGCCCATCAAAGGTGATCTTGCCCTTTTCAGGATCCATGACACCGGACACGGTCTTCATCAGCGTTGTCTTGCCCGCGCCGTTGGCCCCAAGAATAGAAACGATCTGACCTGGGTGAACATCCAGCGAGACACCACGGATGGCCATGATCGGGCCATAGAAACTCTCGATATTGCGGATCTTCAGGATTGGCTCACTCATGAAGCTTTCCCCAGATACGCCTCGACCACGGCGGGGTGCGACTGTACCTCGGCTGGGGTGCCAAGGGCCAGTTTTGCCCCGTCGGCCATGGCCAAAACCCGGTCAGACACGCCGGATACCAACCCCATGTCATGTTCGACCATCAACACCGTGATCCCCATCTGCCGCCGGATGTCATCGATCCACCAGCGCATGTCCGTAGTCTCTTCGACAGACAGGCCCGAGGCCGGTTCATCCAGCAGCAGCAATTTTGGGTCGGTGGCCAGCGCGCGGGCGACCTCGACCACTTTGCGCACACCATAGGGCAGGCCTGAAATCATCTTGTCACGGAAGGCTTGAAGATCGAGAAAATCGATGATTTCTTCAACTTTTTCGCGGTTCTCCAACTCTTGGCGCTGCGCCGAGGGGGTGAACAGAATCTCTGAGATCAGATTGGTTTTGCGATGTCGATGCCGCCCGACCAGCAGGTTCTGCAGGACAGTCGCGTGCTCGAAAAGCTCGATATTCTGAAACGTGCGCGCGACCCCATATTCAGCAACGCCCGAGGGTTTCACCTGTAGCAGATCATGCCCGTCAAACTGGATTGAGCCTGCGTAGGGATCGTAAAAGCGCGAGATCAGGTTGAATACAGTGGATTTACCGGCACCGTTGGGTCCGACGATGGCAAACACCTCGCCTTCTTGAATCTCGAACGACAGATCATTCACAGCGGTCAGGCCACCGAACTTTAGCGTGACGTTTTCAAACTCCAGCATACTCATCTCAGACGCTCCGTCTTGAGATAGGATTTCTGACGTTTGAACATGTCTTTGCGGTAAAACGGGAAAAGCTCGAACCAAGTGCGGATTTTCAGCCAGCGGCCATACATGCCCATGGGTTCGAACAGGATAAAGCAAATCAGGATCACGCCGAAGATGCCAAATTCCAGCCCCGGGATGGCGACCGTGTTACCACCAAACGCCGCCGCAACGTATTCCTTCGAGATCGACAAGAACTGCGGCAGAAAGCCAATGACGATAGCCCCAAGAAAGGCGCCGTGGATTGAGCCCAAGCCGCCGATGACGATCATCATCAGCAGCTGGATTGAGATTATGACACTGAACGTTTCGTTGTTGAACGCGCCGGCATAAAGCCCCATCAGCGCGCCGGCCCATCCGGTCACCGCACAAGACAGCGCAAACGAGAGCGTTTTGGTTTTGGCAACGTCCACACCCATCGCCTGCGCCGAGACCTCGGAATCGCGCACGGCAATGAAGCTGCGCCCCAACGGTGCGCGCAGCAGATTGATATACCCAAGGGTTACAAAAATAGCGACGATCAGGACCAGCCAGAAGAACTGATCTGGTGTCGCCCAACGGTCGACCAGATGGCCGAAGATTTCTACGCCACCCAGATACTTACCCGCGACACCGCCGGTGATCGGTTCGGTCAATACGATGACGTCGTCCATCAGGATGGACAGGGCCATGGTGAAAATCGCAAGGTATATGCCATGCAGGCGCAGGGCAGGGATAGCGACCGTTACGCCGGCAATCCCGGTCAGGATACCCGCCAGAGGGAAGGCGATCAGGAAGGGAACTCCAGCTTCAATCAGGATGACATTGGCATAACAGCCAAAGGCAAGAAACGCTGCGTGGCCCAGGCTAACCTGACCCGTGTGCCCCGTTAGGATCATCAGGCCGAGACCAGCGATGGCCCAGATCAGCACGTTGGTCAGCTCGCCGAGATAAAAGTCATCCAGAAGCCAAGGTGCTGCGGCGACAATTACCAGCAGGATCAAGTACATGGTCAGTTGAAAACTGTCTTTCCACGGCCTGATATCCTGCATGTAATCCGTTTTGAAAACAATCCGCATGCGTTTAGACCTTCTTGACCCGAACCTGACTGAACAGCCCGTTGGGCCTGAATATGAGGACCGCCAGAAGCAAGGCGTATGGCGCGATCTGACTATAACCCGCCGCTATGTAACGGCTGGCAAAGGGTTCTATCACACCAACAATCAATCCTCCGGCCAAGGCACCGGGAAGGCTGCCGAACCCACCTATCACGGCAGCTGCAAAAGCCTTTATTCCCAACAGGCCGGTGGTTGGATCAACAGACCCTTTGGCGGCAAAAAGAATGCCAGCGATTCCGGCCACCACTCCGGCTAAAGCCCAGATAATCCCCTGAACACGTTTGACAGGGATACCCATGTAATAGGCAGCCAGCTGGTTCTGGGACGCGCCCTGCATCGCCAGCCCCAATCTTGTTTTGCTGAAAAAGACGTAAAGGCCCCAGGTCAGCAGGATCGTGACGACAATGACAGCCACGTCCTCCATCCCCAGAACCAGCCCGCCAAACCGGACTTCTTTGCCGGCCAACGGGTTTTGCAGCGTCTGCGGTTCGTGTCCCCAGATCAGACCAGCGACAAACCGGATCACAAAACCCAATGCGATGGTGAGGATGACAACCGCGGTCTGGCTTTCCCCAAACAAGCGGCGGATGATCAGGCGATCCAGAAGGTAGCCCAAAGCCCCCATGATCCCCAGTGAGATCGGCAGAGCCAGCCAAAAGGGCAGGCCCATATATTCAGTATTTGTCAGGCCAATGGTGACGAAGGCGCCCAGCATCATGAAATCGCCTTGCGCAAAATTCACAGCCTCGGTCGCTTTGTAAATCAGAACAAAGCCAAGCGCGATCAGGCCGTAGACACAGCCATTCGCCAGCCCGCTGATCAGCAGCTGCGCGTTATCCAAACTCTCCTCCCCATGTCGGTGGCCCGACGTTTGAACAGCCCGCAGGTTTGCTTAGATGCGCGGGTCTTGCTCTACTATGGCGTGATAATCACCTTTCCGTCACTCTTTTTCAGCGCATCGGCGAGATTTGGGATCAGATTCTTCAACGTAAGCCGTTCCGACACATCAGTTTTCCACCGACCATCGGCAAAACGCGCCTGAACCTCGGCCACCACACGCATCTGATCGGCGGGGGGCGTGGACATCATCCATTGGGTCAGCCAGAACCCTTCGATCCGCTTGCCCATGAATATCAACTGCCCGGTCTGTGTAAGCGTAGGCGAGTCGCTGCCCAGCTTGCCATAGCAAACCCAACGCGCCTGATTGGGCATGGCGCAGAACAGCTGTTCAGAAAGCTGGTCCATCACCGCATCCAGGAACACGCGCGGTTTTAGCGTCGCGCTCAGGTCCGAGAATTTCTGCACCACGTCTGGGTCTGTAGTGACCAAAACTTCGGATGCGCCCAGGTTTTTCAGCGACTCGACCGTCTCTTCACGGCGGACCAAAGCGATCGGTTTCAACCCGAGATCCCGGCCCAGGCTGCACATCAGTTTGCCCAACTGGCTGGTTGCAGCAGAAACGACAAACGCCTCGCCCGCCTCTTTTGCCATATCGACCATCGCCATCGCGGTTAGCGGGTTCACAATCTGCGCCGCTCCGTCGTCGTCCGAGATATCGGGGCGCAGTGGGATGCACATCTGCATCTGAGTCACAACGTACTCAGCCCATGCTCCGGAACCTGCCGCAACAAAGGCAACGCGCTGGTCTTGCAGAGCCTCAGCGCCTTTGCCTATAGCGACGACATCCCCGCATCCTTCAAAACCAGCAGCCGCACCTTTAACGCGTGGCTGCCCATATTCACCCTTGATGAAATGCATGTCAGAAGGGTTGACGGATGCGGTCCGCAAACGGATCAGAACCTGCCCCGGACCCGGTTCGGGAACTGGCAGCTCCGCCTCAGCCAGCCAATCCGCGGCATCGTCGATCACAGGCCCGGTCATTGCGCCAGAATATCCGTCATGTTTCAGAATTGTAGCGAACATCGAGGAGGGAAGAGCAGACATGTTTTTCATCCTTAAAAGCGCATGTATAGCACGCGACCGGGTCGCCGATAACCAGGGTTCAGGCGGGGAAGCTCTGGCTGCGATACAGGCTGGAGTTTGACGCAACCCAAACAAAAGCGGTGCGCCGGGTCAACCAAACCGGGATCTTACGTCGCGGCAGCTCATCAGATGCGCGGCAAAGGGCCGACCCGTCGGATCGGCCCTTTGGTTTTTATTGTTGGGTCAGCAGGTTGCGCAAATCCTGCATTTTTTCGACAACCAATTCCGGCGAGGCCTTGATGTCATCAAGGATTCGGATTGCGCCAGTCTTAACTTCCTCGGTCAAAGTACTGTTCTCAACTGATGCGACCATCGTTTCATAATCGAAATTCTGTATCGTCAACATGCCCCCTTGAATCCAGGAGTTGAACAGGTCCTGACCTTGGCCTGCCACTGCAGCAACCTGATCGCCGGCCTGTTCAGCAACCGACGACGCTGCTTCGTTGGCTTGTTCAGTCAGTGAAGATGCTGCATCGCCAACTTGCTCAGCCGCTGAGTCCACCGCATCTGCGGCTTGATCCGTCAGGGAAGTGGCTGCATCCGTGGCCGTATCTGCCGCATCCGTCGCGGTGTCCTGAGCAGCGGAAACGGTTTCGTCCACAGCATCGTTCACATCCTGCTCGGCTGCCTGAAGCTGCTCGGCCGGTGTCGGCTCGGGTTGGTTGAGGTAAAGGTATCCGCCAGCGCCAATTGCGGCGATGACGACTGCAACAATAAGAGTACGCGACATGTGTGTCTCCTTTGGAAAATGTGTCGCCGGGATGGGTCAACGCTAGCGAGTCGCAAAGGGGAATTCCCGAGAAATGTCAGCAGAATACGGGCATGAGCCATGCTACGCTGATCTGGCAGGTAGGGCGTGGCGATAACACGCCAACACGCATGTGCCCGGTCATTTTCTTGCGCTGAGCGCCTTGCAAACGCCACGAACCGACCAACAAGCAGCGATGCTATCGATTTGTGCTGTCAGAAGGGTTTTGCGACTCTGAATGAGTGGCGGAGAGACAGGGATTCGAACCCTGGGTAGGCTTGCACCCACAACGGTTTTCGATATCAAGTCAAAAGAGCTCACACCAATAAAACAAGGGCGAAAATATGCAAGTCGGCATGGTAAGCGGGTAGGGGTGTCATAGAAGAGCGTCGTAGAGCTGAGACTGGAGATTACTAACTTCGACGCACCTCTCTATGATAAAATCTAAGCACAGTTGGCAAAAAGCATCACGTTGCCAGCAAGATTGCTCTGGCCCCATGAATGAATAGACACATCGCTCAATACTTGAGATGTTACGAACCGATTTGCCTTTTCTGGGGCTTCAAAAAACTGGGAGCGGTGGGAACTATGCTTAACAGGAGGCACTTTGTTGCATCTTCATTAGCGATGCTTTCTCAGCCGTTGTTTTCGACACGCACTACAGCATCTACTTCTTCCCAATGGGCGGCATGGGACGCCAGGGTAACACCGCCCAATTTTGATCCCGCGAAATCTAATCCTTGGGGGCTACACCCGCGTTTCCTGCCTCAGCGCGTGCAAACCAACCGAGCACTTGTTCCGGGTGACATCCATGTCGATGCTGTCGCACGCTATCTGTATTTCATCGAAGACGGTGGCATGGCAATGCGTTACGGCGTAGCCATTGCGCGGGGTAATCTTTACGAACCCGGAGTCTACACAATCAAGCGAAAGGCCAAATGGCCGCGTTGGACTCCCACTGCTGAAATGATTGAGCGCGACCCTGAGGAATATACTCAATTTGCGGATGGTGTGCCCGGTGGGCCGACAAACCCATTGGGATCAAGGGCGTTGTATTTATACGAAGGTAGTCGCGATACATACTTGCGAATTCACGGAACACCTTACCCAAGATCCATCGGAGGTCGCGCAAGTTCCGGCTGCGTAAGGATGGCTATGCCGCATATCATCGGGCTTTATGATCGCGTCAGGGCAGGGTCTAAGGCGCATCTCTACCCTCCCGAGCGGCTTCTGACCGCCACCAGCTAACAGGTGCTTGTCAGGCGCGCGTACAGATCGGGCGCCCGTCAATAGTCCTGAGTGGCAGGAAGGTTGTTTCGACCGGCCCAACGTAGCGATACCAATAGCACCCATCCTCTGGCATGATTTTAACAGCGGTCAGGTCCTGCCCAGGGGCTGCGATCTCGGCGACGGCGTCCGGAACTCGCGAAAGCGTTCCGGGCTCGCTATCTGCAGATAGCGATGTTGTTTCGGTACAGGCGCTGATGAACAAAAGTACGGCCAGTGCTTGCAAAGCTTTCTTGGAGGACATGACGCGTAGCCCACTATGATTGTCAGTTGTAGTAACTGTTACCCTCGCACCGGCGGGAGATCACTTCAATTCACCAAGAACTAAGCGATTGTTAGCGTTGCTTTTTTGTGCTCGGCCAATTCAAAATAGCCAAGTTTGGTTTGAAGCGGCCTGAGGACACGTCCAAGAAAACTGTTTTTCCACAACGGCTTGATGATTTGAGTGCGCCTCTGGGGATTAAATCCCTACCCAGCCGTTGTGACCTGCCAAATGACATATCGCTTATGCAAAGCTTTTGCATGTTGACCTTCCAGCGCAGGAACCGGGCATACGAGTAAATTGAGTCGAGTAACAACAATAATCGTTTTGGACGGCAGGCATGAAGCAGAGCAAAAATAGACACGGCATTTCACGCCGCCGGGTGATTGCCGGATTTGCTGCGACGACACTTATTCCCACACCGGCCGTTTGGGCTCAATCCGGATCAACTGCCGGTACGCATCGCAATGTATCGTCGTTTCGCGTAGCGCAATGCCAGGACCATTTTAAGACCCTCAAAAACGGCGCTATCCTCTCAGACACGCAGTCTAAAGTGCTGCAATATTGGTCCGAGGATCAAAGCGTCTATCGTCTGTACCCAAGCAGCGTCCCACTCACGGAAGACCTCACGCGGCTTGGGTACACGACGATCATAAGAAAGGTCGAAGGGCCGTCGTGGCGACCGACACCGGCTATGAAAGAGCGCAATCCAGCGTGGCCTGATTATGTAGGGCCCGGTCCGGAGAACCCGCTCGGCACGCATGCACTTTACCTGAGCTGGCAGTACTATCGAATTCATGGCACCAACGATACGCGAAAAATCGGCCGGAAATCTTCGAACGGCTGTATCGGTCTTTACAATGAGCAGATCGCTGAACTGTTTGAACTCGCCACCATTGGTACGCAGGTAAAACTGATTTGACCTTGGTCAGTTAGTCTTTCGGACGCCTGCTAATACAGAACAACTGAAAATCATGTGAAACACTGAGATGGATAAGCTTACACTCTTGATAGCCGGGGTAGCGATCGCAGGTGCTGCTGCAATCGTCTACAACCTTAACCAGCAACCAACAGGTCACTCGATGACGCCACCCGATACGTCAGCACTGGAGCAAGGAGACCCAATCGAAAACGTCAATCTGCCGGACCAGCTAAGCGAATTTGCGGCCGTCGGCAAAGTGGCATTCGACGTCAAATGTTCGACGTGCCATGGCGCGAATGCAACAGGTCTGGAAGGCCTTGCACCACCTTTGGTGCATAAAATCTATGAACCAAGCCACCATTCGGACGAGTCATTTTATGTGGCAGTCCAGAATGGAGTTCGGGCACACCATTGGAAGTTCGGCAATATGCCGCCGGTCGATGGCTTGACCCGTGCGGATGTGAAAGGCATCGTGGCGTATATCAGAGAGCTGCAGCAGGAAAACGGGATTTTCTGAAGGTGACGAGCCGAATGGGCAGTGCAATTCGTTACATCATCCTGTCAGTGGTGCTGGCCATTGGTGGGATGCTTGTGATGGCCGATGCTGCTCATGCGCATGGCAGTGGGTCACAGCATGTGACTGACCAAACGGACTCTGCGGACGTTGAGCATGTCAAGCAGGGTCATCCCGGACATTGTCATGGCGGAACGATTTGCAACGCTGTTGGTCTATTTTCGATGGGTCCAATACCGTCTGGCCCCCAAGATACTGAACAAAGATACTCGATCCCTCGAGCCCAATACCGGGTTCTCGGTATCGCGGCGTTTGACCCACCACCGCCGCGTGTCCTGATCTGACCAGTCGAATTGCGCTCAACATGGGCGCGTCGAAGCAGACGACAAGGACAAAACAATGAACATTCTAAAAATGACTACAGGCGTTGCCCTGGTTTCTCTGTTCGCAGCCGCAGCCCTGGCGCATGGTGGCGCAACCGGCATCGTAAAAGAACGCATGGATGGTATGTCCGCGATGAAGGACAGCATGAAGATCCTTACGCCGATGATGCAGGGGAAAACGCCCTACAATGCGCAAATGGTACGAAGCGAGGCCAAGAAAATCGGGCGTCACGCTGGCGAGAGTATGACAAAGCTGTTTCCAGAGGGATCTGATGGCAAACCCTCGGAGGCCAAATCGGAGATCTGGCAGGATTGGGGCTCCTTTGCAGATTTGGCCAGCCAGTTGGAAACCTACTCTGAAGGCCTCGTGCTTGCGGCGGACAACGGGTTGATGATGTCCGGATCGGGGCAAGGTTCGGGCATGATGGCCGGCGCATCCATGATGGGTGGCGGTTCTATGATGGGTGCCGGAATGATGGGCGACAGTCCAAACCAGGCACAACTTTCTGAAATGCCGGCAGATGGTGTGTTCATGATGCTGAGCCAGACATGCTCGGCGTGTCACACGCAATTTCGGTCGGAATAGGAATGCGTCATGAGACCGGTATTCCGATTGGGCCTTGCTGCCGCCGTAACGGCATCAGCGGGACTTGTTGCCGTGATGGCTTGGCCAATTGGCCAGCCCTTACAAGCTCTCGACATTCAGGGTGACGTTAACCGTGGTGCTTATCTGGCAAGGGCAAGTGGCTGTATCGCTTGCCACACAGATTTTGCCAAAAGGGGGGCGCCCTTGGCTGGTGGGGTGGAGTTGGATACACCATTTGGCACGCTCTATTCACCGAATCTAACTACTGATCCCGATCACGGGATCGGTGATTGGACCATCGAGGAGTTCGCCCGCGCCGTACGTCAGGGTGTGTCGCCCGATGGACAACCCTATTACCCGGCCTTTCCTTATCCGTTCTATGCCAACTTCACAGATCAGGATATCGCCGATCTCTGGGCCGCCTGGCAAACGGTTGCACCGGTAGCGGAACCGTCAAAAGAGCAGGAAATGGCGTTCCCCTTCAATCAGAGATGGGGCCTGAAGCTGTGGCGCGCGGCTTTTCTGGAACCACCCCGCACTGATCCCGTGCCGGGCAATGACGAAGTGTGGAACCGGGGCCGGCTACTGGTCGAAGGTGCCACGCATTGTGCGGCCTGCCACACCGGGAGGAACCTGGCTGGCGCAAGAAATTCGGACACCGAACACTTCAAGGGAAGCGACTCTCTGCCGGGCGGTGACAAAGCGCCGGCCATCGATTTTGAGACCCTGCAAAAGCGTGGGTGGACTGTAGATGATCTGGCCTACGCGCTGCGCACCGGTGTCATGCCGGATGGCGATGTCTTCGGTGGTGCCATGGGGGAGGTCGTGAACTACGGCACCAGTTTTCTGACAGACGATGACCGGAAGGCGATGGCAACCTATCTGCTGGATGTGCACGACGGGGGATAATCCAGTGAGAGATCAAGTATTCTTTGGAAGGAAGTCTTCATGAAGCTCAATCGCAGGCAATTCGTTGCAGGCACGTCTGCACTGCTCGCGGTGCCGGCTATCGGGAGGGCGGCCACCGCCCCCCGAATAATCGAGGCGCGTTCAGGATTGGCACGTGTTGCCCCCGACAGCTATCCTGAAACCGAGATATGGGGATATGATGGCGGTGTTCCGGGCCCCGAAATTCGTGCCCGGCAGGGCGAAACGGTTCGCCGGACGCTCCTGAATTCACTGCCTCAGCCTACGGCAATCCATTGGCACGGAATACTGGTTGACCGAATGGAAACGCGGGAGATTGCGTTCGTTGCGGATAACCCGGGGGACTGGCTGTTTCATTGCCACATGCTGTCGCATCAGGCCGGTGGTATGAAGACCTGGCTGAGCGTGGTGTGATGAACAAGAGCGCGGCGAAATGGGTGTCACTGGCTGCTGTGGTGATCATTGTCGCGGTCGCTGGCTGGGGCCTGAGTGGGCGTGCACAGAACAGTGCATCGGCGGATTCGGCACGTGGTGCAGTTTTGTACGCCGAAAACTGCGCGTCATGCCACGGGGCAGCTTTGGAGGGTCAGCCGGATTGGCAAACACCCAGTGCAGATGGCGTACTACTGGCACCCCCGCATGACCGAACAGGGCACACTTGGCATCACAGCGACAAGCTGTTGTTCGATTATACAAAGCTTGGCGGGGACCAAACACTAAAACAGATGGGGGTCACTGACGTCAAAAGCGGTATGCCAGGTTTCGAGGATACTCTGTCGGATCAGGAAATCTGGGACATCCTCGCCTTCATCAAGAAGAGTTGGCCGGATCGGGAACGCAAGCTGCAAGAGCAGCGCACCGAGGCAGAACAAACGGAAGGAAACTGATGTGAAACGAATACTTGCAGGCTTAATCGCCATCGCCATGTCGATTGGCGTTCCTACGGCTCGCGCCGACGAGCTGTCTGAAGCCGATGTAAAACGACTGGCTCTCGAAGCCATTTTGGAAAACCCTGAGATCATCATGCAGGCGATTCAATTGCTTCAACAGCGCGAGGATCGGGCAAAAGCAGAAGCAATTGGAAGTGTCTTGGAAAATCAGCGTGAATTGCTGGAACAAGATCCGAATGCGCCTGTCATCGGAAACCCGGAAGGCGATGTAACCGTGGTCGAGCTTTTTGACTATAACTGCCCGTATTGCAAACGCGCGGCCCCGGTCGTGAAAAATGCAATCGCAGGCGATTCCGATGCCCGAGTTGTTTATTGAGAATGGCGCATACTCGGAGAAGGTTCCGACTTGGCGGCAGGCACCGCGCTTGTCTCACGAAACCAGGGAAAATACGAAGAATTTCATTGGGCGCTTATGGCTCTGAACGGTTGCGCCACTGAGGCCACTGTTATGAAAGTTGTTCGGGAACTTGGCCTGGACGAGGATCAATTGCACGCAGATATGGAGGCGCCGGAAGTCGACGCAAAGTTATTGGGAAAGAAAGTTAGCATCAACACTTGACCTTCCACTTGCTGGAACCCTTATGTTGCCCATCAGCATAATACTTGTGGTGATAACATGACTAAAAATTCACTTGTGCGGTTTCAGGTTCAGGGTATGAACTGCGCTTCCTGCGTAGGACGGGTCGAGCGCGCGCTGAAAGCTGTTCCAGGGGTAGATGCCGCTTCGGTTAATCTTGCCAGCGAAAGCGTTCAGGTCGATTTCGGCGATCCAACTGATAAGGCGGCGATTGCAGATGCGCTAAGCAGCGCCGGATACCCGGTACGGACCGAAGAGGTCACTCTGGATGTGCAGAACATGACCTGCGCATCATGTGTAGGGCGCGTTGAACGCGCCTTGCAAGCTGATGATGGCGTATTGTCCGCGTCGGTCAATTTGGCCACCGAGAGTGCTACTGTGCGTTTTGCTGAGGGAGTCACAACACCCGAAGCCATCGCGGCGCTTGCCGCATCTGCTGGCTATCCGGCGACCCTGCGATCCACGACGCAAAGCGAACCACAAAACCGCAAAGCCGAAGAGATTCGCCAATTGGCCCGGCGAACAAGCTTTGCCGCCTTGCTCGCTTTCCCGGTATTCATTCTCGAAATGGGCTCGCATGTTATACCGGGCATGCACCACCTGATAGCGAGCACGATCGGCATCCAGAACAGCTATTACCTGCAATTCCTTCTGACCACGATCGTTCTTTTTGGCCCAGGATTGCAGTTCTATACCAAGGGCTTCCCTTCCTTGTTCAAAGGCGCGCCGGACATGAATTCTCTGGTGGCTCTGGGCACTTCGGCGGCCTATGGCTTCTCGCTTATCTCGACCTTTGCACCGGGTATTCTTCCGGCCGGAACCGCAAACGTCTACTACGAGGCCGCAGCGGTGATCGTGGTTCTCATATTGCTTGGGCGGTTCCTCGAGGCGCGCGCCAAGGGCCGAACTGGTGAAGCGATCCGAAAACTGGTCGGTCTGCAGGCAAAAACAGCGCGAGTTGAGCGCGACGGATCGGTTGTCGAGCTACCGATCGAGCAGATCGTTGTAGGGGATATTGTGCACGTTCGACCGGGCGAAAAAATCGCGGTGGATGGTGCCGTAATGACCGGCGCGTCATATGTCGATGAAAGCATGATCACAGGCGAGCCGGTTCCTGTTGAAAAGAGCGAAGGCGCAACTGTGGTCGGAGGGACCGTAAACGGCACTGGTGCATTGACGTACCGTGCCGAAAAGATCGGCGCAGACACTATGTTGGCCCAGATCATTCAGATGGTCGAAGAAGCTCAGGGTGCGAAGCTTCCGATTCAAGGTCTGGTCGACCGCATCACGCTGTGGTTCGTGCCTGCAGTGATCGCAGTGGCCGTTGTGACTGTGCTGGTTTGGATGTTGTTCGGACCCGATCCCGCGCTCAGCCTGGCGATGGTGGCCGGGGTTGCGGTACTGATTATTGCTTGCCCCTGCGCCATGGGGTTGGCCACACCAACCTCAATCATGGTTGGCACCGGACGCGCGGCCGAGATGGGTGTCCTATTCCGCAAGGGCGACGCCTTACAGATGCTGCAGGAAACCACCGTTGTTGCGGTGGACAAGACGGGGACTTTGACCGAAGGGCGTCCGGAGCTGACCGACCTGATTGTGGCCGAAGGAATGACCGAGGAGGAGGTTCTGCGCCTTGTTGCTGCCGTTGAGTTCACATCCGAACATCCGATCGCCACGGCCATCGTGCGCGCGGCTGAAACCCGTGGTCTGGAGCTTCCGAAGCCAGAAGACTTCACGTCGATCACCGGTTACGGGGTAAGCGCCTCAGTCGAAGGTCATACAATCCTGATCGGGGCCGACCGCCTGATGAGTCGCGAAGGGGTTGAAATGGGCGCGTTGACTGATCGGGGCGCTGAACTCGCAATCAACGGAAAGACTCCACTTTATGCCTCCGTAGACGGATTTATTGCAGCCGTCATCGCCGTGGCGGACCCAATCAAGACCACCACGCCAGACGCCATTGAAGCTTTGCACGGACTGGGGCTGAAAGTAGCGATGATTACCGGCGACAATACCGCTACTGCCAAATCCATCGCGGCGCAGTTGGGTATCGACCATGTTGTGGCCGAAGTTCTGCCTGAAGGTAAAGTGTCCGCGTTGCAGGATCTGCGTTCAAATGGTGGGAAACTGGCCTTTGTAGGCGATGGCATCAATGATGCGCCCGCTCTTGCGGCTGCTGACGTTGGAATTGCAATTGGTACAGGCACTGACATCGCCATTGAGGCGGCCGACGTCGTTCTGATCTCAGGCGACCTTACAGGTGTGGTCAACGCTTTCGGTATTAGTCGGCGAACTATGCGTAACATCCGCCAAAACCTGTTTTGGGCGTTCAGCTACAACACGCTGCTTATACCGGTTGCGGCGGGGGCGCTATACCCGTTTGGCGGTCCACTACTGTCGCCGGTTTTAGCTGCAGGTGCCATGGCTCTGTCCAGTGTATTTGTTCTGACCAACGCGCGGCGGTTGCGCTGGGTAAAGCCGATCAAAGTTGGGCGAGATCAGATCTCGCAGAGCACCGAGCAGGCGCTGCGATCAGCGCCTGCCGAATAGAATGGGAGAACCACTGTGAATATCGGAGATGTAGCAGAACGTTCGGGTCTGCCGGCCAAGACCATCCGCTATTACGAGGATATCGGATTCATCAAACCCAGACGTAGCCCGAACGGATATCGCCATTTTGACGAGAAGGAACTGCACAAACTGGCTTTCATCGGGCGGGCTCGTTCTTTGGGCTTCACCATTGAGGATTGCCGCTCGCTACTGGCGATGTACGAAGACAAAGAACGCGCAAGCGCAGATGTAAAGGATATTGCCAAACAGAACTTGAAAGAGATTGATGCCAAGATTGCCGACCTAAAGGCGATGCATGCGACACTGTCTCATCTGATCAATGAATGCGCCGGCGACCATCGGCCCGACTGTCCATTTCTAAAAAACTTGGGCCAAGCGTAGTTGCCCCCGGTCGCTTGATTTGCCTCCAATTTGGGCAACCTTTTTCTTCAGCCGCGGCAATTCGCGTTTTTTAACGTGCGCCGCACTACCAAATTTAGTTTTGTCGGATTCGGGTTTGCATGTTTGCTATGATCGCACTTCGTGCGGTCTATGGAAGTGAGTTGATCACTGTTTTGAGGTAACGCTTCTGACGTCCGTCTGTTTGGCGAGGACAATCGTCGGCACTTTTGCTTTTACAAACAATGACTTTAAGATCGCACACACTTACGACCAATATGGCGTTTCGATCGCATCAAAAGCATCAGAATTCAAACACGACCATAGCCGCTTACATTCTACGACCGATCAACATCAAGCAAATGACCACGTGCATCATGGCGGGGAATGCCATTCCGATATCTGTTGCGTTGGTGAATATTTGACCCAAATAGGTCTTATGGTTTTGGTTGAAGCTGTTGGTCAAAAAAACTGTAACATGGATACGGACATCCATCGCTCTCGGGCGCCTCTGACGCCCGATCGCCCTCAACAAATCACGTCAGACCAAGGTCTGTGGTACGGTAACAGATAGTAGTTCATAGTCGATTTCACGATGAGAGCGAAAGTAACTGACCTGACGATTGGCAATTGGTCTTTGTCGCGAGTCTTTCTTGCGGCCAGCATTTTCGTGATGGGCACTGCTACCGCGATCGTCGGGGTATGGGTATCAAATCGAATTCAGAACGCCGTCGTGCAGAACTCCGCCAATTCCGCGGCGCTGTATATGGAAAGCGTAGTATCCCCGCTCAGCCAAGAATTGGCGCATGGCGACCGCCTTTCAGAGCAAGCAAGCCTTGCGCTGGACGAGATTTTCATGACCCAACCAATGAGCGACCGCATTGTTTCGTACAAGTTCTGGAAGCAAGGCGGCGTGATTGCACATGCCTCGGACACGGGCATCATTGGGAACCGTTTCAATCCAACGGATGATTTAAGGCGAGCGTGGAACGGAGGAATCTCTGGCTCTTTCGAAGAGCTTGATCATGCCGAAAGCGCTGCCGAAGCGGCACTTGGGATACCATTACTTGAAGTTTACAGCCCCATCCGCGAACTCTGGTCCGGCGAAATCATCGCAGTTGCGGAGTTCTACGAAAGAGCTGATCAGCTGGAGTTAGACTTAGCCAAGGCCAGGCGAACAAGTTGGTTGGTCGTCGGCTCCGCATTTCTGGCAAGTACTATTGTTTTGTATTCCATCGTCGCAATTGGCGACAAAACAATTCGACGACAGGGGAATCTCCTTAAACAGCGCCTGACAGAAAGTGAAAGGATGGCTGAGCAGAATGCCCTGCTGAGGGCGCGTGTGGTCGAGGCGTCAGAAAGATATGCCACGCAAACAGATCGGTTCCTCAAGAATCTTGGTGCAGAGCTACATGATGGTCCTGCGCAATACCTGTCGCTCGCCGCGCTACGATTGGAGGCTGCGTTTTCAGAACGCTCTGAAAAGCCAAGGGAGGCAGAAGAAATCCAGCAGTCTTTGCAGAAGTCTCTGACTGAAATTCGTGCTATTTCGCGAGGACTGTCCGCGCCAGACATCGACAAGCTGGCACTTGTCGATGTCGTGAAGAGAGCCGTAGAAGATCACGTAGAACAAAGCCCGCTGCGGCCGGATGTTTCGTTCCAGGGTAGCAAGGCCCCGGAGTTGTCATTGTCTGACAAGCTGTGTGTGTTTCGGTTCCTCCAGGAAACGCTTTCCAACGCCGCGAGATATGCCCCAGCTTCCAACTGCACTGTTACCTCTGAGGTGCAGAGCGACCGCATAGTTGTAAAGGTCAAAGACGACGGACCTGGATTTGATAAGTCAGAAGAAACCGCTTTGGGCAACGATGGAGGCCAAGGGTTATTGGGTTTGCGGGATCGGGTCGAGAGTGTTGGCGGCAGGTTAGAAGTCGCGACGAGGCTGGGCGAAGGCACCACCATTGCTATGACACTGTTTCCAAGAAAGATGAGTGTATCATGACAACAACTGTCGTTATTGCAGATGATCATCCAATTTTCAGAGATGGTTTGCAGCGAACGTTGGATGAAGCTGATGGTTTTGAAGTTTTAGCTGCTGGGTCCAACGCTGAAGAGGCAGTATCGCTGGTCGGCACGCATCAGCCGGACATAGCCATTCTTGACCTCTCGATGCCCGGTGGCGGGATAAGTGCGACACGTAAAATTGCGGCGATGGCAAATCCGCCCTTCATTGCGATTTTAACGGTCTCAGAGAACAGCAGCGATGTCGCGGACGCATTGGAGGCGGGTGCGATTGGTTATATCGTGAAAGGAGTGACAGCGAGCGAGTTGACGGCTTCCCTAGGCAGCATAGCCGCAGGTGAAGGGTTCGTTTCTCCGGGCTTGGCCTCTCGGGTACTGCTTCAAATCAACGCTGACACCGGCACCTCAAAGAACGGCAGCATTCTCGATGACCTTACGCATCGCGAAGAAGAGATACTTCGACGTGTGGCTAAAGGGTTAAGCAATAGAGAAATCGCCGAGGAATTGGATCTTCAGGAAAAGACTGTGAAGCATTACATGACGGCAATTCTGTCCAAGCTTCATGCACGAAATCGGGTAGAGGCCGCACTCATTGCTCATGAGGTTTGGAACAAGGGAGACTAACTGCGGTCTCTTTGACAAAGTTGGCGGCCTCTCACCAAGAGAAACCGCCAACGGATCATCGACTATAGTTGCTGCTTAGTTTGCAACCGCTTGTAATCTCCGGCGATCTGAGGCCGTAGCGTTCCTCTCAACAACAGTCCGATTGTACTGGTCTTTCAACTCGTAGCGCCCAAACTCGATCTCCTCTTTCCAACCGTTGGCATAGTTTACTTCAATATTGTTGCCCTGGCGTTCGATTTTCGTGGGTCGACTTCCAGCAGTACCTCCTTGCCCGGAAGAGCGTACGTTGTCGATTGAGATACCATTCGCCAAAGACCGAAGCCTTGAGACATCGGCACCGGTCGCGGGGCGCTCCT
The DNA here is from genome assembly GCF_056536585.1 of Ruegeria sp. CK2. Classification (NCBI taxonomy): domain Bacteria; kingdom Pseudomonadati; phylum Pseudomonadota; class Alphaproteobacteria; order Rhodobacterales; family Roseobacteraceae; genus Ruegeria; species Ruegeria sp. CK2. The sequence continues at coordinate 152,026 of NZ_JBQFPW010000003.1, forward strand.
CGACAGTTCGGTTCTGAGAATTTTTTCTCTCATACCGCCCGTTTTCGATCTCTTCCTTGGTGCCGTCAGCGTAACGCACTTCAATGCCGTTGGCGTTTGTTTCAACCTTTGTTACCCCGGTCGAACCCGACGGCTTGCCCCCAGCTTGAGAACTATCTTTCTTTCCGCTGCCCTTTTTGGAACGTTTCGAGGCATCATCGTCATCGTCATCGTCATCGTCGTCGCGACCACTTTTGCCTGATCCTGAATTGTCGTCACGATCATCATCCCGGTCGTCGTCGCGATCATCGTCTCTGTCGTCGTCGCGATCATCCCCATCTTTCCCCTTGCCGCTTTTTGCAAAGGCATATGACGGTTCAAAATGTAGGCGACCGTCTTCATCAAATGCTGGCACATAAGGCGTCGCCGCAATCAACGAAGCCAACGCCGCAGTACCAAGAAGTTGACCCAGCTTTCTTTGAATTTTCATTTTCGCCTCCAATTCTGAGCGTCACGCTTCGTGACGTTGGAGACAGGTTACTTCTGGTTCGGCTTGCCCACATCGGGCTTAGGTCTGACGAATTTCAAGCCGAACGTCTTAGTCAGATCAGTCAAACCAATAGAGTTTTTGCTGAGCCATGTGACCAGTTTAGTGGGAACTGACCCCGTCACCCTTCAACTCCTCATCAGGTTCGAGGTGAATGACAAAGACGGAACCCGGATACAAACGATTCAATTCTTCCTCGATGTCATTGCATATATCATGCGCCGCGCTGACTGGCATTGTGCCGTCCAAAACAAGATGAAACTCCACGAAGGTGACATTTGCGGATCTGCGCCCTTTGAGGTCGTGGTACTCTAAGGCAGCGCCGAGATTTGCTTCGATTGCGTTGGAAACAGTCTGCAAGTCATGGTCCGAAAGTGTCACATCCATCAGGCCATCGACGGACGACCTAATAACTTTCCAGCCCTCCCACAAGATGTTCAGTGCAACGAGAATTGCTAGGATCGGATCGAGGATCAGCCAGCCGGTGACAAGTGCAAGTATCAGACCTGCGATGACACCAACTGAGGTCATGACATCTGTGAAAATGTGCCGGGAGCTTGCTTCCAAGGCGGGCGAACCCTCGCGTCTGCCGATTTTGAGCAGCAGGTAGGCCCACGCGCCATTCACGCCCGTGGCAATGACATTGACGACGATTCCAAGCAGCGGCGCATCCTCAAGATGCGGGTTCGGAAGTGCCAACACGGCTTCTCTGATGATCAAGAACGCTGCCAGCACAATAAGTGCGCCTTCCACGACGGCGGAAAGATACTCGGCTTTTTTGTGACCAAAGGGGTGGTTTTCATCGGGGGGTTTATTGGCAACCCGAACCGCAAAATATGCCAGCAACGCCGCAGCGACATTCACGGTAGATTCCATCGCGTCCGATAACAACGCCACAGAGCCTGTCAGCCACCAAGCCAGCAGTTTCAGGGCCAGTACCGCAATGGATATCGGAATGGACCAAAGAGCGATTTTTTGTGTCATTTGGCCACAACCCTCACTCAATCATGAACAGAAACTCGGGCGATCGGTGAGCTCCGATTTTCTAAACGTAAAACAGGTGTTTGGTGAAAAGGAAACAGGCCTTGAAGCTTCCTGCTTGCGACCCGCTACTGCATTTCGCGTTCGCTGTATGGTGCCGAACGGCTGTTACTGCGAGGCAAGCCCTGTCGACGACGCGGGAACAGCTTTGAGATAGGCAGCAATAGCCAAGCGCTCCTCATCCGTAAGGCGTGATGTGTTCTCGATAACCTCCACCATCTCACCACCTGCGCTGTCATAATCTGGCGTGAAGCCAGACTTCAGATACTCGGCAATATCAGCCTCGGACCAATCAAGTTGGGCAGAGGTCAGCCCAGGGATGCGTCCTTTTCCGCTGGGATTTGGCGCACCCGTCAACCAGAGATCGCGTTGCAGCCCCCCCAAGCCGTTGCGCGGCGTATGGCATTCAGCGCAGTGACCCAGCGCCTCCACCAGATACCGGCCTTGTCTTTGTTGGTCGGTCAGATCACCTTCGACCACCCAGCCTGGTGACATGAACAAGAGCTTCCATCCCCCCAGCCCGCGCCGAACGTTGAAGGGAAAACCTACCTCATGCGCAAGGCTTTCGGTTGCGACCGCCGGCAGCGTGCCGAGGAATGCATGAAGCGAAACAACGTCTGTGGCCGACATGTTGGCGTAAGACGTATAGGGAAACGCAGGAAAATAGTGCTGCCCTTCGGGTCCGGTTCCATGAATCAGGGCATTGGCCAGATCCAGTGCAGACCAGGACCTGATACCAACCTCCGGGTCACTGGATATGTTGGGGGCAATGAACGCGCCAAAATCCGTCTCGAACCGGCGGCCTCCGGCGAGTAAAAGCTTGTCCTCACCAACCGACCCCGGCGCTGAATGGCAGGAAGCACATCCTGCCGCGTGGAACACAGACTCACCTCTGGCAAGATCAGGGGTCAAACCAACCAGTTGGGTCTGATCCATTCTTTGTGGTCGGGTCAGCACCAAACCGGCCAGCCCGACCAACACGACGACAATTACGACGAAGAATAGAAAGCGCCGCACCGTCAGTGCCCAATCAATTCTTTGGTGCTCTGTACGCTTTGTGACATGCCGAACAGCTTCCGCCCAGATCGCCCATCGCAGCTTTCAGGGCATCAACATCTTGCCCTGCGGCAGTCTGCATCGAAACAGCGGCATCTGCCATGGCCTGTCCTTTAGCACCCACGTCAGGGAAGCTTTCCCAGATCACAGGCAATGCTCGAGTAGACGGATCGGACACATTGTCGGATCCCGGTGGCCACATCGCTGATTGGTCGATTTGCGTCAAAACAACAAGGTTATTCGCGGCCCGTGCTGCGGCGTCAGCATCGTAATCGATCTCTCCCTTAGCCATGCCGCCGAGCGTACCAAGATTGAAGGCATAGAGCTGCATGATTGAGGTCCGAGCTTTCACAGCCGGGTTTTCGCTTTCATGGGCGATGGCTGCGCCAATAGCGGCAACTGACAAAAGACCTGCCGCGAAAATTGAGAACTTCTTCATCATGATGTGTCTCCCTGTTCAACAAGCCGAATGTTAGCTTGAACGAAATTTATTGTAATTGTTTGTTATTCGTCGTCACTTGTTAATTTATGAACAACGAGAATTGGGATAACATTCGCTATGCGCTTGCCGTCAGTAAACACGGTTCATTGAATGCAGCCGCCGCGGCGTTGGGTGTCACGCATGCCACGGTCCTTCGTAGAGTTGCTGCATTCGAAGAGCAAAATGGCTGCATGGTTTTTCAGAAGGGCCCATCAGGGTATTCCGTTCTCCCTGAAGCCAGTGCGATCTTATCGGCTATGGAAAGTGTTGAAGACGCGGTACTATCGGTGGAGCGGGCCATTGTGGGCGCAAATCGTTCTCCTGTGGGCCATGTTCGCATTACATCCACCGACAGCCTTTGCCAGATTGTTCTACCTCCAATACTAATTGAGATCTCACGGCTTTACCCCAGCCTGAAACTGACTTTGCTAAGCGGAAATAGTCACCATGATTTATCCCGGTTGAGCGCAGACATCGCCGTGCGCCCATCGATAAAGCTCGGGGAGGGGCTGATTGGGCAGCGTGCAGGAACACTGTCGTTCGGAGTCTTTGACGACGGCTCTCCCGATCGCAAATGGATGAGGCTTGATGGGGCGTTAAGCAGTTCGCTTCCTGCCAAATGGTTGGAGGAGAATGTCAGTGCTGACGAAATGATAAACGGGGCAGACAGTTTTTTGGTGCTACAGCAGATGGCCGCCGCAGGAGTCGGTAAAACGTTTTTGCCTACGTTTTTTGGCGACACGGATTCCAGGCTTCGCAGGTCGCACGACGTCACCCCAAAAATTGAGGTTCCACTCTGGGTTGCGACGCTGGACGAAATAGCGAACACTCCCAGATTTGCAGTCGTTCAACGAGCGTTGGTTGAACGCTTAGACATTGTTCTGACTGGATGACGTTGTTTTTTTGAAATCAGTCCCGAGCATTCGGATTACACTCCTAGCAGATAGACGACGTAGAACCTATAATGGTTGCATCAAAACTAACGGGCTGCCCGCAGGAAGAACGCTTTGGCCCGTCGAACGGTCACTCCGATGGCCGAAGTTGCTGGTGCTTAGTCTTACCCGGAACCGACCTTGGCGCACACCGCTGCGAATGACTGCTTCCCGCCCGAGTAAGGCTGAAGGAGACAACGGTATCCGCTTAAGCTCAACAAAAGCCGCGAAAACTAAAAGGATTCCTGCAGACGCGGGGTCCCTTTTTGTTTGCCTGAACGAATTTGGGAAGGGACCAAAAGTGACATAGTAGGCGCCAAAGGGAGCATAGTTGACATAGCCGGAGGACCCCAAATGAGTCATAGTGTGACACCTTTGGTCTAAACTAACGCCAACCCGAAAGCCCCGCTAGACCCTGAAACGCGTTAATTTTCACTGTTTTTCACTGGAATAGTGGCGGAGAGACAGGGATTCGAACCCTGGGTAGGCTTGCACCCACAACGGTTTTCGAGACCGCCCCGTTCGACCACTCCGGCACCTCTCCGCGGGGGTCTGTGAGGGGGGGATTTAGTGAGGAACGTACAGCGGTGCAAGCACAAAGTTCCACAAATCATCAAAGCCCGGATTTTCCATTGCCTGCAGGCATAAAACTCCTAGGCTATTAGGCATGACATATTTTGCACGGCGTTTCGCCATTCCGTTTCTTGTGCCGCTTGCGGCTTTGGTCCTGATCCCGCTTCAGGTCGCGGCAGCCAACCGTGACCGTGTTGAGGCGTTTTTGACAACAACCGGGTTTGACGTGGCGCTCGAAAGCATTGCGTTGGCGTCGGGATCCGCGCCACAAATGCTGGGCATTGATCCCGACGGGTTCGGGTCGGATTGGACACGGTTGACGGAAGAGGTGTTTGACACAGAGGATATGCACGAAACCGCCGTGACGATCCTGGAACAAACTCTCAGCGACGAAGCTTTGGGACATGCTGTCGAGTTTTATGCCTCGGATCTGGGTCAGCGGTTGGTAGAGGCCGAGAATGCGTCGCATATGATAGATGACGACGAGGCCAAGCAGCTGGAAGGGCAGGAGATTGTTGCCGGCCTGATCCAAGACGGGTCGCAACGCGTGGAAAGCCTGAAGCGGATGAACCGCGCGATCGATTCCACCGGAACGGCGTTGCGGGCGCTACAGGAGATTCAGTTGCGGTTCCTGCTGGCCGCAAGCGCATCGGGCGTGATCGACCTTCAACTCGGCGCAGACGAGCTGCGCCAGATGATGAAGCGCAACGAAACCGCTATGCGCCAGTCTTTGCAATTGTCGGCACTGGCGGGGGCGGCATACACTTATCAGGATTTCTCGGATTCGGATGTCGATGCCTATGTCGAGGCGCTGGAACAGCCGTTGATGCAGGAAGTGTACGAGCTGTTGAATGCCATTCAATACGAGATCATGGCGATGAAGTTCGAAATTCTGGCTGCCAGAATGGCTGATCTGCATCCGGCGCAGGATATATGATGCGTCTAAGCTGCCTTTTAGCTTTTCTGGTCATTTGGGCGCCGCCACTGGTGGCCGACGAAAAGGTCGACCGTTTGGCCGACGCCATGCATCTGTCGCAGGTCATGGACATTCTGGTCGATGAAGCCATGGTCCAGCGTCGTGAATTGGATGAAACGCTGTTGGACAACACCGGCGGCGCCTTCTTTGAAGCGCAGGTTGAAGACATCTACGATCCGGTCTGGATGCAAGAACGCGTGACAGAGGCCTTCGAACGCGGGCTAACGGACAGTCAATTGGATCAGGCCATCGTATTTTTCGAAAGCGACTTGGGCCAAACGATTATCTCCCTTGAAAATTCCGCGAGACGGGCAATTTCGGACGAGGCCATCGAGGAAATGGCGCGCGAGGCCTATGAGAGTACCGCGCGGGACTCGGTGCGATATGAACTGGTCGACGAGTATATCCAGATCAACAACCTTGTAGAACAGAATGTAGAAGGGTCGTTGAGCGCGGATTTCAACTTTTTCCGAGGTCTTGCCTATGGCGAGCTATCGGATGAAGGTGAGTTGCTGGCGGAGTTGCTATCAGAGACAGACAGCAAGACAGAAGAAGCCACGACCTGGCTGTACTCGTTTCTTTTGCTTGCGTACCGACCAATGGACGAAGCGCAGATGCGTGAAAATATAGCGTTCTCTCGTACCGATACGGGTCAGGCCGTGAATGAGGCCTTGTTTGACGGGTTCGACCAGATGTTTGACAGCATATCTTTCCGTCTGGGCGAGGCCGCCGCACAGGTCCTCAGAGGATCGGATCTTTGACACTGGTTGGGTGTTGACTTTCACAGGTAATCTATGGATAAGCGCGCATCCCGGCCGGTATCCCGCGCCGGGTACCGTTATTATTTGACCCATTGGGCATACCCCAAAGGTCAGTCACACAGCCCGAAAAGGGCGCGCTGTTCGAGGTGGCCTTCAAGTTCATTGGGGCCAAAACACCCAAACGGGGACCACAGAACGCGGGAATGAAAAGGAAAGACGCATGTTTGCGGTCCTCAAGACTGGCGGCAAGCAGTACAAGGTTCAGGCGGGCGATATTCTCCGCGTTGAAAAATTGGCTGCCGACGCAGGTGAAACAGTTCAATTCAACGACGTACTGATGCTGGGCGGTGACGCACCAGTTGTTGGCGCGCCGTTTATCGAAGGCGCCGGCGTTCAAGCCGAAGTTGTCGAACAGATCAAAGGTGACAAGGTCATCAAGTTCGTCAAACGCCGTCGTAAGCACAGCTCGAAGCGCACCGTTGGCCACCGTCAGAAGCTGACACTGGTCAAAATCACCGATATCTTGTCGTCGGGCGCTGACAAGTCGGGCATCAAAGCTGCAACCGGTTCGGTTTCCGCAGCAGCTGTTGAAGCAGCAGCACCCAAGAAAGCAGCACCGAAAAAGGCGCCTGCCAAGAAAGCCGAAGCACCCGCTGCTGACGCTGGCGCAGACGATCTGAAGAAACTGTCCGGCGTTGGCCCTGCACTTGAGAAGAAGCTTCTTGCGGCTGGCATCACCACCTTTGCCCAGATCGCGGCATGGACGGATGAAGACGTAGCTGCTATGGACGAGAAACTGTCGTTCAAAGGCCGGATCGAGCGTGAAGGCTGGATCGAACAGGCCAAAGAACTGGCTAAAGGCTAAGGAGAGAGAGAATGGCACATAAAAAAGCTGGCGGTTCCTCCCGTAACGGTCGCGACTCAGCTGGTCGCCGCCTTGGCGTGAAACTGTATGGTGGCCAGGCCGCTATCGCAGGCAACATCATCGTGCGTCAGCGCGGCACCAAGTTTTGGCCGGGCGAAGGCGTAGGCATCGGCAAGGATCACACGATCTTTGCGACCACTGATGGCGCTGTCAAGTTTCACAAAGGCCTCAAAAACCGCACCTTTATTTCGGTCCTGCCAGTGGCGGAGGCCGCAGAGTAAGCCGAAACCCAGAGGTTTAAGAAAAATTCATGGGGGACCGGCACAAAGTGCCGGTCCCCTTTCTCGTTTTAACGCAATTTTGATCGAATGGTCTGATGACAGTCGCAACCACCAGTTTCCTGATCTTTGCCGCCAGTCAGGTCGGCACACCGGGACCGGCCAATATGGTCCTGCTGGGAACAGGTGCGCGTTATGGTTTTCGGGCGGCGCTGCCGTTTGTGGCTGGTGTTGTTCTGGGCAAGCAACTGATCATCTGGCCCGTTGGGTTCGGGTTGATGCAGGTCGCGGATCAGGCTCCGATGGCGTTTGCTGCCCTGAAATATGCTTCGGCGGCATATATTTGCTGGCTTGCGTGGAAAATCGCCAATCTGCGACTTTCGCGTGACGTGTCCGTTCAGGATGTGCCCGGTTTCTGGGCCGGGCTGATCGTGCATCCGCTTAACCCCAAGGCCTGGGCGATGATTATTGCCGGCTTCACCGGTTTTGTTGCCGCAGGTACCCCCAGTCTTAACGCAACATTTACAATCGCTCTGTGTCTATTGCTCTGCCAGATTGTCCTGCACCCTATCTGGACTTTTGCAGGCGATAGAATTGCCCATGTGGTTGAAGGACGGCCCGCGGAAAAATATCTGATGTGGACTTTAGCCAGTTTGACTGTTGCGTCCGTATTATTCGTGTTGTTCGGAGGAGGAACGCACTCATGAAACTTGAGACAATAATAAATCAGCCGGTCATCGAAACCGAGCGGTTCGATCTGCGCCCTTTGCGTCGTTCGGATATGGGTCTCGTCGAACATTATGCAGGCGATGAACGCGTTGCGCGTATGACCACCAGTATTCCCCACCCTCTGCCACCGGGTTCGATCGAAGCCTTCGTGACGCGTTCGATGGCAGACGAGCGGGACGAAGATGTCTGGGCCATGGATGCCACCAAGGATGGCGGCCCAGAACTTATCGGTCTGATTTCCTTGACTCGACTGGATCGCAACCAGACTGAGGTTGGGTATTGGGTTGCACCTGTCTACTGGAATACCGGCGTCGCCTCACTGGCCGTCGAGGCCTTGGTCAATACCAACCCGCTGAAGAACGCGAACATGTTCGCCAGCGTATTTCAGGACAATCCGGCCTCGGCCCGGGTGCTGATTCACTGCGGGTTCGAGTACTTGGGGGACGCCGAGAGCTATTCGGTGGCACGCGACGCAAATGTGCCCACCTGGACATACAGCAAGAAACTCTGACTTGTGGCCGGTGGGGCCTTTGCAGTAGGGGACTGACATGAAATTTCTCGATCTTGCAAAGGTCTACATCCGGTCCGGGGCCGGCGGTGGCGGGTGCGTCAGCTTTCGGCGCGAAAAATATATTGAATATGGTGGGCCCGATGGTGGCGACGGCGGCAATGGTGGCTCGGTCTGGGCCGAGGTTGTCGATGGGTTGAACACCCTGATCGACTTCCGCTATCAGCAGCATTTCTTTGCAAAAAGTGGCCAACCCGGTCGCGGTCAGCAAAGGACCGGCAAGGATGGTGACGACATCATTCTGCGCGTCCCCGTCGGCACCGAGATTCTGGACGAAGATGAAGAGACCGTGATCGCGGACCTGACGCGAGTGGGCGAACGCGTCTTGCTGGCCAAGGGCGGCAATGGCGGCTTCGGCAACCTGCACTTTAAATCCGCCACCAATCAGGCCCCGCGCCGCGCCAATCCGGGGCAGGGCGGCATTGACCGGACCATCTGGCTGCGCCTGAAGCTGATCGCGGATGTCGGGCTTTTGGGCATGCCGAATGCCGGAAAATCTACCTTTCTGGCGGCCACATCAAATGCGCGCCCCAAGATTGCGGACTATCCGTTTACAACGCTGCATCCCAATCTTGGCGTCGTCGGCGTGGACAACGTGGAATTTGTCGTCGCTGATATTCCCGGCCTGATCGAAGGCGCCCATGAAGGGCGCGGCATTGGCGATCGTTTTCTAGGCCATGTGGAACGCTGCGCGGTCTTGTTGCATCTGGTCGATGGCACCTCTGAGACGGTCGCCGAGGATTACCGTACAATCATTCATGAGCTTGAAGCTTATGGCGGGGCCTTGGCCGAAAAGCCGCGGATCACAGTGCTCAACAAGATCGACGCGTTGGATGAGGAAGAGCTTGAAGCGGCCAAAACCGAATTGCAAGAGGCTGTTGGTGGCCCGATCATGACAATGTCCGGCGTCGCCCGTCAGGGTGTGACCGAAGTGCTGCGCGCCCTAAGAACCCGAATTGACGAAGACAGGTTGCGCCAGAAGCCTGTCGAGGAGACGACGACGTGGCGGCCCTAACCGCTGCAAACCGATTGGTCGTTAAAATCGGGTCTGCCCTGTTGGTGGATCGCGAAACGGGTTTGCTGCGATCAGACTGGTTGCAGTCGCTGGCACAGGATGTTGCCTGGCTCAAAGGGCAGGGCACAGATGTCATTCTTGTATCCTCGGGGTCGATTGCATTGGGGCGCGGTGTTCTGAACCTGCCTGCGGCCACATTGGCGCTCGAACAATCTCAGGCGGCGGCGGCAGTTGGGCAAATCCGACTGGCGCGCGCCTATGAAGAGGCGCTGACGCCGCACCGAATTACGACCGCTCAGGTCCTGGTTACGCTGGAGGACAGTGCCAATCGGCGCCGGTATCTGAATTCACGCGCGACGCTGGAGACCTTGCTGGGTTTGGGTGTGGTCCCGATCGTGAACGAGAATGACACCGTGGCAACGGATGAGATCCGCTATGGCGACAATGACCGTTTGGCGGCCCAGATTGCCGTGACCGTTGGCGCCGATCAGTTGATCCTGCTATCGGATGTGGATGGGTTCTACAGCGGCAATCCCAGCGAAGACGTCTCGGCCACGCGCTATGACGTGATTGATGAGATCACGCCCGAGATCGAGGCGATGGCGGGTGACGCCGGATCCGGTCTGTCGAAAGGCGGCATGAAAACCAAATTGCTTGCAGCAAAGATGGCTATTGCCGCAGGTTGTACGATGGCAATTACCGAAGGTTCGAAATTGAACCCTTTGAAATCTTTGAACAACGGCGCAAACTGCACCTGGTTTACGGCGACGCTTGATCCACATGCCGCCCGGAAACGTTGGATTTCTGCAATGAAACCTCGTGGCGAAATTACGGTTGATGCAGGCGCGGCGAAGGCGTTGGCAAATGGAAAAAGCTTGCTGCCAGCTGGCATCGTTGCGGTAAACGGAGAGTTCGGGCGCGGTGATCCAGTTGCGGTTCTCGATCCGCAGTCTCGCCGACTGGCACAGGGCCTCAGCCGATATACGGCGCAGGAGGCCGACGCAATCAAAGGGCGCAGATCGTCGGAAATCGAGGCGACGTTGGGCTATCCGGGTCGGGCGGCATTGATCCACCGCGACGACTTGGCGCTTTAGCGGCGCACTGTTACTGAAAGCTACCGACCAGAAAGGCACGTGATATGAAGGATTTCGACAGCATCCCCGACCTGATGACCGACCTTGGAAAGCGTGCCAAAGCAGCATCAGCGGAATTGGCCTTTGCAAGCACGGAACGCAAACATGCGGCCCTGATCGCAGCGGCCGAGGCGGTTTGGTACAATCGCGCTCAGATCATCGCGGCCAACCAGAAGGATATGGAATTCGGTCGTAACAAGGGTCTCAGCCCCGCGATGATGGACCGTCTGATGCTGGATGAGACACGCGTTCAAGGCATGGTCGATGGCTTGCGTACCGTCGCAGATCAGGCCGACCCGGTGGGTGAGGTGCTGACGGAATGGGATATGCCATCCGGTCTGAACATCCAGCGCGTGCGTACTCCGCTGGGTGTGATCGGTGTCATCTATGAAAGCCGCCCCAATGTAACGGCAGACGCAGGTGCTTTGTGCCTGAAATCCGGCAATGCCGTGATCCTGCGGGGCGGGTCCGAGGGATTTCATTCGTCCACCGCCATCCACGCCTGTCTGGTCGAGGGTTTGAAGGCTGCGAACCTGCCCGAAGATGCCATTCAACTGGTCCCGACGCGCGACCGCGCTGCGGTTCAGGAATTGCTGACAATGACCGATTATGTCGATGTCATCGTCCCGCGTGGCGGCAAGGGTTTGGTCGGACTGGTCCAGCGCGAAGCTCGCGTTCCGGTTTTTGCCCATCTCGAAGGCATCGTGCATATCTATGTCGACAAAGCCGCTGATCCGCAGAAAACTCTGGATGTCGTGCTGAACGCGAAGACACGCCGCACAGGTATTTGTGGCGCGGCTGAATGCCTACTGATCCATCAGGATGTCGCTGAGACGCTGGGGCAAGACATCATCGCCGCCCTATTGGCGGCGGGTGTTGAGGTTCATGCCGAAGGCCCTTTGGCTGTGAAGGGCACTGTTTCGGCCTCGGCCGATGACTGGGGCAAAGAGTTTCTGGACAGCATCATCGCCGCCAAACCGGTCACTGACATTGATGGCGCTATTTCGCATATCCGCCAATTCGGTTCGAACCATACAGACTGTATTATGACAGAAGATGCCAGTGCCGCCGCCCGTTTCTTTGAGCGGCTAGACAGTGCGATCCTGATGCACAACGCCTCGACCCAGTTTGCCGATGGTGGTGAGTTCGGCATGGGTGCCGAGATCGGGATCGCCACCGGTAAAATGCACGCGCGCGGCCCGGTGGGGGCAGCACAGTTGACCAGCTTTAAGTACCTTGTCCGCGGGAACGGAACGACCCGCGCCTAAAATCTAAGGGTAACGCGGGTCGATGCGGTCTCGACCGCTATTTTTCGACCCATGGCTGTGGCACTTTCGGGTAACAACGCAAATTGCACCTGAGCAGGTGTGATCTTGTTTGGAAAACGCCCTGTTACAACGTGTTTCCATAGGTCACCGTCGACATTCAGCTTGTCAGCGGTGCCTGTCACCTCCCACTTGTCGCCATGCGCACTGATCCGGACATCGCCCCCCATCGGCATGGCACTTTCGCAGCACATAAGCGCCAAAAAGGCCAGTTTCACCTGATTGCGCGGCACCGCATCTGTCAGATTCCAGTGCACTCGAACCCGACCGGCGCGTTCAACATCTTTCAGAAGATCCGCCACCTCAGTCCGACCCAATGGCTGATCACCGGCGGATCCAAAGGCAACCCGGAAAAAGCGAATCCGCGCCCCAGCACTGCCGACACTGCCCGAGATCAGCTCCATTTCCGGGCCTTGCACTGCGCCAACCATATCCAAAAGCTCAAGCCCATTGGTAATTGCCCCAATCGGGCTGATCAGATCATGACAGATCCGAGAGCCGATCAACTCGGCCAGGTTGACGTCTGAGCCGCCCATGCGTACCTCCTGCTGTATCTGCCACCGGACCGGAGCCCAAGCATGACAGATTTGAATGCCATTCTCGCACCGGGCATGTTCGTGCGCCACCCGGATTTCCCGGATTGGGGCGTCGGACAGGTTCAATCCAACATCGCAGGCAAGATCACCGTGAACTTTCGCGAGCAGGGGAAAGTGGTAATCGATGGAACACGCATCGCCCTGATGCCGGTCTTTGATCCGTGAAACTGGTTTAGGAATAGTTAACAGGAAAGCCTGTCACCGTCTGGTTGCCTTTGCCTGAAAAACTGCGATATCTGCGCTTCAGAAACATAGGATCAATCTTTCTGACATGCCCGACGCAGGCCCTTCGTTTACTATACGACTTGCTGACTCAGCGGACGAGCTGCGCGCGGCGCAACGATTGCGCTATGACGTGTTCGTGCACGAACTGGGCGGCGGTGGTGAGATGGTCGATCACGACGCCGGGTTGGAGCAGGACGAGTTTGATCCCTATTTCGACCATATGCTGGCCTATGATGACGCGACGAGCGAAGTCGTGGGCGTTTACAGGCTGTTACCGGGTGATCTTGCCGCAGAACTGGGGCGGTTCTACTCCGAGGCCGAGTACGATTTAACCGTTCTGAAACAAAGCGGCCGCAAGTTGTTGGAGCTCGGTCGGTCGTGTCTGCATCCGGATTACCGGGGCGGCACGGCGATGTATCATCTGTGGAATGGTCTTGCTGGTTATGTCGCAGAGCGTCAGATCGAGATCCTCTTTGGTGTGGCCAGTTTTCATGGCACAGAAGTAGGAGCGCTGGCGCAGCCACTGTCTATGCTGCACCACAATCACCTGGCTCCAGTTGATCTGCGGGTCAGGGCGCAGCCAGGAGTGTTTCAATCCATGAACCTGGTAAAACCTGAGGCTTTGGACCGTCGCGCGGCGATGGTTCAGGTGCCTGCGCTGATCAAGGCCTATCTGCGGCTCGGCGGTTTTGTGGGCGAGGGGGCGTTCATTGATCATGCGTTTAACACCACCGATGTATGTTTGATCCTGGATACCGCGCGCATGAACGAACGGCAGAAACGAATTTATGGCGGAGCGTGAGCCGTTGACTGCGCCCCTTTGGAACAGTGAAGACGCACCAGACCCGCTTGAGTTGGGTTTCGTCGGCTGCTGCCTTGTACTGTTGCGTGGGTTACCGTTGGCGATTTTCGTCTTCGGTGGGCTGATCATTCTCTTAATCCTCCGCGTGTTTGAACGCCCGTTTTTCGGAGTGCGCCGTCCTGTTACGCCTTACATAACTCAGTTTGTGTGCCGAAACGCGTTTCGAATTCTGGGCATGGGATTCCGAACGTCGGGCAGTTTGATGCGCGAACACGGAGCGGTGGTGGCAAACCACTCGTCATGGCTGGATATTTTTGCCCTTAACGCGCGCAAGCGGATTTACTTCGTGTCCAAAGCCGAAGTCGCAAAATGGCCGGGTATCGGCTGGCTGGCCCGGGCGACCGGAACCGTCTTCATCGAACGAAACCCAAAAAAAGCGCGTGAACAAACGCGGATTTTCGAAACAAGACTGAACGCTGGTCACAAATTGCTGTTCTTCCCCGAAGGCACCTCGACCGATGGATTGCGGGTTTTGCCTTTTAAAACAACGCTTTTTGCGGCATTCTTCGCAGATGAATTACGCGATTTCATGTATGTGCAACCCGTGTCCGTCGTCTTTCGCGCACCCAAAGGTCAGCCCGACAGGTTTTACGGCTGGTGGGGCGACATGGAATTCGGACCACATCTGTTGAAGACTTTGGGCGCACGCCGACAGGGATCGGTCGAGTTGATTTACCACTCTCCAGCTCGGGTGTGTGATTTCGAAAACCGCAAAGCTCTGGCAGCACATTGCGAAGAGGCGGTGCGACACGCGCATGCGCTGGCCCGGCTTGAAAAATAAGGGCATTTGGCCCTTGCACAGCCTTAAATCCTGCCGTATACGCGCGCCATTCAAACCCGCAGGCGGGGTTTGGGCTTTGTAGGGGAGACATCCTTATCTGGCCCGCCGGTTGGAGCATCCGCTTCTTTCACCCCCGCCGAGGCGTAAACCGGAAAAGGAAAATAGCATGGCTCTTCCCGAGTTCACCATGCGTCAGCTGCTGGAAGCTGGCGTTCACTTTGGTCACCAGACACAGCGTTGGAATCCCCGCATGGGCCCGTTCATCTACGGCTCACGCAATGGCATCCACATCATGGACCTGACCCAGACCGTTCCGATGCTGGATCAGGCTCTGCAGGCCGTTCGTGACACCGTTGCAAAAGGCGGTCGCGTACTGTTCGTTGGCACCAAGCGTCAGGCAGCTCAGCCGATCGCTGAAGCGGCTGAAAAGTCGGCTCAGTACTATATGAACCATCGCTGGCTGGGCGGAACGTTGACCAACTGGAAAACCGTTTCCCAGTCGATCAACCGTCTGAACCAGATCGATGAAGCGATGGAAACCGGCGCCGAAGGCCTGACCAAGAAAGAGCGTCTGGGCATGGAACGTGACCAGGGCAAACTGCAAGCGTCGCTGGGCGGTATCCGCGAAATGGGCGGCGTCCCCGACCTGCTGTTCGTCATCGACGTCAAAAAAGAAGCATTGGCTATCGCCGAAGCCAACAAGCTGGGCATCCCGGTTGTGGCTGTTGTCGACACCAACTGCTCGCCTGATGGTGTTGATTACATCATCCCTGGCAACGATGACGCTGCGCGCGCCATCTCGCTGTATTGCGATCTGGCCGCACGTGCCGCTCTGGATGGTATGACCGCTCAGATGGGTGCTGCTGGTGTTGACCTGGGTGCATTCGAAGAAGCACCGGTTGAAGAGGTCGTTGCGGAAGAGCCTGCGGCTGAAGAGACCGCAGAAGCCGCTCCGGAAACCAAAGCCGAAGCGTAAGCTGCCCGTCACGTAAATGACATATGGGGCAGGGTAGACCTGCCCCAAATCCGTTTGAATTGAGGAGAGCCAAGAGATGGCAATCACAGCAGCAATGGTGAAAGAACTGCGCGACACAACCGGCGCAGGCATGATGGACGCAAAGAAAGCGCTGACCGAAACCGGCGGCAACATGGACGAAGCCATTGACTGGCTGCGCACCAAAGGCCTTGCCAAAGCAGCCAAGAAGTCGGGCCGTACCGCAGCCGAAGGTCTGGTTGCTGTTCATGTCAATGGCAACAACGGTGTTGCAGTGGAAGTGAACTCGGAAACCGACTTTGTCGGCAAGAACGCCGAGTTCCAGGAAATGGTTGGTAAAATCGCATATGCCGCAGAAGGCGTCGACAATGTCGAAGCTCTGCTGGCGGCCGATCTGGGCGGCAAGACCGTTGCAGACACGTTGACCGACAAGATCGCCACAATCGGTGAAAACATGTCGGTGCGCCGCATGTCAAAGCTGTCGGGCGACACCGTTGTATCCTACGTCCACAACGCGGCCACCAACGGTATGGGTAAAATCGGTGTTCTGGTTGCTCTGTCCGGTGGGGACGAAGCGATCGGCAAGCAGATTGCGATGCATATCGCAGCGGTAAACCCCGCGGCCCTGTCCGAAGCCGACATGGACCCGGCAGTTGTCGAGAAGGAAAAGCAGGTTCAGATGGACATCGCCCGCGAATCCGGCAAGCCGGAGCAGGTGATCGAAAAGATGATTGTTGGCCGTATGAAGAAATTCGTGGCGGAAGCAACTCTGCTGAACCAGGCGTTTGTTGTGAACCCTGACCTGACCGTTGAAGCGGCTGCAAAAGAAGCAGGCGCAACGATCACCGGCTTTGTCCGCCTGGAAGTTGGCGAAGGCATCGTGGTCGAGAAGGAAGACTTCGCAGCCGAAGTTGCAAAAGCCGCTCAGGGCTAATCAAAAAGGTAGGGCCCGTTCACGGCCCTATCACCAAGCTGAAACGGGTTACGCATCGCGTAGCCCGTTTTTTTAAGCCAATTCAATCCGCCATTAAACAACATGTTGAATGGAGGGCCCCGCATGATGGGGATGTTCGAGGCCCCCCAAAATTCCGACACCGGTACGCGGATAAATAAACGCCCCCTTGTCAGAGTGATTGGAGAGCTCTGTTATTGCAAAGATCCAACCGAATGTTCCCTGGCTAAAGCCACCACTCACGGAACAAGGATACTGTGCAACTTTCCTGCCAGATTCGGATAGTCATGTTTTCCTTACCCTAGGTAAAGTGACGCAGTTTACGTCAAATCAGCGGCTCAGGCTTCGACGACAAACATCTGATTGTGTAATGATGCCTTAAGAACAGCCTGCGCTGTAGTTTCAACGGACAAGGCTTCTCGGGCAAGTCGCAGGTGTTTTTCCACCGTTGCAGAGGTCAGCCCCATCAACAACGCAATGTCTTGTGTCGTTTTGCCATCGCCGACCCATTGCAACGCCTCGCGCTGGCGTTTGGTCAGGCCACGGTTTGGCGGACTGTGAGGCAGGGTCAGGATCTTCAGATGGGCGACATTGTTCATCAGAAGAATGTCGTTTCCATGCTTCTCCCAGACTTCATCAACATCATCCTGGGTTCTGCCATTTTCTGCAGACAGAGAGATCGCGCCTTTTGAGCGGATGGAGACGGAGTTGAAGCTGACGGTATAGCCCGCAATAACACCCTTGGATTTATTGAAATCAATGACGCGCTGTTCCTGAGGCGTCAGCACCCCACTAGAATCCATATCTTGAATCATATGCCAGCTTGCTGCGCCTTCATGGTCCAGCGCCCATTTCAGCATTGGCGCATGGAAATATAGCCCGTCGCCCAGAAATCCGTCTACATACGACCGGCTGTGGTTCGTCAGTATTGTGAAGTCTTCGGGATCCCCGAGCGACGTTGCGGTCCGAAACTGCGTGTAGCCATAGATCAACCGGTCGAACCCATATTCGGCCATTTGGCGGCAATGCGCGTCCCAGAGCTCTTCCAGAGTCTTGGCGTAGGTTACAAAGTGCAGGTATTCCTTGAGTTTCATGCGCCGGTCCCCGATGTCAGGTGGGCAGCCAGCGCGTCCAACGCGAAGATGTAGCCTTGGGCCCCAAACCCGCAGATTTGGCCCAATGCAACGGGCGCAATGTAAGAGCTATGGCGGAACGCCTCACGCGCATGGATATTCGACAAATGCACTTCCACAACCGGCAATTCGACAGAGGCAATCGCATCCATCAGGGCAATCGAGGTATGTGTGAAGGCGCCTGCGTTCACAATCAAGCCGTCCTGAACACCCCGAGCGGCGTGGATCGCGTCAATCAATACGCCTTCGTGGTTGGATTGCAGATGTGACACTTTCAGGCCGACAGATGCACCATGTTTGACGCAGCGATCCTCGATCATCTGTAAAGTGGTCGCACCATACACCTCTGGCTGGCGCGTACCCAGCAGGTTGAGGTTTGGCCCATTCAATACCAAAACGTCATGCATTACTAAATTGTCCCCATTAAACGTTCATAGTCATGAATTGGTATGGTTGTCCACCTGACTTTACTTCAGCGGGTCAAGGGTATTCGGGATACATGTTTCCGGCGTAGAGGGCGGGTCTAATCCATAGTCACCACAAGTTTTCCCAAGGCAGATCGCTGAGACAAATTTTCCAGCGCTTCGGGCGCGTCACGTAGTGGAAACCGGGCGCTGATACGTGGCTTGATTTGACCCGCCGCATAGTACCCAAAAAGCTCTTTGACGTTCTCAGCATGCGCCTTTGGGTCCCGAAAGACGGACGCCCCCCAAAAGACGCCAACGATCTGACAGCCTTTCAGCAGCGCAAGGTTAAGCGGGATGTTCGGAATTCCGGCTGGGAAGCCAACCACAAGGTATCGACCTTTCCAGGCCATACTGCGTAGAGCGGGTTCGGCGCAGGGCCCGCCGACCGCGTCATACACCACATCCACGCCACCGGACCCGGCCAGGGCCTTTATGTCATGCGCAAAAGACTTCTGTGCGTCCTTGTCCATTTCCCGCGGGTAGAGGATTGTGTCATCCGCCCCGATCTGGCGGCAAAACTCTGCCTTCTCAGGTGACGATACGGCTGCGATCACTCGGGCACCCATGGCCTTGCCCAGTTCAATAGCGGCAGACCCTGCGCCACCTGCTGCGCCCAAAACCAGCAGAGTTTCGTTGGGTTGAATCGCAGCGCGATCCTTCAGGGCGTGATAGGACGTTCCGTAAGTGAAGATGAAACAGGCCGCGTCTTGATATGGCATCGCATCTGGAAATTTGAGTGCCGTCGCCGCCTTGACCACCGCCTGCGTCGCGAATCCACCATGCCCGGTCAACGCCAGGATACGATCTCCGACTGCGAACCCTGTGACCCCTTCACCCACAGCCAATACGTCGCCTGCGATTTCTCCGCCCGGGGCAAACGGGCGGGGCGGTTTCATTTGATACAAGTCCTGGATAATCAGAGTATCCGGAAAATTGACACCGGCGGCCTTTACACCGACTAGCAAATCACCCTTACCTTGTTTGAGATCGGGCAGGGTGGTCAGTTCCAATGTCTCGGGCCCGCCGGGGGCGACGCTGAGTAATGCTTGCATGTCGACTGCCTTGTCCCTGTTAATCTGTAAGGAAGAACTTTTGGTGCACCGACCTGGGTTGTCAACGGCGCAGACGCCCGGCTCCCGCAACGGCAAGTTCGGACACAGCAAATCGATGCACCGCACATAACTGAGGAGCAGACCATGACACCCGAAACACTTTTCTCGCTGCACGGTAAAACCGCATTGGTCACCGGAGGGGCAACAGGAATTGGCCGCATGGCAGCCGAAGCGTTGGTTCGGGCCGGAGCACATGTTCTGATCGCATCGCGCAAAGGCGACGCATGCGCTGCGGTGGCGGCCGAGCTAAACGCCTTGGATGCCCCGGGAAGCGCCGAGGGTTTTGCCGGTGATCTTGGCAGCAAGGAAGGGATCGATTCCCTGGTCGATGACATTAATGCCCGCACGGACAAGCTTGATATTCTTATGAATAACTCGGGCACCTCCTGGGGTGCGCCTATGGGCCAGTTTCCGTACGAGGCTTGGGAAAAGGTCATGTCCGTCAATGTTGCCGGGATCTTCGAGCTTACCCAGAGACTTCTGCCACTGCTGATGAAATCAGGATCGCCCGAAGATCCGGCACGGGTTGTCAATGTTGGTTCCGTCATGGGCGAAGTTCCAATGGGGGACGGTGCGTACAGCTATTCAGCATCAAAGGCGGCCGTTCTGCATCTGACCAAGGTCATGGCGAAGGAGCTTTCGCCCTATAATGTGACCGTTAACGCGTTGGCTCCGGGGCCGTTTGTATCCCGCATGACGGCTTTTGCTACGGCTGATGAGGGAACAAGAGACAAGGTCGGTAAGTCTGTACCCTTGGGGCGCGTCGGGCGGGACGAAGACATCGCAGGATGTATGCTTTTTCTGTGCGGTCGCGGTGGCAGCTATGTCACCGGTGCTGTGATTCCAGTTTCTGGTGGTATCAATGTGGTAACTGCCGGCAATATCTTTGCCGAGGCCATGTAATCGCGAGTACAGAAAATGAGCAAAGACAACACGTTAGATCTACCCGCTGTAGATGCTTATCTGTCAGCGCATCTAAGTGGCTATCAAGGCCCATTGGAGGCGTCAAAATTCTCGGTGGGTCAATCCAATCCGACTTATGAACTACGCACTCCGAACCGGTCTTACGTTTTGCGCCGCAAACCACCCGGAACCCTGTTGAAATCAGCCCATGCCGTTGATCGCGAATTCCGTGTGCAGCGCGCGATAGCGGGCAGCAAGGTCCCCGTGCCGGAAATGTACCTTCTTTGCGAAGATGACAGTGTCATCGGCTCGACCTTCTATGTAATGGAGCATCTTCAGGGCCGGATCTTTCTTGAACCCACGATGAAGGATGAAAGCAACACAGCCCGGACCGCCATTCTGGACGAGATGAACCGTGTTTTGGCTGAGCTTCATATGGTGGATATAGGCGCTGCCGGTCTGACTGACTACGGACCTACCGGGAACTATTTTGAGCGGCAAATCTCTCGGTGGACCAAGCAGTATCGCGCGTCAGAGACCGCAGTGATTGCTGACATGGATAGGCTGATTTCGGCTTTGGACGCCTCGATTCCAGCGGATGACGGGCAAAGAACACTGGTCCACGGAGATTACCGGATCGATAACCTGATGTTCGCCCCAGACAGAGCCAAATGCGTCGGGGTGCTCGACTGGGAATTGTCAACAATTGGGCACCCTTACGCCGATTTGGCTGCTGTCATCATGCAATGGCAGATGCCACCGGGCAAAGAAGGGCGCGGCTTGGCCGGCATCGATCGCGAAAGCCTGGGCCTGCCAAGTGATCAGGCCTTTGTCGCGCAGTATTGCGCACGGCGCGGAATCGACCGGATCGAGAATTTTGGATTCTACCTGGCGTTCAATTTTTTTCGCATGGCGGGCATTCTGCAGGGAGTTTACAAGCGCGCTTTGGACGGTAACGCGTCTGACCCCAAACGCGCCCAAGCATTTGGCGCCTATGTCCCCGTCTTCGCGCAGCATGGGTTGGTGGCACTGAACACAAGCTTATGAAAGTGAGGTAACATACTGTTTTCAAACATTTATACGGCCTACTTCGAATTGGACAACTCAAGTTCAAGGTTCGCAAGGCTGTTCTTACCAAAAAACATCTCATCACCGATGAACATGCTGGGTACCCCGAATACACCGCGCTTGACGGCCGCTTTGGTTCGATCCTTCAGTTTTTGTATTGTGTCTGCGCTTCCTATCGCCTCACGTGTTTTACGAACCGGCAGCCCATTCTCGTGCAGAATTTCGGTTAGCACACCCATCTCGTCAACCTTTTGACCATGCACCCAAATCGCATCAAATATGGCGTCTATATATTTGACTTCCCATGATTTTCCAGAAGCAAAGTAAGCGCCACGCATTGCAAACCGTGTGTTCAAGGGAAAATGCGGGCTCATGTGAAAGTTCAACCCGCGGCGACGGGCAAAGCGGTGCAGATCATGCGTCAGATAGGCCGATTTCTGGCGGTTTTCCGAGAACGCATGAAAAGGACTTTGGTTGTTGGTGGCTTTGAACACGCCGGACAACAGCACCGGGACATAGTTGATCGCAACCTTGTGCCGCTTGGCCAGACCCGGCAACAATTTATGGGCCAGGAAAGCGTTGGGACTGCAAAAATCGAAGACGAAATCGATGGTTTGGGCCATGTTGGTCCTCCGGAAAGACGGCAAATCGTCGGGTTGCAAGAGCGTATGGCGAATCTGAGACCTCGGTAGTCTAACACTTGAAACAGCCGCTGTACCCAGTGCAATCGGCCCAGACGTCAGTTGCCGGGGCTTGCAATTTTCACTGTTGTTTCAGCGCCCAAGCAACCATGATCGTAGCAGATCATATGAGGTTCGATCTTCAATGCCCGACGTAAATACGACATTTGAACAGACACGGCTGAACCACATCTGCACATGGATGGACAGCTATGTTGATCAGCGGAAATACGCAGGCAGTTCGGTGGTGGTGTTTCGCAAAGGTCGCGAAGTGTTTTTCCATGCGACCGGATTGCGAAACGTTGAAGACAACCTGTCGTTTGAAAGGGATACGCTGGTTCGCATCTACTCAATGACCAAACCCGTGACGTCTGTTGCGATCATGATGCTGGCAGAACAGGGTTTGTTCCATCTGGATGCGCCTCTATCAGATTTTATTCCAGGCTTCGACAACATGCAGGCGCTTGTTCCGGATGCGCAGCGGTTGGACCAAACCCAGAATGCTACAACACCGACTGTGCACCAGCTACTTACGCACACCGCTGGTTTCAGTTACCCGTTCAATCCCGGGCTGTTACCTGCCGCGATGGACGACCAAGACCTGTTGTTTAAGCCAAATCAGGGTCTGTTAAAGGACCGAGTGGCTGATTTGGCTGATCTGCCGCTGGCCTTTCAACCCGGAACCCGCTGGGAATACTCGGTCAGTTTAGATGTGCTCGGGCGCGTGATCGAGGTCGTCTCGGGAAAGTCTCTGGATGTGTTCTTTGAGCAAGAGGTTTTTGCACCGCTAAACATGCGGAACACCGGGTTCTCGGTCACAACAGGGGCAGGGGATCGATTTGCGTCGCTTTACACTCCGCTAGCAGGTGACGCGATGGCGTTGAATTCAGCCGATGCAGGCACGGATACCTTGCGTCTTGTCGATCGCGCCGGACATTCACCTTTTGAAAACACGACTACTTTTTCCGGTGGTGGAGGATTGATCAGCACAATCGACGATTACGCAAGGTTTGCCGAAATGCTACGGACCGGAGGCACTGGAAACGGTCACCGATTGCTGGGACCGAAGACCGTAGACTTTATGATGCTCAATCACTTACCGGGCGACATTGCATCTATGGGACCGCAAAGCTTTGCCGAGCAACCGATGGAAGGTATGGGCTTTGGCCTAGGCGGTTCCGTCGTCTTGAACCCGGGCAGGGTCCGCGTGCCCGGATCCGTCGGAGATTTCAGCTGGGGCGGCATGGCATCGACCTATTTCTGGATTGATCGGGAAAATGACCTGACTGCCGTTTTCTTTACCCAGTTGTCACCGTCCAGTTCATACCCGTCACGTGCAGAGCTTAAGGCGCTTGTCCTTGCGGCGATGATTGATTGATGCCGCGGCGGCTGATACGCCAAGTGAGACCAAAGATTGATGAGTAGACCATGACCGAAGCCGAACGCATTCTTCTTGATCTTCTAAACGTTGAACGTCTTGAAGTTGATCTGTTTCGCGGCACCGGATCAGGTGGCGAAACCCCGACGCGTATTTTCGGTGGACAGGTGATTGCTCAGGCACTCGCAGCGGCCTATCGCACTGTCGACGACAGGCTGTGTCATTCGCTGCATGCCTATTTCATTCGCCCGGGGGACCCAAACATTCCCGTTATTTATCAGGTTGATAGAGCGCGCGATGGAGGTTCTTTTACAACGCGGCGGGTGGTTGCAATTCAGCATGGAAAGCAAATTCTGAACATGTCCGCGTCGTTTCACATCAAAGACGAAGGTTGGGATCATCAGCACCCTATGCCGGATCTGGATACCCCGGAACACTATCCGGCACGAACGGAGTTGCGACAGAAGTACCTGGATCGCGTGCCCGAACGAATGCGATCCGAGCTGATCCGCGAACGCCCAATCGAAGTCCGGGAAGTCGATCATCTGGATCCGTTCAACCCGGCGGTATCGGATGATCGCAATCAGATTTGGTTCCGAATGGGAGCCGCCGCATCGGCGGACGCAAAAACACAGCATTTGCTGCTGGCATATGCCTCGGACATGAACCTGATGAGTTCGGGAATGCGCCCACATGGGCTGAGCTGGTTTACCGGCGAGGTCAATGGCGCCAGTCTGGACCACACCATCTGGTTTCACGCACCGGTGCATTTTGAGAACTGGCACCTTTATGCAATGGATTCGCCGTGGTCGGGGCAGGGGCGGAACTTTAATCGCGGGTCGATATACACCGAAGATGGCGTTTTGGTCGCTTCTGTTGCGCAAGAAGGCCTTATGCGCAGAGCGCAGAAGAAACCTTAGGTATTCTCGACAAACACCTGATTTAACTTCATCATTCCTCCAAGCCATCGGTCGTAATCATCAGATTTCAGCCGTATATAATCCAACACCTGAGGATGTGGGAGAACCAGAAACTGTTCTTCGCGGATCGCATCAACACAGGCTTGCGCCACGTCTTCAGGCTCTAGCATGCCGTCGATTGCGGCCACCGAATTTTCATGTCCTCGGGTCATTTCTGATCGTACTGCTTGTGGGCACAAAACTGAAACCCGCAGGCCCTGGTGCCCATAGGTCAGCGACAACCATTCGGCAAATCCGACCGCTGCATGCTTTGTGACGCCGTATGGAGCCGCGCCAGGTTGATTCAGCAAGCCGGCCGCTGACGCGGTTGTCATGATGTATCCGCCACCGCGCGCGGTCATCCGAGGAACCAGATGGCGCGCTGTCCAAACGTGGGACATTACGTTGATCTTCCAGATCCGATCCCAGTCTTCATCCGGGACATCCAGACCGCCAAGCGTCAGAATTCCGGCATTTGCACAGAACAGGTCAATCGGACCGACTGTGTTTTCGACGTGTTCGATCAGAGATTTAATCTCATCCTCGCTGGAGACGTCGCAGCGCAGGGCATGTCCACCGATGGCTTCCGCGACCAAACGCGCTCCGGCATCGTCGATATCCGCACAAACGACACTTGCGCCTTCATGTGCAAATCGTTCTGCCAGACCTTTGCCAATACCTTGTGCGGCGCCTGTGACGACAACAGTTTTCCTGTTCAGATCCATGTGACGCTCCAAATCTCGGATTCAACACTGCATGGTAAGGCGTTGGTTTTAAAATTAAAGTGCAGTGTAATGGCGTATATTTACCATAATACCAATTACACGCATTATACTATAGCTCAGTAAAAGGCCTGCAATCCTGTCTGTGCCCGCCCCAGGATCAACGCATGTACATCATGCGTGCCCTCATAGGTGTTCACTGTCTCAAGGTTGACCATGTGGCGGATAACCTGAAACTCAAGCGAAATCCCGTTTCCACCGTGCATGTCACGCGCCATCCGCGCGATGTCCAACGCTTTTCCGCAGTTGTTGCGCTTTACAATAGAAACCATCTCCGGCGCGGCTTCGGCCTGATCCATCAGGCGACCGACGCGCAAGCTGCTTTGCAGGCCCAAAGCGATCTCGGTCTGCATATCTGCGAGCTTGCGTTGGAACAGTTGCGTTTGCGCCAATGGTTTGTCGAATTGCTTGCGATCCAGCCCATATTGAAGCGCCGCATGCCAGCAACATTCCGCAGCGCCCATAACACCCCAGCTGATTCCAAACCGGGCACGATTCAGACACCCAAACGGTCCCTTGAGGCCCTGCACATGAGGTAGCAATGCGCCCTCGCCCACTTCAACACCGTCCAGAACGATTTCACCGGTGATCGATGCGCGAAGGCTTAGCTTGTTTTGGATTTTGGGTGCACTCAGACCCTTCAGGCCTTTGTCCAGAACAAAGCCGCGAATTTTGCCGTCATGGGCAGCTGATTTCGCCCAGACAACAAAGACGTCAGCGATCGGAGAGTTCGAAATCCACATCTTGCTGCCGGTCAATCGGTAGCCGCCGTCAATCTTCTCGGCCCGGGTTTTCATGCCCGCCGGGTCAGACCCTGCGTCCGGCTCGGTCAGGCCAAAACACCCGATCCACTCGCCACTGGCCAGCTTGGGCAGATACTTTTGGCGCTGTTCCTCGCTGCCATAGGCATAGATCGGGTACATCACCAGAGAGCTTTGCACCGACATCATCGAACGATAGCCGGAATCCACACGTTCGACTTCACGTGCGACCAGGCCATAGGCGACATAGCCCGCGCCGATGCCGCCGTATTCTTCAGGAATGGTCGTTCCCAACAGGCCCATTTCGCCCATTTCCCGAAAGATTCCGGGGTCGGTTTCTTCGTTCTGAAACGCCTCGGTCACGCGGGGTTGCAGTTTTTCCTGCGCGTACGCCCGCGCACTGTCGGCGATCATGCGTTCGTCTTCGGTCAATTGATCGGCCAAACGGAACGGATCATCCCACGCAAACTGCCCCAGATCGGGCGCATCCTTGGCGCGCAAGGTTGGTTTGGTGCTGGGGGCGTTCATGGGACTTCTCCGGGGTTGGCAATTTTGCCAAAGCCTACCGCGCGCCCGCTGAAAGTTACAGCAAGAGTTTCGCACCTTCCCATGAGTAAAAGTCATGGGCCAGGGTCCGTAGCAAAGGCCCCTGCCCGATCACTTCAGCCCAAGGCGTATCCTGCTCCGCGCACCGTGCGTACGGGATCTTCACCGCCATGTTGCGTCAACGCCTTGCGCAGCCGTCCGATATGAACGTCGACGGTGCGCGTATCGACATAGATGTCGCGCCCCCAGACCCGGTCCAGCAGTTGCTCGCGACTCCAGACACGGCCGGGTTTTTCCATGAATGTGCTGAGCAAACGGAACTCAGTCGGACCAAGCTTCAACGGCATACTGCCGCGGCTGACCTTGTGGGTTTCAGAATCCAGCACAATGTCATCAAATTCCAGCCGTATCCCTACAGTCGCGGGGCGAACCCGGCGCAGCTGGGTCCGTACACGGGCCATCAACTCCACGATCGAGTACGGTTTGACCACGTAGTCATCTGCGCCGGTTTCCAGCCCGCGCACTTTGTCGACCTCTTCAGAACGGGCCGACAACATGATGATCGGGATGGAGCGTGTATCCGGCCGGGTCTTGAGGCGTCGGCATACCTCGATACCGCTGAGATTGGGCATCATCCAATCCAGTACGATGATGTCTGGGCTTTCTTCGTCGACCAGCAGCATCGCTTCGTCGCCGCTGGCTGCTTTTGAGACGCGAAACCCTTCGGCCTCAAGGTTGTATGCCAAAACTTCGCGCTGAGCGAGCTCATCCTCGACCACCAGTACACTCGGTTGATCAGCAGACATTGCCTTCGTCCTCTAGACAGTTTGCGATGTGTTATCAGCTTTGGGCCGGGCTTCGGCCGGACGTTCGCCGGTCACCAGGTAGACGACTTGTTCTGCAATAGCGGTCACGTGATCACCCATACGCTCGATGTTTTTGGCGATGAAATGCAAGTGCATACAGGCCGAAATGTTGCGCGGATCTTCTGCCATAAAGGTCAGGAACTCGCGGAACAGGCCATTGTACATCTGGTCCACTTCCTGGTCACGCTCGATGACATCTGACGCCAGTTCAGAATCGCGCTGGATGTAGGCATCCAGTGCATCACGCAGCATCATCTCTACCTCGCGAGCCATTCGGCGCAACGCTGCCGCGCTGCCGTTGATTTCCGTTGCAGTGACCAGAACCGTGGTTCGTTTTGCAATGTTTTTTGAGTAATCGCCAATACGTTCGAGGTTGCCTGAGACTTTCATCACCGACAGGACAAGCCGCAAATCACTGGCTGTCGGCGATCGCAATGCGATCAATCGCGCGGTCTCTTCGTTGACGAGCTCTTCCAGCTCATCAATGGCCTTATCCTTCTGGCGAACTTCTTGCGCCAATTCTTCGTCTCGGGTTTCGAGCGAGCGTGCAGCACCCGTAATCGATTCCTCAACGAGGCCACCCATCTTCATGATATGGGCCTGAATGGTTTCAAGATCGCGGTCAAAAGCGGATGCGATATGTTGGTCGGACATTTGATTATCGGTCATTTCTAATTACCTATGCTCAGCCGATCCGGCCGGTGATGTAGCTTTCCGTGCGGGGGTCTACAGGGTTGGTAAAAATCTGACCGGTTTCGCCAAACTCAACCAGACTGCCCAGATGGAAGAAAGCCGTCTTCTGGCTGACGCGGGCGGCCTGTTGCATCGAGTGCGTCACGATCACAACCGAATACTGTTCGCGCAATTCGTCGATCAGCTCTTCGACTTGGGCTGTTGCGATTGGGTCTAATGCCGAACAGGGCTCGTCCATCAACAAAACTTCTGGCTCTGTTGCCACCGCGCGGGCAATGCACAGGCGCTGTTGCTGACCGCCAGACAGGCCAGTGCCCGGTGCATCCAGGCGATCCTTGACTTCGTCCCAGATCGCACCGCGACGCAGAGATTTCTCGACAATGTCGTCCAAGTCTGCCTTGTTTTTGGCAAGGCCATGAATACGCGGACCATATGCGACATTGTCGTAGATCGATTTGGGAAACGGGTTTGGTTTCTGAAAAACCATTCCGACCTTGGCGCGAAGCTGCACCGGATCGACACGCTTGTCGTAGATGTCTTCACCATCCAGTTTGAACGACCCTTTGACGCGGGCAATGTCGATTGTGTCGTTCATCCGGTTCAAACAGCGCAGAAACGTGGATTTGCCGCAGCCGGACGGACCGATAAAGGCCGTCACGGTCTTGTCTTCGATATCGACGTTCACGTCTTTGATCGCGTGGGTCTCACCATAGTGGACCTGGCAGTCACGGCACTCCAGCTTGATCTTGTTGGTGTCCACTTGTCTCTCCACTCGCGTCATATCGTTCATTGTAACATCCCCCATTTACCAGCGACGTTCAAAGCGCCGGCGCAGGATAATTGCGATAATGTTCATGGTCAGCAGGAACATCAGAAGGATGATGATCCCACCCCAGGCTTTTTCGTAAAAGGCAACATCAGCGCGCGAGGCCCAGGTATAAATCTGGGCTGGCATGGCCGAGTTCGCTTCGGTGAAACCCGCAACAAACCCATCCGGATATCCTCGCGCCACAAAGCCTACCATACCGATCAGCAACAGCGGCGCGGTTTCACCAAGTGCCTGTGCCAGACCGATAATGGTACCTGTCAGAATACCAGGGGCCGCCAGCGGTAAAACATGATGGAAGACTGCCTGCATTTTCGAGGCCCCTACCCCCAATGCCGCATCCCGGATCGACGGCGGAACCGCCTTAAGCGACGCGCGTGTTGAGATGATGATTGTCGGCAATGTCATCAGTGTCAGAACCAATCCGCCAACTAGCGGCGCCGATTGCGGCAGGTGCATGAACTGGATGAAAACCGCCAGACCAAGGATACCGAACACAATGGACGGGACCGCAGCAAGGTTCGAGATGTTGACTTCAATGAGATCGGTAAACCGGTTCTGCGGCGCGAATTCTTCCAGATAGATCGAGGCCGCGACGCCAATTGGCAGGGAAAGGGCCAGAACCACCAGCATCATGAAAAAGGACCCGACAACGGACGCCCCGATACCTGCACCGCCCGGATTGTCGACGCCTGAATCCGCGCCTGTGATAAAGGGCCAGTTGAATGCCTGTTTGATGATCCCCGCTTTTTCCATCGCATCCACAAGGTCAAGGTCACTTTTTTGCAAGAACCTGCTGTCTTGCATCGCCTCTCGTGTCACGCGGCCTTTGTAGTATCCATCAACCCGACTGGATGCGGCCAGATCAAACCGCACCGGCTGCCCGAGTTTGCCGGGGTTCTCGCTGTAGAACGTACGGATCGTGCCGCCAACCTTGCCCAACAGGCGTTCGATGGCGTCTTCGTTGATGTCGACATTCAAGCCGCGTTCATCCAGTTCGGTTTTGAGCGCGGTGACGAACAGGTTAGAATACGCCTTTGTCTTGAACAGCTCGCTTTCCGCCTCTTCGCGGTCCTGTTGGGTCAGTATGAACTCCACGCTCACAACCGTGCGCTTGAACGCCGGAATGCCTTCCGACAGGATCGATG
This sequence comes from Ruegeria sp. CK2, assembly GCF_056536585.1. Classification (NCBI taxonomy): domain Bacteria; kingdom Pseudomonadati; phylum Pseudomonadota; class Alphaproteobacteria; order Rhodobacterales; family Roseobacteraceae; genus Ruegeria; species Ruegeria sp. CK2. The sequence continues at coordinate 182,017 of NZ_JBQFPW010000003.1, forward strand.
TGAAAAGGACAACCAGAAAGAACAAGCCGGTTGCAATCGCAATGATCCCGTAAGCCCGAAACCGTTTTTCGGCTTGCGCACGCTTGCGCGTCCGCGCATCGGGTGCCGTAAGCGAGACAGAGTGACGGCCCGTTTCCGGGGTTGGCATGCTTGCGTCGGTCATTCGTACTGCTCCCGGTATTTGCGCACGATGTAGAGGGCGAAGACGTTCAGGCCCAGCGTGATGATGAAGAGTGTCATTCCAAGCGCAAACGCCACAAGCGCTTCTGGTGAGGCGAAATCGGCGTCACCAGTCAGCTGGCTGACGATCTTTGCGGTCACGGTTGTCATGGCTTCGAACGGGTTGAGGCTGAGGCGCGCGGCCGCGCCTGCCCCAAGCACCACAATCATGGTTTCGCCAATGGCACGTGACGCGGCCAACAGGATCGCGCCAACAATGCCCGGCAATGCGGCGGGGAGAACCACCTGTCGAATGGTTTCCGACTGCGTAGCGCCTAATCCATATGACCCATCGCGCATCGCCTGCGGCACCGCATTTATGATGTCGTCCGACAGCGATGAGACGAAAGGAATGAGCATGATGCCCATAACCAGCCCCGCCGTCATCACGGCTGTCCCGGCTTTCATCCAACCCAACCCGCCATCACCAAAAATACCCAGCAAAAGCGGGCCGACCGTCAGCAAGGCGAACAGGCCATAGACGATGGTGGGAATACCAGCGAGCACCTCAAGCAGCGGTTTGGCAAAGGCGCGCACACGGGGCGAGGCGTATTCGCTCAGGTAGATCGCGGCAAACAGGCCGATCGGAACAGCCACCAAAAGCGCGACGATCGAAATGTAAAGCGTGCCCCAAAGCAGCGGGAGAACACCCAAAGCAGATGACCCGCCACGCCCCGAGAAACTCGGTGACCAGGTCAGGCCAAAAAAGAAGTCGGTCGCGGGGTATAGCTTGAAGAATTCCCACGTATTGAAGACCAGCGACAGGACGATTCCGACTGTTGTCAGGATGGCGATTGACGCAGCAGCCAGCAGCAGAACGCGAATACCTTGTTCGACAACATTGCGTGCACGGTACTCGGAATGGGTTTGACGCCAGCTGAATGCCGCCCCTAGCAGCGCAGCGGCAATCACGACAATCGACATGATAAAGTAGCCGGTGGAATTCAAGATCCGGTAACTTTGTGCCGCCATGAGAACTGGCTGTGTGATGTTCGACGTGACAACTTGCCCGGCATCTTTGAGGCGCTGCGTCATATCCGCAACGTCGGCACGGGCGTTTCGGGCCAGTTCTTCGGTGATGTCGCCTTGTGCAACGGCGTTGTCCAATCCAAACGCCGTACGCCGAACTTCGGCCATCACAAGGCTACGTGATGAGCCTTCTTTGATGACACTGTCAGGGATTGTTTGAGAAACCTGAGAGGAAACGTAAAGTGGTTGCGCCAGAAGCCAAATGATCAGCAGACCAAAGGCTGGTACAACCGCCTTCAAAGCAACATTTGCGCCGTAGAACACCGGCAGGGAGTGCAGATCGCGGCTGTCGCCTCCGGCGCTTTGCAATGCACGAGACCACCCGAGCACGTACCCGATTGCTGCGATCGCCATGACGATCAGAAAAAGCCAGAGTATTGGCATGCCACCCTCACTGGTCCGGTTGGGGAATTCGAGAAAAGCGTGGGGCGCCGTTCAGATCGCCCCACACCATGTCAGACCAATGTCCGGCTTAGCTGCCGGAACCCATGGTTGCTTCGTTGGCAATCGCGTCTTGCGTCGACGCCAGTTCAGGGTCTGCCACCAGGCCATAATTGGCCAGCGGGCCGGAACCGCCAGCGATTTCGTCAGCGACGAAGAACTGAGCGTATTCTTTCAAGCCGGGGATCACGCCGATATGTGCTTTCTTGACGTAAAAGAACAGCGGGCGCGAAACCGGATATTCACCCGACGCGATGGTTTCGGTCGACGGTGCGACGTCGCCCATGGTCGCGACTTTCAGCTTGTCGGTGTTGTTCTCGTAGAACGCCAGACCAAACACGCCAATGCCGTTCGGGTTGGTGTCGATACGCGCCAGAGTTTCAGTGTAGTCGCCGTCGATATCAACCGACTTGCCATCGGTCCGAACGTCAAGGCATGCGTCCTCGGCATCGTCTTCGCTCATGCCGCCAGCGATCATGGCTTCCATTGCGCCTGTGGTTTCACAACCGGCCAGCAGAACCTTGTCTTCGAACACTTCGCGGGTACCGTGCTTGGTGCCGGGGATGAACATTGCGATTTCAACGTCAGGTAGGTCGCCATTGAACTCGGCCCAGTTGTTGAAGCCGTTATCAACCAACGCACCATCTTTCATCACTTTGGAACCGATGGCGTTGTAGATATCGGCCGGCTGGAACGCGGTGAATGCAGGACCCGACTGCTGGCTGGCGAACACGATGCCATCATAGCCGATGCGCACTTCCATGATGTCGGTAACACCGTTGTCGGCACAGGCTTTGATTTCTTTTTCGCGGATGGCGCGTGATGCGTTTGCAACGTCGATGGTGTTTTCACCAACACCTTCACAGAAACGCTTCAGGCCGGCAGAAGAACCACCCGATTCGACAACAGGCGTTGGGAAGTCGGTGTTTTCTCCAAACAACTCGGCAACGATCGATGCGTACGGCAGCACGGTCGACGACCCTGCAACCTGAACGTTGTCACGGGCAGCAGCAGTTGTTGCGGACACAGCAGCGATGGCAAGAGCCGAAGCCGACAGTTTTGCAAAGGACATTTCAGTCTCCTTGAGAAAGTACATTTGCGATCACCCCCATGATGATCCTGAGCGCACCCCTATGGATCGTGCGTAAGCCTTTTGTGACAAGTGTGTAACGGTTTCATGACAAGCGGCGAGTTTCACCGGTATGATGACAAAAATCATTTTGGGTTGAGGGAAGGCTGACGGCATTGGTTCAGATATTTGAAGAAGCCTAGCGCGGCAAAATCACCGTAAAAACAGACCCTTTTCCCAGATCACTTTCCACGCGCAAACGTCCTCGATGGCGATTCACGATGTGTTTTACAATCGCCAGCCCCAAACCGGTTCCGCCCAGTTGCCGCGACCGATGACTGTCGGCGCGATAGAATCGCTCGGTTAGGCGGGGCAAGTGGACGGCATCGATTCCCGGGCCTTTGTCGATGATCTGCACGCGCACTGCGGGTCCTCGCATCGCCGTGTCCCTTTCGGAGGCAGAGACCAGAACCTCAACACTTTCGCCGCTTCCGCCGTACTTGATGGCGTTTTCAATCAGGTTGGTGAAGACCTGCCGCAACTGATCGCTATCCCCGGGCACCGAGATCGGACCAGCCACAGCATTCAACGACAAGGATACACCGGCATCTTCCGCCAGGGGCCGCAGTGAATTCAATGTCGATTGCAACAAGCCTGTCAGTTCCAACTCTTCCTTGGGACGCACACGCTCTTCGCTTTCTACCCGGTTCAGGGACAGCAAGTCACCGACCAGGCGGTTCATCCGGTTGGCTTCTTCGTCCATAATCTGCAGGAACCGTTCCCGCGCGGCATCATCATCGCGGGCTGGCCCCCGCAGAGTTTCGATAAACCCCATCAGCGCGGTAAGTGGTGTGCGCAATTCGTGGCTGACATTTGCCACAAAGTCGCGGCGCATCTGACTGGCCTGATCCAGATGTGTGACATCCTGAAAGATCGCCAGAACTGCCCCACCAGATACGGTACCAACGCCGTTCATGTAGCGGCATTGAACCTCAAATGTCGTGTCCTGTGCCCCGTCATTCGACAAATGCCGTGTTTTGGTGGGACCTTTGGTGCGCAGGCATTGCTCCATCGCCTCGATCACCTGTGGTTGCCGGAGAATGGTGGCGAAGTGCCGACCCTGAATATTCTGGCTGAGCAGTGTCTTCGCATCCGTATTGGCCGCAATAATGCGTTCGGTCTGATCGACCATCAATGCGGGCATAGGAATGGCTGACACTAATTCTTCAAGTAAGTCTGTGGACATGATTTGGAACTCTGATTGTCAAAGTACCTAAGAGACTTGTGTCAACGTTTCACGAAACAAGCGCATGTTTTCCTGATAGTGTAGCGCGCTAAACGTAATTTTCCTCGCAGCAGCGTCGTCCAGTTGTCGAACAACCTTACCGGGCGAACCCATAACAAGGGAGTTATCGGGGATCTCTTTGTTTTCAGTGATCAGCGCCCCTGCCCCAATCAAGCAGTTCTTTCCGATCTTCGCGCCGTTCAGAACGATGGCACCCATTCCGATGAGGGTGTTGTCACCAATCGTACAGCCATGCAGCATAACCTTGTGCCCGATGGTGCAGTTCTGACCGATGATCAAAGGATATCCGGCGTCGATATGCATGACGCAGTTTTCCTGAACGTTGCTGCCAGCACCTACACGGATCTCTTCATGATCGGCCCGGATCGTGCATCCAAACCAGATCGAGGCACCCTTCTCCAGGACAACTTTCCCGACCAGATTGGCATCCGGTGCCACCCAGGTGTCTTCGTGAATCTGCGGCGTGTGCTCGCCCAAGGCGTAGAGTGTCATGACAATCCCTCAAATTCGTTTTGCAGGGTTCTTACATGGTCTTGTAGGCTGGGCTGCTGGATCCGTCGCATCCGTTCAGCGCTGACAATTGTCTTCAGCTTGTCTTCGGTTGCATCCAGATCGTCATTCACCAGAACGTAGTCGTAATACCCCCAGTGGCTGATCTCGTCCCAGCTTTTGAGCATGCGTTTGACGATTACGTCTTCGCTGTCCTGACCACGTGTTTCCAGCCGGCGTCGCAGTTCGGGAATCGATGGGGGCAGAATGAAGATCGACAGCGCGTGCTTTCCCATATCCGAGTTCCTGATCTGAACCTCGCCCTGCCAATCCACATCGAACAACACATCCCGTCCTGCATTGATCGATTCCCGCACCGGTCCTGAAGGCGAGCCGTAGAAGTTGCCGAACACGTGGGCATGTTCCAGCATCTGACCTTCGGACACCTGCTGTCTGAAGGCATCCTCGCTGAGGAAGTAATACTCGCGCCCATGCTCTTCTCCGGGGCGCGGGTCGCGGGTCGTCGCGGACACCGAAAACTCCAGGTCGCTGTCCCATGCCATCAGCCGTCGCGCCAAAGTGGACTTTCCCGCCCCTGAAGGCGAGGAGAGAATAATTAGTAGACCCCGGCGGTGCGCCATTTCAGTCATTCCCATTTCTATTCAATGTTTTGCACCTGTTCACGCATCTGGTCGATCACGGCTTTCAGCTCAAGCCCTACGGACGTCAAATCAGCGCTTTGCGCTTTTGAACACAGTGTATTTGCCTCTCGGTTGAACTCTTGCATCAGGAAATCCAGCTTGCGCCCAACGGCCCCGTCTTGACCCAACAGGTCACGCGCAGCTGCCACATGGGCAATCAAACGATCAATTTCTTCAGTTATGTCCGCTTTGACCGCGATCAAAGCCAGTTCTTGCGCCACGCGATCAGGGTCTGCACCCTGTGTGTTATCCATTACGCGCGCCAGATTTTCACGCAACGCATCCGCCATCTTATCTTTGCGCTGAGCCGCCAGCTCTGCGGCTTGTTCGGTTAAAGAGGAAACCTGATCCAACTGAGATGTCAGCACACCAGCAAGTGCTTCGCCTTCAGTTTGACGCATGTCTATGAATGCACTCAGAAGTTCAGGGAACTTGGACGTCAGATGCGCAACCAAGGGGCCTGGATCATCGGCGTCTGTACCGGCCTCCATCATCCCTTTCATCGCCAGCAGATCCGTTGCACTGGATAACGCCAGGGACACCGCACGCGCCTCGGCCATCTGTTGTGTTTTCACCAAAGCATCCATCGCGTTGGCCATCGCGGCTTCGTTCAACGCTAGTTCGGCATCTGCCTCATCGCGGCTGAGACGCATGGATAGCGTCACGTTTCCGCGGCTCAGAGACTTAGACAGGGTACCGCGCAACGCAACCTCTAGCCCGGTCAGCCATTCCGGGACCCGAATGCGTAAATCCAGTCCCTTTCCGTTCACGCTGCGCAGTTCCCACGTCCAGCTATGCGGGCCAAATGCCCCCTTGCCCGAGGCAAACCCGGTCATGGATCTGATCATGACTGCCCTTTCTGTCACTGCGCTGCTTCTGCCGCCTGCCGCACCTAATGCCATTGACCGGTCCAGAGCAAGACTTTGCTGACGCCGCAATTGATCCGCAGAAGTTAACCATTCATTAAAGAATTACTCCAAAATTGTCTTAACCCGAGTCAAACTGACCAGAGCAGAGGCTTTTGGGCCGCCGACATATGCGATGTCTCGCATTTTATGAAAATGGCGGCGGTTTGATGTTAGGGTGATGGAAATGAAAACCTTTTTCGGGATTGGTTCCGGGCCAGGATTTGGAAAGATCGTCGCAATGGATCGCTTTGACAGTGGGCGCAGCCTCTCGCCGATCCGCCAGGCCGAGGCGTACTGGACCGCATTACTGACAGGCGACGGCGTTCCGAAGCGGTCGCAGGTTGATCCGCGCGGGTTAGAGAATGTTCTGGAATACACGTTCATTCTGGAACGCATCGCGCCGGGCCTTGCGCGGTTTCGCCTGGCTGGCAGCCATCTGAACAAACTCGCGGGAATGGAGGTTCGGGGAATGCCGCTGACATCCTTTTTTGAACCTGATGCGCGAGCGGATTTGAAAGACGTGCTTGAACAAGTCCTCTCCGCACCCTCGACGGCAGAGCTAAGTGTCGTGTCGGCTGGCACGCTGGGTCGCGCGCGGTTGCAGGCGCGCATGATACTTCTTCCCCTACAAAGTGACCTGGGAGATGTGAGCCGGGTTCTTGGCATCATGGTGAGCGAGGGTACAATTGGCTCAACACCGCGCCGTTTTGCCATATCCGACAGACGCATCAAACTGGTGTCAGACATGCACGTGCCCGCGAAACCCGAACTGGAAAATGCTGCCGGCTTTGCGGAAGATCAGTCAGAACTCAAGCGACCCCGAAACCACCTCCGACTGGTCGTTTCCAGAGACGACTGACCAACAAAAAACGGCGGATCAATAACCCGCCGCTTCCCGATAACTCGTAGATGTCTTAGCTTGCTTGGCGCTTTGAACGATCGCGACGCAAATTGGTCAGTTCTTCAGCCACAAGGAAGGCCAGCTCCAACGCCTGAGACGCATTCAGGCGTGGATCGCATGCGGTATGATAGCGGTCGGACAGATCCTCTTCGGTCACTGCACGCACGCCACCGGTGCATTCCGTGACATCCAGACCAGTCATCTCGAAATGCACGCCGCCGGGAATGGTGCCTTCGGCCTGATGAACACCAAAGAAATCGCGCACTTCGCGCAATACAGAATCGAAGGGCCGGGTTTTGTAGCCTGTGGCCGACTTGATGGTGTTGCCATGCATCGGATCACAAACCCAGGTGACATTGGCGCCTTCCTCTTTCACGGCCTTGACCAGACGCGGCAGATGCTCACCTGCTTTGCCAGCGCCAAAACGCGCGATCAGGGTCAGGCGACCCTCTTCGTTTTCCGGGTTCAGCTTGGACATCAAAACCTTGAGGTCTTCGGCCGAAGTGGTCGGGCCGCATTTCAGGCCGATGGGGTTTTGAACCCCGCGGCAGAACTCGACATGTGCCCCATCGGGCTGACGGGTGCGATCACCGATCCAGATCATGTGTCCGGACCCGGCCAACCAGTTGCCCGAGGTGGAGTCCAAACGTGTCAACGCCTCTTCATACTCCAGCAACAGCCCCTCATGGCTTGTGTAGAATTCGACCGTCGAGAACTCATGCGTTGTATCTGCGGTAATCCCCGCCGCACCCATGAAGTCGATGGTGTCCTGAATTCGGTCGGCAATTTCAGAATACTTCTGAACGTCCTGTTCATCGGTAAAGCCCAGCGTCCACGAATGCACCATGCTCATATCCGCAAAACCACCGGTCGAAAACGCGCGCAACAGGTTCAGTGTCGCGGCGGCCTGCGTGTAGGCCTGCAGCATTTTCTGAGGATTCGGAATCCGGGATTCGGGCGTGAAGGCCAGTTCGTTGATGATATCGCCACGGTAGCTGGGCAGTTCTACGCCGTCGATAACCTCGGTCGGCGCGCTGCGGGGTTTGGCGAATTGGCCGGCCATGCGACCCACTTTCACCACGGGAACCTTGGCGCCATAGGTCAAAACCATGGCCATCTGCAGCATCACCTTGAACGTATCGCGGATCGCATCCGCGCTGAATTGTTCAAAGCTTTCAGCGCAATCCCCACCCTGCAGCAAAAAGGCCTCACCGCGACCGGCGGCACCAAGATGTTGCTTGAGACGCCGTGCCTCACCGGCAAAGACCAGCGGGGGATACTGTGAAAGCTGAGCCTCGACTTTGGCCAGCGCGGCCGCGTCGGTATACTCTGGCATCTGAACCCGGGGCTTGTTGCGCCAGCTCGTTTTTTGCCACTCAGTCATAGCTTAGTTCTCCGCTGATATATTTCAGGTGGTCTCTATACAAAAAGCAGGGAAGAGTGGCCATATCCGATTTGCACCTCTTGACGTGGTAAAGAAGCTTTGAGCATGGTGTCTGGCAACTCAGATGCGACGTAGGTGCAGCCGTCGCCAATTCAAGGACAAATCGCCATGCAAGAGCAACGCCAAGTTGTCACTGTGGACGCCCGCACGGATAAACCGGTTAGCTTCGTTTTTGTCCTTTTGGACAAGTTCTCGTTGCTGTCTTTTGCATCTGCTCTGGATAGCCTGCGCATCGCCAACCGTATGGCTGATCGCACCATATACACATGGACTCTGGCAGGAGAAGGTGGAGAAACCGTATCCTGTTCAGCCGGAACCACGTTTAAGCTGGATTCAGACCTGGGTGAGCTACAGCGCGACCAGGTTATTATGGTCTGCGGTGGCGTAGACGTTCAGGCCGCTACCACCAAGCGCGTATTGAACTGGTTGCGCCGTGAAGCGCGCAAGGGGCTAAAGATTGGTGGGCTGTGCACTGCGGCTTATACATTGGCGAAAGCCGGGTTGCTGGATGGCAAACGCGCGACGATCCATTGGGAAAATTCGGACAGTTTTGCCGAGGAGTTCGACAGCGTTGAGCTGACCAAATCGGTGTTTCTGATCGATGGAAACCGCATGACCACAGCCGGTGGGACTTCATCGATCGACCTGATGCTCAAACTGATCGCGGATGATTTTGGCGAAGATCTTGCAAACGCAGTCGCGGATCAGATGATTTATTCCTCGATCCGTACGGACCAGGACACGCAGCGCCTGTCGACACCAACGCGCATTGGGGTGCGTCACCCCAAACTCAGCCAGGTTATCCTGATGATGGAAAAGAACATCGAAGAGCCGATCTCGCCTTCGATTCTGGCCAAGGATGTCGGCATGTCCACCCGGCAGCTTGAGCGGCTGTTCCGCCGGTATCTCAGCCGTTCACCCAAGCGCTACTACATGGAACTGCGACTGCATAAGGCGCGCAACCTGCTGATGCAGACAGATATGAGCGTAATCAACGTGGCACTTGCCTGCGGCTTTGCCTCGCCCAGCCATTTCTCGAAATGCTACCGGGCGCATTACAACACCACGCCCTACCGCGAACGCGGAACGCAAAGCGGGCGTTTGTCGGTCTGAGGTCTTAGCCGGGCGTCATGCGATACACGGCGCCCTGCCCGACCGAAATAAACCAGATTGATCCATCCGGAGCTTCGACAATGTCACGAACGCGTTCGGTTTCCGGCCCTTTGATCTGCTCAACCTCGCGCAGCGGCGATCCTGCTAGGTGCGCGATATAGTCGAACTTGAGCGAGCCGACAAAGATGTCACCCCTCCACTGGGGCCACAGCTTGCCGGAATAGACCAGCAAACCCGATGGCGCGATAGACGGGTCCCAGTAATGTTCGGGCTGTTCCAACCCGGCTTGCGATGTTCCCTCGCCGATCTTCTCCCCGGAATAATGGGTACCGTAAGAGATCACCGGCCACCCGTAGTTTGATCCTTTGCGGATAGTGTTAACCTCATCCCCGCCCCTCGCACCGTGTTCGGACACCCACAGTTGCCCATCTAAGTCCAACCCGGCGCCTTGCGGGTTTCTGTGACCAAAGGACCAGATTTCAGGACGGATATCAGGCTGCCCAATAAATGGATTGTCGGCAGGCGCTGAACCGTCACGCGTAATCCGAATGACAGAACCCATGTGGTTTGATCTGTCCTGCGCAGAGGGCCTGTCGCCCCGATCACCAAGAGTTATGAACAATGTGCCATCTCTGGCCTCGACCACGCGCGAGCCAAAGTGCCGCCCACCCGCTCCGCCGGGCATAGCCTCGAATATGACGCGCAGATTTGTCAGGCGTTGCCCATTCTCAGACAACCGCGCCACGGCCACCGCCGTTCCGGCCCCATCTGCTTGCGGTTTAGAGAAGGACAGAAACACCTCTCGGCTTTGGCTGAAATCCTCTGCGACGGTGACATCTAGCAAACCGCCCTGCCCCGATGCAGCAACCTTGGGCACGCCAGACACAGGCTGCGTTTTGCCATTGCTGACGTAAAGCAGGTCGCCGTCGCGTTCCGTAACCAGGAAACTACCGTCCGGCAAAATGCCCACGGCCCACGGCGTGTCCAGACCTTTCAACATTTGCGTGACACGGACTGGGCCTGACGCAGTTTGCAATGTGTCCGCATGGGCCGTACCGGTCGCCCAAGTCAAAATGAGAATCGCAACAAGCCGGATCATCTTCGCCCTCCACCAAGTATTGAAACACCACCGAAACCCGGCAGCGCCAACAAAACAAATAGAATTAATGTATGCAAAAGCACTTTTTCGTTAGGACTTTTCTTTTTTGAGCAGCTTGCCTAGGGTCGTGCGCAGAAAGAAGATAAAATCAGGGAGTAACCATATGAAAAAGCTGCTTACTGCAACTGCAGCAACCGCATTGTTGGCGGGCGCCGCAATGGCCGAAGATGTCAAACTGGGTATTCTGATCGGGTTTACCGGCCCGATCGAATCGCTGGCCCCCGCGATGGGTTCAGGAGCCGAGATGGCGATCGCCGAAGTTACAGAATCGGGCAAACTGCTTGATGGGGCCACGGTCGTTGGTATGCGTGCTGACACGGGTTGTATCGACAATGGTCTGTCCACATCGAACGGCGAACGCATGATTGCCGACGGTGTTGCTGGCATCATCGGCGGAGACTGCTCGGGTGTGACAGGTGCGATTCTGCAGAATGTCGCCATTCCGAACGGTATGGTGATGATCTCACCATCTGCTACCTCGCCCGGTCTGTCGACCATGGAAGACAATGGCCTGTTCTTCCGCACCGCGCCTTCGGACGCGCGTGAAGGTCAGGTGATGGCGGACATCCTGCAAGATCGCGGCATCAACTCTATCGCGCTGACCTACACCAACAACGACTATGGCAAAGGTCTGGCCGACGCGATCCAGTCTTCGTTCGAAGCTGCCGGTGGCGAAGTGACCATCGTGGCTGCGCATGAAGACGGCAAGGCGGATTATTCGGCCGAAGTTGGCGCGCTGGCCTCGGCCGGAGGCGACATTCTTGTCGTCGCGGGTTATCTGGATCAAGGTGGTCTGGGGATTATCCAGTCCTCGCTGGACAGCGGCGCGTTCGACACGTTCGGTCTGCCCGGCGGGATGATCGGTGACTCGCTGCCTGCCAATGTGGGCGCAGACCTGAACGGCTCGTTTGGTCAGATCGCGGGTTCGGGTGGCGAAGGTGCTGAAAAGTACTTTGCCCTGTCCGAAGCTGCAGGCTTTGACGGATCGTCTCCGTATTCGCCTGAATCTTACGACGCAGCGGCGCTGTTCATGCTGGCCATGCAGGCCGCAGGTTCGACAACCCCTGCAGATTATGCCGCGAAAGTCATGGATGTGGCCAACGCACCGGGTGAAAAAATCTATCCGGGTGAATTGGCCAAGGGTCTGGAGCTTTTGGCGGCAGGCGAAGAGATCGACTATGTAGGCGCTTCGGGTGTTGAACTGATCGGCCCCGGTGAAAGCGCGGGCTCCTACCGCGAGATCGAAGTGACCGACGGTGAAAACAAGACCGTCAGCTTCCGTTGATCTGAAGTAAACAGCCCAAAAACAAAGCAGCCCGGGCCTTGTGCCTGGGCTGTTTCAATGACAAAAGGCCGCACCTGTTTTTCGGGGATGAGGCAAGGGGAAAACATGATCGTCGTTGAAGACGTGCACAAGCATTTCGGCGGATTTCACGCGGTGGATGGGGCATCGCTGGAAATCGAACAAGGGTCGATCACCGGCCTGATCGGGCCAAACGGGGCCGGAAAAACCACTCTGTTCAACGTCATCGCCGGGGTTTTGCCGCCCACCAGTGGCAGGGTGTTCATGGATGGCGAAGATATCACTGGCCTGCCCCCACACGATCTGTTTCATAAAGGCCTGCTGCGAACCTTCCAGATCGCGCACGAATTCTCATCAATGTCCTGCCGCGAAAACCTGATGATGGTGCCCGGCGCGCAATCCGGTGAATCGCTGTGGAACACCTGGTTCGGACGCAAACGGATCGCGGATGAAGAGCGTGCACTGAAAGCCAAAGCAGACGAGGTTCTGGAATTTCTGACCATCGAACATCTGGCCGATCATAAGGCCGGTCAGGTCTCGGGCGGGCAGAAAAAGCTGCTGGAACTTGGCCGCACCATGATGGTCGACGCCAAAATCGTGTTTCTGGACGAGGTCGGCGCCGGTGTGAACCGCACCCTGTTGATGACCATCGCTGACACGATCCTGCGCCTGAACAAAGAACGCGGATACACCTTTGTCGTTATCGAACACGACATGGATTTCATCGGTAAGATCTGCGACCCGGTCATTTGCATGGCCGAGGGCAAGGTGCTGGCTCAGGGCACGCTCGACGAGATCAAAGCAAATGAGCATGTCATTGAGGCCTATCTTGGCACTGGCCTGAAGAACAAAGACAAGCTGGAGGCTGGCGCATGAGCGACAACCCATACCAGGACGATCACGGCAACAAGGACGCTTCGATCACGAATACCGCCGGAATTGGGACAATGACGCCGGCCCACACGAAAAGCGGCCCGGTTTCCAAGGTCGAAGGCGGCCCCTTCCTGATCGGTGACACCATGACAGGCGGGTACGGCAGAGGGCCGGACATCCTGCATGACTGCACCATCGCCGTTGATAAAGGTGAAATCGCAGTCATCGTCGGTCCCAACGGCGCGGGTAAGTCCACTGCAATGAAGGCCGTATTCGGGATGCTGGACGTTCGCGCCGGCTCGGTGCGGTTGGATGGCGAGGATATCACCAACCTCACGCCACAAGATCGTGTGATCCGGGGTATGGGGTTTGTGCCTCAGACGCAGAATATCTTTACCTCGATGACGGTCGAGGAAAACCTCGAGATGGGTGCATTCATCCGTCGTGACGACATTTCCGAGACGATGGAGCAGGTGTTTGAGCTGTTCCCGATCCTGCGCGACAAACGCAACCAGGCGGCCGGAGAGCTGTCGGGCGGCCAACGCCAACAGGTCGCCGTCGGCCGGGCACTGATGACCCAACCCAAAGTCCTGATGCTGGACGAACCGACGGCCGGTGTCTCACCAATCGTAATGGACGAACTGTTTGACCGGATCATCGAGGTTTCACGCACCGGGCTGCCGATCCTGATGGTTGAACAGAACGCCCGGCAGGCGCTGGAGATCGCGGACAAGGGGTATGTGCTGGTTCAGGGGCGGAATGCGTATAGCGGAACGGGCAAGGAATTGCTGGCGGACCCGGAGGTTCGGAAGAGTTTCTTGGGGGGGTGAGTACAAATGTCTGGTCAGGTGACGATAGTGACACTATTGGCTGTATGCATATACATGCAGGCGTCAATTGAGGCGTCGGCGCAAAACTATAAGTGTGCGATGGCCAAGTTCTGTTGGACGGAAGCTTTTCAGATCCAGAAAGGCTGTCAACAAGATGACCGGGTTTTTGAAGTCTCGATCAAGGGGCGAAAAATGCACCTGGTCGGAGATCGTTTGAATGTCACCTTAAAGGAGAGTCGTCCATACTTGTCAGACATGGATTGGTATCAATCAGGCATGACTGAAAGTCGTGGCTTACTGAATGTTCAATTCAACAATGAATCCGCAATTTCTGAGTTTACGCTCCAAAGAATGGTTAATGACTCAGTTAACCGGACCCTTTGGACGCTTAAAGGACAGTGCAGGGTGAACAACTAATGGACTTCATAAGGGAGCTTGCAGAGCACTCCGACTTCACCATCGTTTCGACCATCAGCTAAGCAACGTGTTGGCGCTGGAGTGATGCTCACTTTGAACCTCCGACCACTTTGTTCACAATGTGACACACCAACCAAGTTGGCCCATTTGTACAACGTAATAATTTCAACTTATTGAATTGTATTTAAACATAAAATTCAAAGACAAAACACTTCACATGATAAAGCTGGTCAGCAAAAGAATGACACTGATCTGCTAAATTGCAGTCACATTATCCCCCTATCGCCTGACTTCAAGAAGGTGCCGACGACTTGGGGTCTGTTTCGAAACTGATCTGACCTACTGGTTGATCTTCTGAACATAAAAACATGACAAAGATCAGGAAAAACAATGAAAAAATGGATGTGCATGGCTGCGACCTCCCTGCTCGCCACGGCTGCCGCCGCAGAAGAACGTCACTTCGTCTGCGTCTCAGACCGCGACGGTAGCGAAGTGCGTCTGAACCAAGCTGCGGAAGGTGACAAAGGTCGCATCGCGATGCAGAATATCGACGGCGATGCGACTATCTTGAAAGGTGTTGGCAACATGACCTTTCTTCATATCGAAGGCGGCAATGTGGTGACTTTCGTAATCCATACCGAGGATATGACCTACGACCTCTCGATCAAAGGTCCCCATGTTGGAACCGACCGCGGCACCTGCATCCAGGTCGACGCTTAGGCAGTAACTTTGTCTGGCGGACGCGACCGCCAGACAGTGTTTTCCCGCATGCGATGAAACGGCAACGTAACTGTTCAAAACCTTGTACTGCAGCGTCATAAAGGCAAAAAACAGGCCACAAAATGTTGTGTCTTCTCACAACGCTATGCCATAAAGCCGCACCCGGACAGTGAGAAGAATTGATGGACTTACTAAACGCGCTTGTTGCGCTTTCGAACTTTGTGATCGTGCCTGCGATTGCCTATGGCAGTCAATTGGCACTTGGGGCGCTTGGGGTCACCTTGATCTATGGCATCCTCCGGTTTTCCAACTTTGCCCATGGCGACACGATGGCCTTTGGTGCAATGATCGCCGTCTTGGTGACATGGGGTATGCAGGCCGCTGGCGTCAGTTTTGGTCCGTTACCGACCGCTCTTCTTGCCCTGCCCTTTGCGATCTTGGGATGTATCCTTCTGGTGCTGATCACTGACCGGTTCGTTTATCGCTTTTACCGAGAACAAAAAGCCAAACCGGTCATACTAGTGATCGTGTCGATGGGGGTGATGTTCATCATGAACGGCCTGGTCCGGTTCATCATCGGCCCGGATGACCAAAGGTTTTCGGACGGCGCGCGGTTCCTGATCAAAGCACGGGATTTCAAGGCGTGGACAGGGCTCAGCGAAGGCTTGGCGATCCGCACATCACAGGTCATTACGGTCGTGGTCGCCGTTGCTGCAGTTGCGGCCCTGTTCTGGTTCCTCAACAAGACCCGCACCGGAAAATCCATGCGCGCCTATTCCGATAACGAGGATCTGGCGCTGTTGTCGGGGATCAATCCAGAACGCGTGGTGATGATCACTTGGATCCTGGTGGCGGCCCTGGCGACAACTGCCGGTGTGCTCTATGGCCTCGACAAGAGCTTTAAGCCGTTTGTCTATTTCCAGTTGCTGCTGCCGATCTTCGCCTCGGCGATTGTCGGCGGTTTGGGCAGCCCGCTTGGTGCCATTGCCGGCGGCTTCATCATCGCCTTTTCTGAGGTCACGATCACCTATGCCTGGAAAAAGGTGCTGACTTATGTCGCTCCAGAAAATCTGGAACCGTCGGGATTGGTGCAGCTTCTGTCCACCGATTACAAATTCGCCGTCAGCTTTGTCATCCTGCTGATCGTGCTTCTGTTTAAGCCCACAGGCCTGTTCAAAGGGAAAGCGGTATGACCGAGACAGTCAAAAACACGCTGCTTTTCGCGGTCGTTGGGGGTTTGATCCTGCTGACTGGCTTCACGCAAAGCTGGAACTCTGCAATCCTGATCCTGAATATGGGCCTGATCTCGGCCATTATGTCGATTGGCGTGAATCTGCAGTGGGGTTTTGCCGGCTTGTTCAATGTCGGTGTCATGGGTTTCGTGGCGCTGGGTGGATTGGCGGTTGTTTTGGTGTCGACACCTCCCACTCCGGGGGCGTGGTCGCAGGGTGGCTACGGTGTTGTGTTGGCCCTTTTGCTAGGGGCAGTAACCGTTGTTGCCGCAGTGCTGGCCGCGCAGAAAATACCGAAGGGGCGCGCGCAAACTCTGGTCATCGTCGCCATTCTCATCATTGGTTTCTTTGTCTATCGTGCGGTCTTTGATCCCAACGCGGTCGCGATCGAGGCCATCAATCCCGCAGTTGCGGGTAACATCGGTGGCCTGAACCTGCCTGTACTGTTGGCTTGGCCCGCAGGTGGACTGCTGGCTGCAGGGGCTGCATGGCTGATTGGCAAGACGGCACTGGGTCTGCGTTCGGACTATCTGGCAATTGCCACGCTTGGCATTGCCGAGATTGTCATCGCAGTCATGAAGAATGAGGATTGGTTGGCGCGCGGTGTCAAGAACGTCTACGGCATTCCCCGCCCGGCCCCGGTGGTCGGATATGAGGTCGAACTGCAAAACGACCCCAGCTTTATTGCACGGGCTGACTGGTTTGGTCTGGACCCAGTCATTGCTTCCACACTGTCTGTGAAGCTGGGCTACTCGCTGCTGTTCATGATTGTGTTGCTTGTATTGCTTTGGATGGCACAAATGGCGCTCAAAAGCCCCTGGGGTCGAATGATGCGTGCCATTCGTGACAACGAGGTTGCAGCTGAGGCGATGGGCAAGGATGTCACCCGTCGCCATCTTCAGATCTTTGTTCTGGGCTCAGCGATCTGCGGCATTGCCGGGGCAATGATGACGACGTTGGACGGACAACTTACGCCGGGGACCTATAACCCGTTGCGCTTTACGTTTCTGGTCTGGGTGATGGTTATCGTCGGCGGATCAGGAAACAACTTCGGAGCAGTACTAGGTGCATTTTTGATCTGGTTCCTTTGGGTGCAGGTCGAGCCTATGGGGCTTTGGATCATGAACCTGATCACCTCGGGCATGCCGGATGGTAGCGTGCTTAAGGTGCATCTGATCGAAAGCGCGGCGCATATGCGACTGTTCACCATGGGCCTTGTGCTGTTGATTGTTCTCAGATTTAGCCCAAGAGGCCTGATCCCCGAGAAATAGAGCAAAAACCATGTAGATCAGCGAAACTGCGCCTGTAGGACGGCCCGGTTTCTTGATTCTTAACGATTTTCTGACTAAACGGGGACACCGCACCGGCCACTTGGTGCGTTGTGTTGTCGGCACTCACTCACACACGCTTAGCCGATCTGTAACGATCATTGAGACTCACTAAAAAGAGCAAAAGTATCCCATGAAGACACCACTCGCCAAAGCCACTGTGCTGCTGCCCGTCCTTGCGGCACTGACAGCATGCATTCCTTCACCGGAAGATCTGGAAACGACTCCGGTCAAGGTTCAGACCCCCAAAGGCGTGGTCACGTGCCAACTTTACCGTCCGGACCGCGTAACCTGGGATCGTGCCATTGATTTCCCGGCTGACAAAATGTCGGTGCCGGAAGCTGACGCTTACTGCAAACAGGAAGGTCAACGCCAGCTGAAGTGAGGATGCGGCGCTTTTGATCGCGCCGCCACCAACTTCTACCGGCTACGAAACAAACCTCCGAGGATGCCGCGAACAATGCGGCGACCGGTTGTTCCCTTCAGTTCCTTGATAACAGCCGAACTCATGGCTGATGCAAATGTGTCCTTCTTGCGCACTGCGCGCGAGGAGGATCGACCCACCCGAGCTCCGGAATACCTGCGGGCCGATGCGTATTCACGCTCCATAGGGCTCTGCTGTTCCGTTACTTCATCTGCCTCGGCGCGCTCTGCAGCCTTAGCGGCCGCTTCCGCCCGGGCCTGAAGTATTTCGAATGCGGATTTCCGGTCAATCGCGGTGTCGTATTTGGCCGCCATTGGCGATGCACCCAAAATAGCCTGACGTTCTGCATCCGAAATCGGCCCCAGTTGCGACCCTGGTGGGCGAATCAAAGTGCGCTCGACGATACCCGGTACGCCCTTTTTCTGAAGCATCGATGTAACCGCCTCACCAACACCGACCTCACGGATTGCAACTTCGGTGTCGAAGGCTGGATTTTCGCGATAAGTCTCGGCGGCCATGCGCAGGTTCTTTCGGTCGCGGGCTGTGAACGCCCTTAACGCATGTTGGACACGGTTTCCCAACTGTCCCAGGATATCTTCCGGAATATCTGCTGGATTCTGCGTGATGAAATAGACACCAACGCCTTTGGATCGAATAAGACGCGCGACTTGCTCGACCTTGTCGACCAGCACCTTGGGGGCGTCATCAAATAACAAATGTGCTTCGTCAAAAAAGAACACCAGCTTGGGCTTATCAGGGTCACCGACCTCTGGCAGTTCTTCGAACAACTCACTCAGCAGCCACAACAAGAAGGTCGCGTAGAGGCGCGGTGACCCCATCAATTGATCTGACGCCAGAATGTTGACCACCCCGCGCCCATCGTCATCGGTCCGCATAAGGTCAGCCAGATCCAGAGCGGGTTCGCCGAACAGACGTGTGCCGCCCTGGTTTTCCAGCACAAGCAACCGTCGCTGTATCGCCCCGATCGATGCCGTGGACACATTGCCATAGCGCAGCGAAAGCTGCGCCCGGTTCTCGCCGATCCAAACCAGAAGGGCCTGCAGATCCTTGAGGTCCAACAGCGGCATTCCTTCCTCGTCGGCAACACGGAATGCGATGTTCAGAATACCTTCCTGTGCCTCGCTCAACTCCATCAATCGCGACAACAGCAATGGTCCCATTTCGGTAACAGTGGTACGCACCGGGTGCCCCTGCTCACCGAATAGGTCCCAAAACGTGACCGGAAAGGCTTCGTAAGAGAAATCGGAGAAGCCGATGCGCTCGGCCCGATCCAAAAACGCCTGATGTAGTTTGTGGGATTGGCTACCCGCCAGGGCCAACCCGGACAAATCGCCTTTGACGTCAGACAGAAACACCGGGACACCGGCGCTGGAGAACCCCTCGGCCAAGATTTGCAGTGTCACGGTCTTGCCGGTGCCTGTTGCGCCAGCAATCAGGCCGTGACGATTGGCGTACTTCAAGGACAGCCCCTGTGGCTGACTGTATTCCTGCCCTGCACCGCCTATAAACAATTCTTTTGTCATCTGTTCTTTTGCCTTCGCTTTCACCGATCCATGCCCAGCATACAAAGTTAACCTTTAACTGCGATAGTCTTGTCGTTCTCTTTGCGGTGCATGCTGCGGGGGACAAACTTCCTCCCTGTCGACTGGCCGTGCCTTCGGGCGCGGCTTTTTTCAAGTTTCCGGCATTAAAGTGAACTGATGAGTATGTTAAAAGTTCAGGTTAGCAGTTGACCGCTGAGTGCCCCTTCCTTAGGATTTGCGCATAACTAAGTCGGCCAGTCCGACGGGGAGAAAAATTCGGGAAAGGGAGCTGTGCAAATGGCTCCCTTTTTCTTGTCCTGTAAGGCAGTTGTTCTACCCTTTTGGCAAGAAATCGTTCAAATTCCGACCCACCGACAGCTTAGCGCCTGACACCAGGTGATTAGGGTGCTAGACGAAACAAAAAGATCAATCATCAAAACCCCGAGGCATTCATGATCAAGAACATCCTCTCGCTCAACACTGTGGCTGCGGCGCTGATGTGTGGCGCAGTCAGCGCGCAAGAAGCGACACCCACCGAAGAGACACCAAACGCTGAGACTGGCACCGAGCTGGATCTTGGAGAATCCGGTCCGCGCGTCGGCGAGCAATTCGTCAAAGAGAAATCAGGTGAATGGGACGTGTCCTGCATCAAAGCAGAGGACGGTGAAGACCCCTGTGCAATCGTGCAAGTCTTGAACGGTCCGCAAGGCGAGCCGATTGCCGAAGTCTCCATCGGTAAACTGCCCGAAGGCGGAGCTGCCGTGGCTTGGGCGAATGTAATTGTCCCGCTCGAAACACTGCTGCAGGCGCAGTTAGCACTGTCAATCGATGGTGCGCCACGCAAACTGTACAACTACCATCACTGCGTTCCCGTAGGGTGTGTTGCGCAATTGGGCCTCAGCCAGGGTGACCTCAGCGCGATGAAGGCTGGCAGCAAGGCGACATTCTCGCTGGTTCCGGCACGTTTCCCCGATCAGGTCCTGGAAATGGACATGTCTCTGTCTGGCTTTACCGCAGGGTTTGACGGTCTGGACGTTAACGTCAGATAAATCCGTTTGAAACAAGACCACCACTGCTAACGATCCTGGCGGTGGTGGCTCTCACAGGTTTCACACTTTCTTCAAAGCCAGTACCGCGTTCAGCCCACCGAAGGCAAACGCATTGCTTATCGCAACATCGACTTTGACCTCGCGGGATTCGTTTGGCACGACGTCCAGCGCACATTCAGGATCGGGTTCTTCGTAGCCAATGGTTGGCGCAATGATCCCGTCCCGCAGTGCCATGATGCACGCCAGCAACTCAACAGCGCCGGTGCCACCGATCAAATGGCCATGCATGGATTTAGTAGACGAGATCATGAGATCATCCGCATGCGGGCCAAAAACGTCGGCAACTGCGGCGCATTCTGTCTTATCGTTCGCTGCAGTGCCCGTCCCGTGGGCGTTGATGTAACTTACATCGCTCGCGTTTAACCCAGCATCAGCCAAGGCCCCGGCCATGGCCCGAGAAGCCCCTTGTTTACTGGGCATAACGATATCCGCCGCATCCGATGACATGGCAAACCCAACAACCTCACACAGGATTTCAGCACCGCGTGCGCGCGCATGCTCAAATTCTTCGAAGACAAAAATGCCGGCACCCTCACCCTGCACCATTCCGTTTCGATTGGCGCTAAAGGGGCGACAGGCATCCTTGGACATCACCCGCAGCCCTTCCCAGGCTTTGACCCCACCAAAACACAGCATGGATTCAGCGCCGCCGGTGATCATGGCCGGGGCCGCGCCGCTGCGCACCATCTGAAAGGCCAATGCCATGGCGTGGTTTGACGACGCGCAAGCTGTAGAAACCGTAAAGCTGGGCCCCTTTAGATTATGCTCCATCGACACATGGCTGGCGGCAGCGTTGTTCATCAGTTTGGGCACCACAAAAGGATGCACACGGTTTTTGCCATCTTCATAGACCGAGCGGTAATTGTCATCCCATGTCGAAACGCCGCCACCTGCTGTCCCCAGAACAACGCCCGACCTCGCGGCCATATCACCGTGGAATTCGATCCCGGATTGCTCAATCGCTTCTTTCGCGGCGGTCAGGGTGAATTGCGTGAACCGATCATACAGCGTCATTTGCTGACGGTTGAAACGACCTTCGGCCTCGAACCCACGCACCTGGCCACCGATCTTGATGGTCAGACGTTCGACATCGCGAAACTCAAGCTCGGAGATGCCACAAACCCCTTCGCGCATGGCCTCGAGTGTATCGGGGACCGAATGGCCCAGCGAGTTGATGGTGCCGGCGCCGGTAATAACAACACGTTTCATAACTTTGCGTCAGACCTTTTCCGACACGAGCTTTTCGATCCCAGCGATGATCGCAGCAACGTTCGAAATATCAAAATCGTTGGCTTGCGGTTCATTTGCGTTAAACGGGACAGAAATGTCGAATTCTTCTTCGATAGAGAAAATGCTTTCGACCAGCCCCATGCTGTCGATCCCAAGATCTTCAAGCGTGCTTTCAGGCGTTACATCCGAAGGCTCCAGCAAGGCCTGCTCTGCGATGATTGCGATGACGCGGTCGCTGATGCTCATGTCGATCCCCTGATTGCCGGTTTGAGGATGATTTAATCGCTCGGAGGCTGTTTGAAAACAGCCTTTTTCAACGCCTCAACGTCACGTGCCATCCGAGGCAGGCGGCGCTGTGCCTTGTAGATATCCGTATGGCTTTCCATCTTGATGCCAGGGTAGCCCATGATGACACGTCCTGCAGGAACATTGGACAGAATCTTGGTGCCTCCGCCAGATATCACGCCGTTGCCAATAAAGATGTTGTCGACTACCCCGGTTTGACCGCCCAGAACAACGTTATTGCCAATCTCGACGGACCCCGAAACACCTGTCTGACCACATAGAAGGCAATCTTGGCCGACGCGGGTGTTGTGTCCGACGTGAACGAGGTTATCCAGCTTGGTGCCGTTGCCAATACATGTGTTACGGATCGTCCCGTTGTCGATGGTGCAATTGGCCCCAACTTCGACATCATCGCCAATTTCCACGGCACCTAACGAATGAATGCGCAACCAGGTCTGTGCCTTCGCATCTCCTTGATCCCCCATCGTTTTCCGGACGTTCTCAACGCCCGAAACTTCGGGTGTCACAAAGCTGAAACCGTCCCCGCCGATCCTTGCACCGGGTTGTGCGATAAACCGGTCCCCGATCCGGGCCCGTGCCCCGATGCTGACCATTTCGCGCAGAACGGCACTTTCGCCAAGGATCACGTCCAGGCCAATGACGCAGTGCGCTCCGATAACCGCTCCTGCGCCAATTTGGGCGCGCGCGCCCACAACGGTCAGCGGACCGATGGACACGTTCGCGGCAATCTGAGCCGTCGGGTCAACCACTGCAGACGGGTGGATGCCAGGTTCAATCCCCTGCCCCCGGTCCAGCATCGCGGTGATCCCGGCCATCGCCATTCTAGGACGCGGTACAAATACTGCGGCGGACAGACCCAGTGCCTGCCAGTCGGCACCTTCCCATAACACGGCCGCGCGCGCATCACCGTTTGAAAGCGCTTCAGCATATTTTGGCGCCATAGCCATCGCCAGATCCGTCGGGCCCGCATCACCCGGCTCGGCTGCCCGAATGATCGTGAGGCCCGTGTCGCCCTGACACTCAGCCCCAAGGGCTTCGGCGATTTGCTGAACGGTAAACTGCATGCGGGCTTCCTTTTGGCAGGAGTTGCGCCCTGTGATTACCCCTGAACGTCCGGCAGGGCCACCCCTGCCTTCTGCAGAGCCTGCCAAATCTTGCTATCGCGTTTGTAGACGTCGCGGCGATACTGTACGTCGCCTTTCGGCCCGATATAGGCCGTGCGATAGATCAGATGCACCGGAACCGGGTTCTCCAGTTCGACCTTGGTCTCTTTTCCGGTGCCTAGAATGCGATGGAAAAACGCTTTGGGGTCTTCTTCCTGCTTGGCAAGCAGTGCGTAAGCAAACTCAAACGGTTGCGCCAGTCGGATACAGCCATGCGAAAAGGCCCGCACTTCGCGTGAAAACAAACTTTTCTGAGGTGTATCATGCAGATAGATGTTGTGCTTGTTGGGGAACATGAACTTCACCAAACCCAACGCATTCCGTTTGCTGGGCGGCTGACGCATCGCAAACGGGAAATTGCGCGCCGTGAATTGGGTAAAGTCCACAGCACCGCGATTGACCTGGCGGCCGCGTCGGTCGGTAATTTCAATATGGCCAACAGCGTTGGGATTGGACTGAAGCTTTGGCAGGTATTCCTTGGTGATGATCGAGCGCGGAACATACCAGCTCGGGTTGATCACCATATGCTCCATCTCGTCTGAGAATTCAGGGCTGCGACGGTCATGCGTGTTTTTGCCAATGACAGCACGAGTCTCAAACGTGACCTGCCCATCGTCGACGATCTTTGCCGAGAAATCGGCCTGATTGACCAGAATATGACGTGTGCCACGTTCACGTGGCAACCAACGTTCGCGTTCCAAGGCGACATACACTGCTTTCAACCGCTCGGAAGCAGGCTGGTTGAGCTCCGTGATCGTACCGTTTCCGGCAACGCCATCGGCGGCCAGTCCATGGGCCGTTTGGAACGCCTGAACCGCAGCAAGAACCGCGTCGTCATAGACCGGGCTGGCCGTTGGCTTCAGATAGCCCATAGCCACCAGCCGGTTGCGCAGCTTGATCACGCCGGATCCGGTATCCCCGTATTCCAGTTTGGTCACCGGGACTGTAGACCCCCAACCGCCCTGATCAACCAACGCTTCCAGGGCCATTTTTTGCTTCATCAAGGAGCGATACTGGAGCGTCTGTGGCGCAACCTGATCCAGATAGTCTGCCCCGTGCGTGTTAAGCTGTTGCAGGTGGTCTGTGGCACCGCGCCGTTCCACTTTACGCACCAGTCCAGCATCGATGCTGGCCGGGCGCAAAGCTCCCGAGTACAGATCATCTGCGTATTCGACAAAAACCCGGGTCAATTCCGCTTCGACCGCGCCCAGATCCCGAACCGAACGAGCCTGTTGCATCTGGTCGATCAACGCCTGAACGTCATATCCTGCGGCGGGCAACCCGTGCAGATGCATCTCTGACAAGGACTTGATCAAAGCAGCCCGGCGCTGGGCGTGTTCTTGCGTATTCCCCACCCAAACCGGCGCAAATCCGTTGCCTTTGTAAAACTCAGCGATCCCCGCCGCATTCGGGGTGTGTTCGGCAACGGCCATCTGAAATGCAGTATCGGGGGCGATGTCCGAAGCGGTGTTACCCATCGCGGCCGTTGCCGCGAAACAGGCGGTTAGCAAAACACTGGTACTGGTTCTAAAAACAGAGAGCATGAGATGACCTTGGTTATTCAATAGCTTGAGCAATAGTCGCTGCGTCGGACAAATATGGTTTTCGGACCCGCCTGTTGTCTATTCACAAATTCCTTACCTCAGAGCTTCCGCTCGCGCGTGATGCGCGTTTGCATCGGCTGCGTGCTGCGCGACACCCAATTAAGAAATTTTTGTGGCGCACTGTGTCATTTGCGCAAAAAACTGCCGAAAATTCCCCCTTGAAAAGATGCCTCTGAAAGACTTCTTGGCGGCCGAATCTGATTGTGCCATAAATTCCGCATCTGGGATGGGAATAAATTAACACCGCGCACGTAACATCGTGTGCAGGCAGGAACAGTACGGGACGAACCTAAAAATGACCAAGTGCAGTACCTCGGGAATGACCCGGCGTGCCCTATTGGGCGCATTCGCGGCCACAGCGGTCGCAGCAGCACCTTCCTATTCCAACGCAGCAGGTTTTCTTCGCGGCGGCGGCGATATTCGCCGTATCCGCATGTATTCCGGTCGCACTGGCGAGCGGATTGATATGATATATTGGGTGGACGGCAAGTATATCAAGGACGCTGTCAAGGAAGTGAACCACTTCATGCGTGACTGGCGGACTGACCAGAGCAAGTCCATGGACCTGCGCACTATCGACATCATGGCCGCCTCACATAACCTTTTGGACGCGAGTGAGCCGTATATGCTGTTGTCGGGCTATCGCTCACCCCAGACCAACGCGATGCTGCGTTCGAAATCCCGCCGCGTTGCGCGCAACTCGTTGCACATGCAGGGTCAGGCGGCTGATTTGCGTTTGGCGTCCAGATCGGTTTCTCAGATGGCCAAAGCAGCCATGTCGTGCCGTGCTGGCGGTGTTGGTCAGTATTACCGCTCGAACTTTGTTCACATGGACTGCGGTGTTGTCCGCACATGGCGCGGCTAAGCCCGAACGCGACAAAGCCTCAGTATCCTGCCTTTATTCGTGCTTGGATGGCATGTGATCGTACTTCAACGTGCCGCAAACTGCCTGACTTCTGAAAAGAACAAACACAATAGTCCCGTATTCTGTTTGTGAAAGACTCCATCTCCAAAGTCTCAAGACAACACCCCGCAGCGACTGAACTACAACGCGTTAGACCCGTTGCACTCGCAAAATTCTTCGACTGTCAAGATTATTGAATGGCGCACCTGAGAGGATTCGAACCTCTGGCCTCTGCCTTCGGAGGGCAGCGCTCTATCCAGCTGAGCTACAGGTGCCTTGGCCGTTAGCTAACCTTGTTCCGATCCGGGTGCAACTGCAAATCTTCGCCGCCCATATCGGTTTCGCCTAGACAGATTGGTCCACTTCACGCGAACAAATCATGGGCCAGTTCGAGTGCTTCGATCAGGGTGTCGACCTCATCCGTTGTGTTGTAAAGACCGAAACTCGCGCGGCATGTGGCGGTCAGCCCCAGGTGATCCATCAAGGGACCTGCACAGTGATGACCCGCCCGGACTGCGACACCTTTCTTGTCCAGAATAGTAGACACATCATGCGCGTGCCCTGCCCCGTCCAGTGTGAAGCTGAAGATCGCAGCCTTGTCAGGTCGGATGCCCTGCACCTGTAACCAGTTCAATCCTTTAAGGCGCTGCATGGCGTAGTCCCGCAACCCAGCCTCATGGGCTGCGATATTCTCCATCCCCAATTCCATCATGTAGTCCAGCGCAGCGCCCAACCCGATGATTTGAACGATACCCGGCGTTCCGGCTTCAAACTTCATGGGCGGATCGTTGTAGATAACCTGATCTTTGCTGACCTCTTTGATCATGTCGCCACCACCGATAAACGGGCGCATCTCAGCCATACGTTCGGATTTGATGAAAATCGCACCGGACGCAGAGGGACCGTAAAGCTTGTGCCCGGTGATCGCATAGAAGTCGCAACCGAGGTCTTGCACGTTCACAGGCATATGAACTGCACCCTGGCTTCCATCGACCAGAACCGGAACACCTTTGGCATGCGCACCGTCGGTAATGGCCTTCACATCCACAACAGTGCCAAGAACGTTCGAGCAATGTGTTACGGCGACCAATTTGGTCTTGGGTCCAATCGCATCGATCACGGCCTGAGGGTCCAACCCGCCGTCAGCATCCACATCGACCCATTTAAGGATAACGCCTTGCCGCTCGCGCAAAAAATGCCAGGGGACAATATTGGCGTGATGCTCCATCACGCTAAGTACGATCTCGTCACCCGCCTGCAGGCGTGGCATGGCCCAGCCATACGCGACCAGATTGATCCCTTCCGTCGTACCGGAATTCAGAACAATTTCATCCTCGTCGGGTGCGCCAAGGAACTGTGCGATTTTTCCACGCACGTTCTCATATTTTTCTGTGGCCAGATTGGACAGATAGTGCAGCCCACGATGCACGTTTGAATACTCTTCTGAATACGCCCGGGTCACCGCATCGATCACAACCTGCGGTTTCTGCGCCGAGGCCCCATTGTCGAGGTAGGTCAGCGGCTTGCCGTTCACCTGACGCGACAGGATCGGAAAGTCTGAACGGATGTTTTGCACATCATACATAGGCTTATTCCCTAGACGGGCCCGCTTGGGGTCAACATGAGGACGAAAGGCACCGCAACGAGGGCGGACAGCAGGATGACAGCAAAAGACTTACCCAGAGATCCGAACTGATGCGCTTCGTTCAAAAAATGCAGTGTGATGTACAGGCTGAGCACCGCCGTCGCCATCAGTAGTAACAGCATGAGAAACGGAAAGGTGATGCTTAGAACCAGCGTGATCAGCAGGGCAGCGATCTGCAGAAACTGCAACCAAATCGTCAGAACCATCATATCATCGAACGTCGCAGTCCCGCCCAAAAGGCGGCCGACGAACAGAAAGGCAACGATGCTCAACATCATTGCTCCGGCCGATTTCAGCAACACTAACGGAATCGATTCAGGCTCAGTCAGTGTTTCGCTGTCCGGAGCATCAATGTCAGGCACCGAAACGAACAGCTCGATGCCCAATTGCACAAGGCAATTCAGAACAACAGCCAAGAAAAATGCCAGCCACAAGACCTCGCGCCCCGGTTTCAGGGCCAACAGCTGACGCGCAGCTTCCGCCGGTTTGCGCAGCGTTAGGACCGCCAGATTGCCGAAGAAGACCGTGTTCATACAGCAACCCTTTGTGCTTGCCTGAGGCCTGATAACCAGAACCAAACAAATACGGCAACCCAAACCCCGCCCACCAGGGTCAATGTTGGCCCAGGACCGATAAACCCGGCAACCAGCCCGTTCAACAATACCAGCGGAGCCGAGGACAACAGAGCCCAAAACAAAGCAAGACGCGCGCCATAGGCTGTTCCGTGACCACCTACCAGTCGCGCCGCCCAATATGAGATCAGAGCCAATAGGTAGAAGAACAACGGTAATATGAACACGGAACCCAACAGGGCACCGCCCAAAAGCATATTCAGTTCCAGCCCTTCAAGATGCGCCCGACGCGCCAGACCCGGCATTTGCGCAATGAACGCGACCAGACAAAAAGACATGACAAATGCCAGCGCCCGGTCTTCGCGCGGTCCCATATCCAGAAGCCGACGCACAACGCGCCCCGGCCCCCGGTAAGTTGCCACGATATCTGACGAAACCGGCATCAGCTGCGCCGCGCCAACCAACCTTCCAGACGGTTCACAATGGCTTCGGCCAAGGAACCGTCTTCGATCTCGTCTACTGCCTCGGCCAAAAAGGCTAGGGTCAGCATATTGGTCGCGTCCTTTGTTGGCACGCCACGAGACCGCAGGTAGAACAGAGCAGTTTCGTCAATCGCGCCGGATGTCGACCCGTGTGAACAGGCCACGTCGTCGGCATAGATCTCAAGCTCGGGCTTGGCCAGGAACTGACTGTCATCATCCAACAGTAGTGACTGGCTGATCTGGTAACCGTCAGTTTTCTGAGCGCCTGCTTTGACCAGAATCTTGCCCTGAAACACCCCGGTCGCACCGTTGCGCAGCACTTTCTTGAAGACTTGCCGGCTTTCGCAGTTCACCGCATCGTGGGTGACAAACACGGTGTCATCATGATGGAAATCACCATCACCGACACAAGCGCCCGCCACGTGAGCAACAGCGTCATCTCCGGTCAGTTCGACAATCTGCTCGTTCCGGGTCAGCACGCCGTTCACCGTCAAGGTGAATGACTTGTAGACCGATTCCTGCCCCAGACGGGTGAACATATGGGTGGCTGCACGCCGCTCATGATCGCGCCCCTGCGCGCGCACGTGATGCAATGTGCCGTTGTCCGCCACGTCGATCTCCATACACTTATTAAAGCGGGAGGCAGCCGGGCCGGTTTCCAGAATCGTCGCTTCGGCTCCGCTTTCGACGCGAACTACATGATGTAGGATAGCGTCCGATGTCGGGGACGCGTGGCGGTAGATCAGATTGATCGGTTTGGATGGCTTACCTGTCACGTGGATGGCAACTCCATCAGACGCAAAAGCAGTGTTCAGTGCCGCCAAAGGACGTTGCACCGGAACCTGACCACGAGCCTCAAGCACACCGTATAGCTCTTTCGCCCAGTGAATATCCTTGCAACAGATATCTTCGAGGCGATCAATACTGACGCCTTCCAGAGACAGGTCATCCGAATCGTTAGGGCTGAACACACCATCGACGAAAACGATTTTCAGTCGATCGAGCTTATCGAAAATCGGCGGCTCGTCATCCTTCAACACTGCGGCCGGCATAGCATCAGACGTGATGAGTGTGTCCGGGCGCGTGTATTTCCAATACTCATCGCGACGTCCGGGCAGGCCCGTTTCCAACACGCGCGCCAAAGCGTCTTCGCGCGCAGCACGGGTGCACCCGGCATCGGGCATCGTCAACGTGGCCAATCGAGCCTCGGTTGCAGATTGTTTAACCTCGGGGACAGCCATTAGTTCACCTCGGCAAGAATGTCAGCGTAGCCGTTGTTTTCAACTTCCAGCGCCAGTTCGGGACCGCCGGTTTTGACAATTTTTCCGTCAGCCATGATGTGCACGACATCCGGTTTGATGTGATCCAGCAAGCGCTGATAGTGAGTGATGACAAGGAATCCCCTGCCCTGATCGCGCAGCGCGTTTACACCTTCAGCAACCAGTTTCATCGCATCTACATCAAGGCCGGAGTCTGTTTCGTCCAGAATACAAAGCTTGGGTTCCAGCATTGCCATTTGCAGGATCTCGTTCCGCTTCTTCTCACCGCCAGAAAACCCGACATTGACGGGGCGCTTCAGCATATCGGCGTCGATTTTCAAAGACTTGGCCTTGGCGCGGATTTCTTTGAGGAAGTCAGCAGCTGACATCTCCTCTTCCCCGCGTGCTTTGCGCTGGGCGTTCACAGCTGTGCGCAGGAAGGTCATGTTGCCGACGCCCGGAATTTCGACGGGATACTGGAAGGCGAGGAACATGCCGGCGGCGGCGCGCTCTTCAGGCTCCATCTCCAGCAGGTCTTCACCATTGAGATCTACCGAACCTTCGGTGACTTCGTATCCGTCACGACCTGACAGCACATAGCTGAGGGTCGACTTGCCCGATCCGTTCGGCCCCATGATCGCATGCACTTTACCGGCCTCGACGGTCAGGTCCACGCCTTTGAGGATCTGCTTATCTTCTTCCTCAAGTTTCACGTGCAGGTTTTTGATTTCCAGCATTTATTTGTCCTTTGGTGTAGCATCAGAGCACTTGGGCTCCGTTCAATTTCTATCCCAGTAACTTTCGGAGAATACGCGACGCAATCCACCCCAGGATCACTCCGCCACCCACCGCCCATACCGGGTTTATGAAGGCCATATGATTGATGTTGACGTAAGCGACGCCAAACAACCCACCAAGCACTGGAAGCGCATAACCCATTGCGGTCAGCACTTCATCCCTTTGGATGCGTTGGCGGGGCTTGTCCGGCATTAGCCTACAGACCCTTCCAGACTAATCGCGACAAGCTGTTGCGCTTCCATGGCAAATTCCATTGGCAACGCCTGCAGCACGTCTTTGCAGAACCCGTTGACCACGAGGGCCACAGCCTCTTCTTCGTCCATGCCGCGCTGACGACAATAGAACAGTTGATCGTCGTCCACTTTGGAGGTTGTGGCCTCGTGTTCCACCCGGCTCGAGTTGTTTTTGACCTCGATATACGGCACGGTGTGGGCTCCGCATTTGTCGCCAATCAAAAGGCTGTCACACTGGGTATAGTTGCGGCTGTCCTTCGCCTTTGGGTGCATCGAAACCAGCCCGCGATAGGTGTTCTGTGCCTTGCCCGCACTGATCCCCTTCGACACGATCCGCGACTTGGTGTTTTTGCCCAGATGAACCATCTTGGTGCCGGTGTCGGCCTGCTGATAGTTGTTGGCAATCGCGATCGAATAGAATTCACCTTGGCTTTCATTGCCGCGCAGGATGCAGGACGGGTATTTCCAGGTCACAGCCGAGCCTGTTTCAACCTGTGTCCACATCACCTTAGACCGATCGCCCCGACAATCGGCGCGCTTGGTCACAAAGTTATAGATACCACCCTTGCCGTTCTCATCCCCGGGGAACCAGTTCTGAACAGTCGAATACTTCACCTCGGCATCTTCTTCGATGATGATTTCGACCACCGCAGCGTGCAGCTGTGCGGTGTCGCGCTGGGGCGCGGTGCACCCCTCCAGATAGGAGACATACGAGCCTTTGTCGGCGATGATCAACGTCCGCTCGAACTGGCCCGTGTTTTCCGCATTGATCCGGAAGTAGGTGCTTAGCTCCATCGGGCAGCGCACGCCGGGTGGGATGTAGACAAAGGATCCATCCGAGAAAACGGCTGAATTCAGTGTTGCGTAGAAGTTGTCTGACACAGGAACAACAGTGCCGAGGTACTTTTTGACCAGCTCAGGATGCTCTTTGATCGCCTCAGAAATCGAACAGAAGATGACGCCGGCCTCTTTCAGCTCTTTCTGGAAAGTCGTCCCTACGGATACCGAGTCAAACACCGCGTCCACAGCAACTTTGCGTCCTTCGGCAGGTGCGTTTTCAGCACCTTCGACGCCTGCCAGAATCATCTGTTCTTTCAGAGGGATACCCAGCTTTTCGTAAGTTGCCAAAAGCTTAGGGTCGACTTCGTCCAGCGATTTCGGCTTTTCTTCCATCGACTTGGGGCGCGCGTAATAATACTGGTCCTGAAAATCGATTGGCGGGTAGTGGACCATCGCCCAAGTGGGCTCGTCCATCTTGGTCCAACGCTCGAACGCGGCCAGACGCCATTCGGTCATCCATTCCGGCTCTTCGTTCTTGTCCGAGATCAGGCGCACAATATCGGGATTCACGCCCTTGGGCGCGTATTCCATTTCGATATCGGTGTCCCAGCCATATTTATAGGTTCCGACTTCGCGAACCGCATCCACGGTTTCCTGATCGACACCCTCTTTTACCTGGGCCTGGTCCAATGCGGCCATGTTCTACCCTCCGTCAGATCACGCGGCACGCGCGCGATACTTTTTCTCTTTTTCCAACCACGTTTCGGCGAAACGCAGCACGTCTTCTTCGGTTGTCCGAGGGCCCAGCGATACGCGGATCGCGCTGGCTGCTGTCACCTCATCATATCCCATTGCAGTCAACACCGCGCTGGCGCGTACTTTGCCGCTGGAACAGGCAGAGCCCGCACTGACCGCAAAACCCGACAGATCCATCTGCATGACCTGTGTTTCACCCTTCCAACCGGGGGACGCGAAACACAGCGTGTTCGGAAGGCGTTTTTGACCTTTCCCGACAAAAATAGGTGATTTATTTCCAGCCTCAAGAGCGTTTTCTAGAATATTTCTAAATTCTTCAACTTGCGCCCAAACACCATTGTTCAAGTCACGCGCCGATGCTTCAGCTGCCGCCCCGAACCCTGCGATTCCAATGACATTTTCGGTGCCCGACCGACGCCCCATCTCTTGCCCACCGCCTTTGATCTGGGCCGCCAGGTCCGTACCACGATTCATGACCACTGCACCGACCCCTTTGGGGCCGCCAAGTTTGTGCGCCGAGATCAAAGCCATCTGAGCGCCGAGCCAGTTGAACGCGATCGGCAGCTTACCGAAAGCTTGGGTGGCGTCGGTCACGGCCAGCCCGGACGGCAGTGATTGAACAATGCCCGTTTCGGAGTTGGCCACTTGCAGGGTAGCTTTCGTAGGATCATCGACCACAACCAAACCGCTGCTCTGAACTTGGATATCTTCAATAGTCCAAGCCCTTACCGCGTCATGTTCAATTGCAGAGCCGTGAAGATCGCGACCTGCCATCGTCAATGCAGCACCCTCGGTGGAACCGGATGTGAAGACAATGTCGGCGCCATCAGCGCCAAATGCGGTGGCAACCTGGGCACGGGCCCGCTCGATCAGAGCTTTAGCCGCGCGCCCTTCGGCGTGGACCGAGGACGGATTGCCGCAGACATCCATCGCCGCAATCATCGCGTCGCGCGCTTCGGGCCGCAAAGGCGTTGTCGCGTTGTGATCCAGATAAACACGCGTCATGGATACATCTTTTCCCGAACAATCCTCATGATGTTGCTTTCAAACCCGTTAGATCAATCGTCGACAACAGCGAACAGGTTCGGAACTGCCGGACAAGGAGCAAGATCGTTCTTGATGACGTCGGACAAACGGGTCTGGTGCAAAAACACATACACATGAGCGCTAAGGCCTTCCCAAAGCCGGTTGGTCAAAGACTGCGCACGGCTGCCTGAAGACGCGCCAGACGCCCCGGCCCCCTTTTGCAATGCGTCAACCGTTTCGTCCACCGCGCTGAGGATTTCAACCACACGAATCTCAGACGCCGGGCGCGCCAGACGATAGCCGCCACCCGGACCGCGCACAGATGCGACAAGTTCGGCCCGCCGAAGCTTGACGAACAGCTGCTCCAGGTAAGGAAGTGAGATATCCTGACGCTCGGAGATTTCACCCAGTGTGACCAGCCTGTCAGTGGACTGCAAAGCAATATCTGCCAACGCCACCATGGCGTAACGTCCTTTGGTCGACAGCTTCATTATCCGGTCCTCTTAGTCAGATCCGCGCGAAATCATTGACGCCGCCGCTGCCAGTGCGTATCTCCGACGGACAGCGCGTTTTTGCTAAGCGTGATAATTAGAACCGTTCTAAGGTGCCCGACGAATACCGTCAAGTAATTCCCGGCGCCAATTAGAAAAAGACAGGACCAAAGCACACATGCCCGAGGTGATTTTTCCCGGACCCGAAGGCCGCCTGGAAGGCCGCTACCACCCGCAAAAGGAAAAAGACGCACCGATCGCCATCGTGCTGCACCCGCATCCTCAGTTCGGCGGGACCATGAACAACAAGGTGGTCTATAATCTCCACTACGCGTTTTACAACATGGGCTTCACCGTGTTGCGCTTTAACTTCCGTGGAGTTGGCCGCAGCCAGGGCGAATACGACCAAGGCGTAGGCGAGCTGAGCGATGCAGCGTCGGCGCTGGATTACCTGCAATCGATGAACACCAATTCCAAACATTGCTGGGTCGCAGGCTTTTCGTTCGGCGCATGGATCGGAATGCAGTTGTTGATGCGCCGCCCCGAGATCACAGGGTTCATCAGCGTGTCGCCCCCAGCCAATATGTATGACTTTTCGTTCCTGGCGCCCTGCCCGTCTTCTGGCTTGATCATCAACGGATCTGCGGACCGCGTCGCGCCTCCGGCCGATACAACTGGATTGGTGAGCAAGCTGCACGAGCAAAAAGGCATCACCATCACCCATACCGAGGTCGAAGGTGCCGATCACTTCTTCCAGGATCGCCACATGGACACGCTGATCACTGATGTCAGCGACTATGTGAAGCGTCGACTGACTGAAACGACGCGCTAATGTCCGATACGATCACCCGTCTGGCGTCGAAACTGGCCGAAGATACGCTGAAGGTCATGGATGAAACCGGCGATGATCGTTTCTTTATGCAAGTTTCCGAGCTTTTGGGCGCATCCTCGCAGTCTTTGGAAGAGGCATTCCTGACCGAAGTCCGGGTGCGTCTGGCGGAGCGGCAGGCGCGGCAATTCGTGATAAAGCGACTGACCGATCACCGCTCGAAGGTCAAAGCGATAGAGAAGCAATGACCGAGAGATTATCGGCTCAGATCACGTTCCTGAAACGGGCGGATGATCTGAAAACAGTCGAGCGGGCGAATGTCCTGCTCGACCAGTCCCGTCCCGAAAACTCCGCCGAACATAGCTGGCATCTTGCGCTTTGGGCGTTGGTCATGGCACCGCTGGCCGGTCCCGATGTAAACACTGACCGTGTCATACGCATGCTGCTGCTGCATGATCTTGTCGAGATCATCGTCGGCGACCACCCAATTCATCTGAGCACGGATTGGGAAAGTGTCGCGAAAGCCGAACACGCAGCCGCAGTGCAACTTTTTGGCCTTCTCCCCTCGGAACAGTCAGAAGAGTTCATGTCGTTGTGGCGCGAATTCGAGGCAGATCAGACCTCGGACGCGCAATTTGCCAAGATACTGGATCGGTGCCAGCCCCTGTTTCAGGTCTTATGCGCAACCCAACCGAGGCCAGACCATCTGGATGTCGTTCGGGATAATCTGGATGGTGGGCGTGCGGCCTATCTGGAAAGTGTGTTTCCCTATGCCTACCGTCACGCGCACGATTTGCTGGCCAACGAAGGCGTTGACACTAACGCGTTCACAAACCGGCTGCCATTTCTGACCGAGGCCGATCAGCTGAAATCTGTTCTGCGCGCCTCTCGTCTGATGGGCAGTGATCGGTTCGAAAACTCGGCCGAACACTCTTGGCACATCATGCTGTATGCTTGGGTCTTGTCGGAATACGCAGGCCCGAATGTCAGGATCGACCGGGTTCTGCAGATGCTTTTACTTCATGATATCGTCGAAATTGATGCCGGGGATCATCCGATCCACGGACAAGTTGATCACGCCGCACAAGCCGCGAAGGAGGAAGCCGCTGCGAAACGCTTGTTTGGCATGCTGCCGGAGAGCCAGCGTCTTGCCTTTGTTGATCTGTGGCATGAATTCGAGAATGCCCAAAGCGACGATGCGCGATTTGGCAAGGCCATTGACCGGCTCCAAACTCCGATCGCCAATCTGGAAACGGGTGGCGGGTCCTGGATCGATTACGACGTTACGTTCGCGCAGATCGAAGCTCGCGTTCGCCCTGCCATCGAAGCCGGTGCGCCCGACCTTTGGGCCTGGCTTGAACCTCAACTGACTGAGTATTTTTCAGCATCTGAGGCTGCCTGCGTATAACCGACCCAAAGAAAAAAGGAGCCCTAAAGCTCCTTTTTCCCTGCTAAGTTCTGGATGGCGCTTATCCTACGCAACCATCTAACTGATAAACCAAATAGGGCTACAGCAATCTAGACGGACCCCCCGCCTGCAAGCCACCCAAGCGCCACAATAAGAGCCGAAGCAAATATGACGGATTTTGAAAATGTCGTCATTGAACAATACTCGTTAACAAATCATTAAATATGGGGAAATCTTACACCAAACGGAAAAAACCCATAGTCAGGTATACCTGACCCTAGGTCATCGTCTTAACTGTTGCAGGGCATCGAATCTCCTTGCCTAGACGGGAAGTATCGTGCTCAACCGGGCCAGATATCCCTGTGTTTAGGTGTTTCGCCATGCCCAAAGCCTATCTGATCCTGTTGCTGGCCGTTTTTGCCGAGACAATTGGCACAACGGCCTTACAAGCCAGTCAGCAATTCACAAAGCTCTGGCCATCAGTGTTAGTTGTTGTCGGTTACGGGTTTGCATTTTATTTGATGGCCCTCACCCTGAAGGTCATGCCCGTGGGGATTGTTTACGCCATCTGGTCCGGGCTTGGGATTTTCTTTATCGCTGTCATCGGTTTTGTCGTCTTCGGACAAAAACTCGACTGGCCGGCGGTCCTTGGCTTGTCGATGATCCTTGCAGGAATCTTGATCATACACCTGTTTTCCAAGACCACAGGTCACTGACTGTCGGTTAGGGGTGGTATAATTGCCTGTGCCGCGTTATGCGCGCGGCAACTTCCCGTTCAAAGGCTGACCTCTCATGGACCTGCGCAATATCGCAATCATCGCTCACGTGGACCACGGTAAAACGACCCTGGTGGATGAGCTGCTTAAACAATCCGGCGCGTTCCGGGAAAATCAGGCCGTGGCAGAGCGTGCTATGGACAGCAATGACCTCGAACGCGAGCGCGGCATTACCATCTTGGCCAAGGCCACTTCGGTCGAATGGAAAGGCACCCGGATCAACATCGTCGACACCCCCGGCCACGCCGATTTCGGTGGCGAAGTAGAACGGATCCTCAGCATGGTCGATGGCGTTGTTTTGCTGGTGGATGCCGCCGAAGGTCCGATGCCGCAAACCAAGTTCGTAACCTCTAAGGCTTTGGCACTTGGCCTGCGTCCGATCGTGGTGCTGAACAAGGTCGACAAACCCGATGCCGAGCCGGACCGCGCGCTGGACGAATGCTTTGATCTGTTCGCGAACCTCGGTGCAGATGACGATCAGTTGGATTTTCCTGCCATGTATGCCTCGGGCCGCTCAGGCTGGGCTGACATGGAACTGGACGGACCCCGCAAGGATCTGACCGCGCTATTTGATCTTGTCGTAGATCATGTGCC
Source organism: Ruegeria sp. CK2 (assembly GCF_056536585.1). Taxonomy (NCBI): domain Bacteria; kingdom Pseudomonadati; phylum Pseudomonadota; class Alphaproteobacteria; order Rhodobacterales; family Roseobacteraceae; genus Ruegeria; species Ruegeria sp. CK2. The sequence goes on from NZ_JBQFPW010000003.1 coordinate 219,432, forward strand.
CGCACCCAAGCAGGCCGAACACAAGGATGAACCGTTCCGGATGCTGGCAACTACTCTTGGCAGTGATCCGTTCATCGGGCGCATCCTGACGGGCCGCGTCGAAAGCGGCACGTTGACAGCGGGTGAAAGCCTGAAAGCCCTCAGCCGGGACGGCACACCTATTGAAAGCTTCCGTGCCTCCAAAATCCTGGCCTTCCGTGGATTGGGCCAACAACCCATCGATGTGGCCGAAGCAGGCGACATCGTCACCATCGCAGGCATGAGCAAGGCCACCGTGGCCGACTCCCTGGTTTCCCCGCAAGTAGATGAAGCTCTGCCCGCCCAGCCCATCGACCCGCCTACGATCACAGTGACATTTGGGATCAACGATTCACCTCTGGCTGGCCGCGACGGTAAAAAGGTCCAATCGCGTGTGATCCGTGATCGCCTGATGAAAGAGGCCGAATCCAATGTGGCCATCCGCATCACCGACACCCCCGGTGGCGAAGCTTTTGAGGTCGCCGGTCGTGGCGAACTTCAGATGGGCGTGTTGATCGAAAACATGCGCCGCGAAGGATTCGAGCTCAGCATCTCACGCCCGCAGGTTCTGTTTCGCGAAGAAGACGGTCAACGGCTTGAACCCATCGAAGAGGTCACCATCGATGTGGATGACGAATACTCCGGGTCAGTAATCGAGAAAATTACAGGTGCGCGCAAAGGCGAACTGGCAGAAATGCGCCCCGCAGGGGTCGGAAAGACCCGCATCATCGCACATGTGCCGTCCCGCGGATTGATCGGATACCACGGAGAGTTTCTGACCGATACACGCGGAACCGGCGTCTTGAACCGTGTGTTCCACAGCTGGTCGGCCCACAAGGGACCCATCCCCGGTCGCCGTGCAGGTGTTCTGATTTCCATGGAAAACGGCCAAGCCGTTGCCTACGCGCTTTGGAACCTGGAAGAGCGCGGCCGCATGTTCGTCGGTCCTCAGACAGACGTTTATCAGGGCATGGTGATTGGCGAACACTCTCGTGATAACGATCTGGAAGTGAACCCTTTGAAGGGCAAGAAGCTTACCAACGTCAGGGCCAGCGGGTCCGACGATGCGGTCCGTCTGACGCCTCACATCCAGTTTTCACTGGAAGAGGCGATTGCCTATATCGACGACGACGAATTGGTTGAGGTTACGCCCAACGCAATCCGTTTGCGCAAGCGCTTTCTGGATCCGCATGAGCGCAAAAGGATGTCCAGATCGGCCTAAAACACCGCCTGTGGACTGGTGTGAGGCTGGAAACAATGACATGAGTGTGACATTTTTTCACCCATTTCAAAAATGATGAAAAGTTGAGGGCCTGCCGTTACGTCAGGCCTTCTCTCTGTTTTGAAAGAACATTCAACTATTAGGGGAGTCGATTACAGCTCAATCAGCCAAACATCTTCTTGTAAATCGGGCTCAAGAAAGGTGTATTTATGGCCAAAGTGTGACGTCGTTCATACACGCAGCATCCAGTATAGCGCATAAGTACGACGTAGTTGTTAACGAGTTTCAAGGAGACGCGCTATGCGCATCAAGTTCCGTCTTTTATCCATTGTTTTCGCATCAGCCACAGTCCCATTACTCGCTGGTGCTCCGGCACAGGCTGCAGAAAAGTGCACCGTAAGAACAGCCAAGCAATCTGTTTCAACCGAAACGCTTTGTGCGTGTAGCGTCGTCGATGCTCGGATGCTGCGTTATATTCAGCGCCGTCCCGACTTCGAAGATATTCTCACAAGAACCCTTCAGTTTTGCCCGGCCTTTGCCGCTGTTCTGACGGACTTCCCGACCGCTTCGATCGGCGCACCAACACAAAGAACTGGTGATGGATCAGCCGACGAAGGCGGCGGCTCGGGCGGCGGCTCTAGTTCCGGTGGCGGCTCTAGCTCCGGTGGCGGCTCTAGCTCCGGTGGCGGCTCGAGCTCCGGTGGTGGCTCTAGCTCCGGTGGTGGCTCTAGCTCCGGTGGCGGCTCTAGCTCCGGTGGTGGCTCTAGCTCCGGTGGTGGCTCTAGCTCCGGTGGCGGCTCTAGCTCCGGCGGTGGCGACGGTGGCGGCTCCGGCTCCGGTGGTGGCGACGGTGGCGGATCAGGCTCCGGCGGCGGTGACGGCGGCGGCTCTGGCTCCGGTGGTGGATCCAGCTCTGGCGGCGGTGACGGCGGCGGCTCTGGTTCCGGTGGTGGATCCAGCTCTGGCGGTGGTGATGGCGGCGGCTCTGGTTCCGGTGGTGGATCCAGCTCTGGCGGTGGTGATGGCGGCGGCTCTGGCTCCGGTGGCGGCGACGGCGGCGGAGACGGCGGGTCCGGTGGCGGGAACGGCCCAAGCGATCCAGTCAAAGACTGACCTAGAAACAAACAAAGACCGGTGAAAAGTGACCTTTTCACCGGTTCCTCTAATTTTCATCAAAACTGGAAGGGAAGAGAATTAGCTACTCCCGTAAACGCCAACCCATCGGCGCGGTTGATTTGGGTCCTGCATCCGCAAAAACAGGTAACGCGTATCCGCCCAGGGTTTGATCCGGCTCGTCGCGTTGTCCAGAATAAGATCGCCATTTGCAGACCGGTAGACCAAAACAGCGTGACCATTCCGGCTTCTATCCAGAACGGTCGCGATCAGGAGCTTCTTCGGATCGATTCCAGCCTTGATAAGATCCCGTTTCTTCAAAAGAGCGAAGTCTTCGCAATCACCGCCACGAGACGTCGGCAAAGCCCATCTTTCCCGGGTTTTGTACTGAAGCTGGTCAGCCACCTCGCGGGTTGTGGCGTTCACGCGGCGATTTACCTGCTGAATAATCTGCATCTCCTGCTGACTTGTCAGCGATATCGACCGCTTGGAGGAACACGCCCAACTATACTGACGACATAATTGATGTGCCCCGGACGGAGGAGGCGAAGCTGCGACTGTGGTGATAAAGGCCTTTTCAAAAGCCTTGGCCTCGGATCCCACGAAGAAAGACCCCAAAACAAGGGCAAATAGTCCTGTTGCGCGTCCCGATGTTCTCACAAAGTGACCAATACCTGACGATAACTTAGTGCTATACGATGTCATGCCTGTCCCTCGATCCAGGTTTTTCCGAGCAATTGCCGTAAAGCAGGACCTTGTACCGTTTTTTGAAACTATCCGTAAACAGGCCTGGTTATGCAATCTCCGGTTAGACTGAAGGGGAAAAAAGGCGGAAATTCGTCAGCGAATTTGACCATTTCGGGCAAGAAGTTAGATGCGGTGGCCACAATTGGGGCACGCGTTCCACGGCTTTGCCCGGGAGCATGCCGTTAAGTCCATGACAAATATGAAATAAACCTCACAGGCCATCCGAACACGAAATCGTTACACGTGCCGCAATTGGTCTAAGCTGAAATTTGCTTACAAACAGCACACTTGGCTCAAATGTCTTGAACCAATGTTTGAAGACTGATTCTCAGTCTGTTATTTCCACAACAACAAGTTCACGCTCACTTGCGCCGCGTGCGTGATCAAGGGCCTTTTGATAGTCCACCGAGTTGTAACACTCGACCGCCGCTTCGACGGACGGGAACCGGGCAACCACGTTTCGAGGTCTTTCCTTACCTTCCAATTGCACATAGCGTGCCGCGCGTGCGATAAATTCGCCCCCGTGCTTGGCAATCGCTGGTCCGGCCAACTCAGCATACTTTCCATATGCCTCAGCATCGGTCACTGTTACATGCGCAATCCAAAGTGCAGGCATCTTATCCTCCCAGTACTTGTTCCGCAGCTTTGATCGCTGCATCCGAATTGGCGGCATCTCTGCCGCCGCCCTGGGCCATGTCCGGACGCCCACCGCCACCTTTACCGCCCAGTTCGACCACCGCTGCCTTTACCAGATCAACGGCTGAGATCCTGTCAGTCAGATCCTGTGTCACCCCGGCCGCAACCGCCGCTTTCCCACCGGTGTCTGCGATCAGCAAGACGGCCCCGGATTCAATGCGGCTTTTATGCTCGTCTATCAACGCAGGCAGATCTTTTCCGGACACACCAGTCAGAGCCTGAGCCAGGAACTTTACGCCATTGACATCACGCGCCTCAGCACCAGACCCCTGACCCGCACCACCAGCCATGGCCAGATCGCGCCGCAATTGGGCAAGCTCGTTTTGCAACGCTTTGCGCTCATCCAACAGCGACTTTACTCTGCTGACCACGTCATCCGGCTGCGCCTTCAATTCCAACGCGACCTCTGACACACGTTGATCCTGCGCCGACAAATAGCGGAATGCCGCATCTCCGGTCAGCGCTTCAATCCGCCGAACACCCGCGCTGCTGGCGCTGTCACCCAAGACAACAAATGTTCCGATATCTCCGGTTTGACGAACATGCGTTCCACCACACAGTTCAATCGACCAGGTTTCGCCGTCATGGCCTTTTCCGGTTGGGGCCTTGCCCATCGAAACAACACGAACCTCGTCGCCGTATTTCTCACCAAACAGCGCTTGCGCCCCCAACTCGCGCGCGTCATCCGGGGTCATGACCCGTGTCTCGACTGCCGAGTTCTGGCGAATGAAATCGTTCACCTCACGCTCGACCTTCTGCACTTCTTCCTGAGACAGCGCTTTGGAATGGCTGAAGTCAAACCGCAAACGATCTGCTGCGTTTAACGATCCACGCTGCGCCACGTGATCACCCAACGCCTCGCGCAGTGCCTCATGCAGCAGGTGCGTTGCCGAGTGATTGGCGCGTATCGCAGTGCGACGCGCGTGATCAACTTCCAACTCGACCGCATCGCCTTTGGATAACGCTCCGTGATCTACGGTCACCTTATGCGCATAGACCTTACCGTCGGCAAATTTCTTGGTGTCTTCGACCTTTGCAACATCGTCGCGATCTTCCAGTCGGCGGATTTCGCCAGTATCGCCTATCTGGCCGCCAGCTTCGCCATAGAATGGGGATTGGTTCACAACGACCCAACCACCGCCGCCCTGTTCGATTTTGTCCACCAAAGCGCCATCAACCACCAGGGCCATGACCTGACCTTCCGCTTTCTCGGTGTCGTAACCCAGAAAATCAGTAGCGCCGTCGTGATCAAGTACGTCAAACCATACGGCCTGATCTGCGGCTTCGCCTGATCCCGACCACGCAGCGCGCGCCTTTGCTTTCTGTTCCGCCATGGCCGCATCGAAACCATCGGTATCGACGCTCAGGCCCTTTTCGCGTAGCGCATCCTGCGTCAAATCCAGCGGAAACCCAAAGGTGTCGTAAAGCTTGAACGCGGCGTCGCCAGGCAGTTGCTCACCTTCCGGCAATCCGGCAACTTCGTCGTCCAACAGTTTCAGCCCGCGATCCAGAGTTTGCTTGAACCGGGTTTCTTCCAGCAACAAAGTCTCTTCGATCAGCGCTTGCGCCTGACCCAGTTCGGAATACTGAGCGCCCATCAGTTGCACCAAGGTCGGAACAAGCCGGTGCATGACCGGATCTTTTGCACCCAACAAATGCGCATGGCGCATCGCCCTACGCATGATCCGACGCAGAACATAGCCGCGTCCGTCATTCGACGGCATCACGCCATCCGCCATCAGGAAAGAGGTCGACCGCAGGTGATCCGCAATGACGCGGTGATGCACATTCTGATCACCATACGGATCGACATGTGTGACATCCGCTGATGCTTCGATCAGCGTCTTGAACAGGTCGGTATCATAGTTGTCGTGGCTGCCTTGCAGCAAGGCCCCGATGCGTTCCAACCCCATGCCCGTGTCGATCGACTGCATGTCGAGTTCCACCATCGAGCCATCTTCGAATTGCTCGTTTTGCATGAAAACGATGTTCCAGATTTCGATGAAACGATCACCGTCTTCGTCGGCTGATCCCGGAGGGCCACCCCAGATATGATCGCCATGATCATAGAAGATCTCGGTGCACGGACCACAGGGCCCGGTAGGGCCCATTTGCCAGAAATTGTCATTAGTCGCGATGCGGATGATCCGGTCTTCTGGGATACCGACCTTTTTCCAAATCTCAAACGCCTCATCATCGGTATGATAGACCGTCGCCAACAGGCGGCTCTTGTCGATGCCGAATTCCTCGGTGATCAACTCCCACGCAAACGGAATTGCCTCAGGCTTGAAATAGTCCCCGAACGAGAAATTGCCCAGCATTTCAAAGAATGTGTGGTGGCGCGCCGTATATCCCACATTGTCCAGATCGTTGTGCTTGCCGCCAGCGCGCACGCATTTCTGTGCTGTCGTGGCGCGTTGGTATTCGCGGTTCTCCAGGCCGGTGAACAGGTTTTTGAACTGCACCATACCGGAATTTACAAACATCAATGTTGGATCATTGCGCGGCACCAGCGGGCTGGACGCAACCACTTCGTGACCTTGCTTGGCAAAGTAGTTCAGGAAGGTTGAGCGGATATCGTTCAGCGTGGGCATAGGGCTCTCTCGGCGGGCAATCACAGTCGTCCGCGAAGGTTTAGCCCCCTGCCAAGGGAGTGTCCACAGGATACGGTTGGTGAAAACTGACAAGGCGGCCCAACCGGCCGCCCCGTCGAAAACTTCTGTCAGAAATCCAGGCTATTGCTATGCCTCGAGGATATCATCTTCGTCGGCATTCGGTGGCATCTCGAAATCCAAACCATGCGCGGCACGGATCTTGTCTTCGATCTCTAGCCCTATGCGGCTGTTGTCGCGCAGATATTGCTTGGCATTCTCACGCCCTTGCCCGATCCGCTCGTCGCCATAGCTGAACCACGAACCTGACTTCTCGACCACACCGGCTTTGACGCCCAGATCCAACAGTTCACCCATCTTGCTGATGCCTTCGCCATACATGATGTCGAATTCCACCTGCTTGAAGGGCGGTGCCACCTTGTTTTTCACAACTTTGACACGGGTCTGGTTGCCGACAACCTCATCCCGGTCCTTGATCGCGCCGATGCGGCGAATGTCCAGACGGACCGAGCTGTAGAATTTCAGCGCGTTGCCACCGGTCGTGGTTTCCGGGCTGCCAAACATAACGCCGATCTTCATCCGAATCTGGTTGATGAAGACCACCATACACTTGCTGCGATTAATCGATCCGGTCAGTTTGCGCATCGCCTGGCTCATCAAACGGGCTTGCACACCAACACTGCTGTCGCCCATATCGCCTTCAAGCTCGGATTTCGGCGTCAGCGCCGCCACTGAGTCGACCACAACCATGTTCACCGCACCAGACCGTACCAGCGTATCAGTGATCTCCAAAGCTTGTTCACCCGTGTCGGGTTGTGAAATCAACAACTCGTCCAGATCGACGCCCAGCTTGCGGGCATATTGCGGGTCAAGCGCATGTTCCGCATCAACGAACGCACACACACCGCCACGCTTTTGCTGCTCTGCAATACAATGCAAGGTCAGCGTGGTCTTACCCGAGCTTTCGGGCCCATAAATCTCGACAATGCGGCCCATCGGCAACCCGCCAATGCCCAGTGCAATGTCCAGGCCCAGAGATCCGGTCGAGCTTGCCTCGATCTCTTGCTTGGTGTCATCACCCAGCTTCATGATCGAGCCTTTGCCGAACTGGCGTTCGATCTGGGCCAACGCGCTGTCGAGCGCCTTTTGCTTGTCCGCGTTTTTCTTGTCGCTCATCGTCAGAAGATCCGCCATTGTCCTGTCGCCTTCTCTTTTGTCACACCCTTGGCCGGGCGGCAATCGCTGCTTTGTTCGCCTCTTGTTCCTTATGGGACCAAAAAGAGAACATTTCAACTAAAACTTACAGACCTCACTGTTCTGCAATTGTATTAAAGAGTCGTTTACGACAATCTGCGTGTATAAGTTATGTGATCGGGAAATTGATAAATGCTTGTTTTCTATAAGGAACGCCTAGCGTTTTTGTCTGTCCCAAAAACCGGAAGCACTGCCTATCATTCGGCATTGCGCGACCGTGCCGACCTTGTAGTAGCAGGCCCACCCGAATTGAAGCATGCCCCGGTGCGCCGATACGATCGCTTTTTTCAAAACATGTTTCGCAAGATGTACGACACCGAGATGGAGATCATGGCAGTTGTTCGCGAACCCATCGATTGGCTCGGCAGTTGGTACAGGTTTCGCAGCAGGCAGGACCGTGTCGGCCATCCACACTCGACCCGCGACGTCACGTTCGACGAGTTTGTCCGCGCTTACATGCAAAATCCCCGTCCTGAATTTGCCGACGTGGGTAGTCAGAGCCAGTTTTTCCGCACACGCAGCAATGGATTCGGCGCCACTCACGTTTTCAAATACGAAAACCAAGACAAGATCCTGACCTTCCTACAGGACCGCCTTAACGTAGACATCACCTTGCCTCGGGAAAACGTCTCTCCTCCCGGCGACCTTTCTTTGACCGAAGAAACAAGCCGCAAGTTTCGAAATAAACACGCAGCGGAATTTACCACGCATGACTCGGCCGAATAGCCAGGTCAGCTTAGTTGTTGGAAAACGGCCTCGGTCAACTGGGTGAGTGAAAATGGTTTCGGCAAGAAGGTGGAATTTGCGATTTCCGGGCCGTTATCGCCGAAGGCGCCCTCGGTATAGCCTGAAACAAAGACCACCCGCGTGTCCGGACGCGTCTCCATCGCTTGGCGCACCCAAGTTGGCCCGTCCATGCCGGGCATCACAACATCGGTGACAAACACATCAACGCTTAAATCCGGATCTTCCAGTAGCCGCAATGCGTCTTCTGCGGACTCAGCCTCAAGCACCGTGTAGCCTTTCAATCTCAATGCGCGTGTCGCAAAAGCCCGCACCGGTGCCTCGTCTTCCACTAACAGCACCACGCCCTCGCCCTGACCCGCGTTTTGAGTATCAGGTTGTTCAAATGTCGTCGGCCCAGGTTCGGCTTCAGCGGTACTCACAGGAAGAAGGACGGCAAACTCGGTCCCCCGCCCCGGCGCACTGTCCACAAAGATGAAGCCGCCTGTTTGCTTTACGATGCCGTAGGCAGTCGACAACCCTAATCCGGTGCCCTCGCCTGTGCGCTTGGTCGTATAAAACGGCTCAAACACCTTTTGCAGCTTATCCGTGGGAATCCCAATTCCTTGATCGATCACCTTGACGGTCACATATTCCCCGGGCTGCACTGTCGCACGGTCGCGCCTGATTGGCCGTGTCAGATTTAGAACCTCGGTTTCAATTCGAATCTCTCCTCCATCGGGCATCGCGTCACGCGCATTGACGACAAGGTTCATCAGCACTTGTTCTAGTTGGCGTTTGTCTGCCCTGACGGATTTCAACACCGGGTCGTGGCTGAGTGTCAGTTGGACTTTTTCACCAACCAGACGGTTCAAAAGGTGAATCAGGTCCGAGATCGTATCCCTTAGATCCAGCACCTCGGGTCTGAGGGTCTGCTTGCGGGAAAAAGCCAAAAGCTGACTGACTAGCGCAGCGGCTCGATTGGCGTTTTGGTTGATTTGCACCAAGTCACCGTAATCAGAATCGTTCTGATCATGTCGCAGTAAAAGTAAATCGCAATGCCCGGAAATGGCCGTCAACAAGTTGTTGAAGTCATGCGCCACACCGCCCGCCAGCTGCCCGACGGCCTGCATTTTTTGGCCTTGAACAAATTGAGCTTCTAGTGTTTTGAGCTCGGTTGCGTCATTTAAAACCGCAATCAGACAAACCTTTCCGTCATCAATGATGCGGTTCAAGGTGACCTGAACAAAGACTTCCTTGTCATCCCGGCTAAGCCGCAAAAACTCAGATCGCTGAGTGTCTTCCTCATTTGCCGTCCGCTGCAGCCATTCCAGAACCGGATGGCCCAGGCCGTGCATAATCTGACTGATGTTCGTGTCCCTCAGGCGCGTGTCGCCCAACAGTTTGTTGGCCAGTCGGTTGGCCTCGAGTATCGTGCCATCCGGCGCAAGACACATGATCGCAACCGGGAGGTCCGCAAAACCGGTTCCGCCTTGTGTGTTTGCAGTCTCATTCAGAGGTGACAGCGCCAGGTTTTGCCCGAACCCGGATCGGGAGAGTTGCGACGCCACGACAGGGACGGCGCCGTCGCGCGTTTGTACCTGGCTGATATCACCAATTGTTGGCGTTCCGTCCGGGAAAATCTCTTCAATGGAACCCGGTCTGGACCCCAACAGGCGTTCAGCCGCACCGTTCAAACCCAGCACCAACCCATTTCGACCTTTGGACAGAACCGGCAGCGTTAGATCTTGCCAGCTCGCTTGCTCATCCAACTGGAAACGCCAACAGAAAACACCCTCGGCCAACCGGAAAACGGACACCGGTATCGTATCCCCATGTGTTAGGATATCTTCGCCTGCCCGCCCCTTTAACAGGGCTTGAGATTGCAGCCGCAACAAAATCGCCGGTGGATTGCCAAAAACAGATCTCAGGCACTGGGCCAAGTTCAATCTCGTATCCGCATGAAGCCGACTGACGGCCTGAGAATTGGCTACTAGAATTTCGCCATGCGAATTTGCGATCAGGCACGGAAACAGGTCCTGTTCGGCAAAAGCCGCCATGATTGCCGTGGCCTGGCGCGCGGATCGATTGGCCAGCAGCACCTGAATGACAACGCCAGCGGCCACCACCAGCAATGACAAACTGGCAACAAGCAACCCGCTGCTCCAATCCTGCGACAAAATCCCGGTTGCAGGGATAACACTCAGAAAAACAGCCAGAAGAATAAGTGGTCCAAGTCGCGAAACTGGGGGAAATCTTGAGATGGATGGATTAGGAAAGAAATCTGCTGTGTCGGACATTAATGGCTCGGGGTAAGGACTATGGGTTAAAACGATCCAAAAAACGTTAACACCCGCTTAAAGGACACTAGAAAGAAATACTCTACCTGTGGTTGCTAATCGCCAGATGGTTACCGCGTCAAGTGCGCTGTGAAGAAACCATCAGTGCCGTGTGTAACCAGCCACGATCTTCGAAAGCTTTCCCGCCACTTCGGATTACGTTCAAGAAAACGATCCACGACTGTACCGTTTTCATCGTTCAGCATTGAGCAGGTCGCATATGCTAATGTCCCGTGCTCCCCAACCAAACTCATGATCTGCGTCAAAATCCTTGTCTGAATTGCCGTCAGGTCCTGCAAACGCTCGTCTGCTAGTGCCCATTTACCTGCAGGCGCACGTCGCCATGAACCGCTGCCCGAACACGGGACATCAGCTAGGACAACATCAAACGGGGCCACACCGGCAATCTCGTCAGTGGTCAGCATTGTGATTTTTGCACCGGCCCGCGCGGCCCGGACCGGCAGGTCGCGCATCCGTCCGGCATTCACGTCATGGGCAAACACCTCGAGCCCTTTGTGCGCGGCCAACGCCAGCGCTTTGCCACCGCCTCCTGCACAATAGTCAAGAACACGCATCCCGGGCTTTAGATCCAGGGCTGCCACAACCGCCTGACTGGCTGCATCTTGCAGTTCCACCAGACCATTGGCATAGGCGCGGCTTTGCGAGATTTTTCGCGCGCCTTCTGTCACCTCCAACGCAGTATCGCAGGCGGGATGAGGAAGCGCTTTGATATTGTCATCTTCCAGCGCCAACAGTGCCGTGGCCACGTCGCCCTTCAAAAGGTTCACGCGCAGATGAACCGCTGCGCGGGTTTGCAGTGATTGCGCCACTGGAATTGCTTCCCCGCCCAGCGATGCCGAGAACCGGGGCCATAACCACTCGGGAATGTCGAAACGTTCCGAGTCCGAGGTGAAATCTCTGGTTGTTTCAGCCTCAAGAACTGGGGACGGTGCGTGTCGATCTCCGGAAAACAACGCCTCCAAATTCCCCTGCTCGGCACGAACTGCGCCGATCATCAGGCCGCGCCCCGTGTTCGCCCCGCCAAGTGCAGCAAAGGACCGCTTGCAACGCACCGCATCAAAGACATAATCGCGAACTGCCGCGCGGTCTTTCGACCCGGCAAAGCGACTGCGCCGGGCCCAACCCGTCAACGCCTTTTCAACCGGCATCCCGGCCAGAATGTCATCCAGGATTTCGATTGAGGCTTGAACACGGGCTGCAGGGGTCATGTCAGTTATCCTTAGCGATCAGAGGCATACAAAATGACAAATTCGAACGCAAAACGGCGCCCTATTGAGGGCGCCGTGAGATGGACTCCAATGGATCACATCACCCGGTAGTTCGGGCTTTCACGGGTGATCTGCACGTCGTGTACGTGGCTTTCTTTCAAGCCCGCACCTGTAATCTTGACGAAGTTGCAGTTGCGACGCATCTCATCAACCGTCGCGCAGCCAGTGTACCCCATGGCTGCACGCAACCCGCCAACCAACTGATGTACAACTGCACTGGCCGACCCTTTGTAAGGCACCTGCCCTTCGATCCCCTCGGGAACCAGCTTGTCGTTGGCCGCATCCTTTTGGAAATAGCGATCCGCCGAACCGCGCGCCATTGCACCCAGGCTACCCATGCCGCGATAAGATTTGAACGACCGCCCCTGATACAAGATGACCTCGCCCGGGCTTTCGTCGGTGCCCGCGATCATTGATCCGACCATGGCACAAGACGCACCTGCCGCAATCGCCTTGGCGAAATCTCCGGAAAACTTGATGCCGCCATCGGCGATCACTGGCACATCCTGCGCGGCCGAAGCGCAATCCATGATCGCCGTCAGCTGAGGCACTCCGACCCCTGCCACCATGCGCGTTGTGCAAATCGACCCCGGTCCGATGCCCACCTTGATCGCGTCTGCGCCCGCATCAATCAGCGCCCGGGTGGCTTCTCCGGTTGCGACGTTGCCCGCGATGATCTGCACTTCGTTTGATAGGGTTTTGACCCGCGTGACAGCGTCCAGAACGCCTTGAGAGTGACCATGTGCGGTGTCCACTACAATAATATCGACACCCGAATCCACCAGCTGCTCGGACCGTTCAAATCCTGCATCCCCGACCGAGGTCGCCGCCGCGACGCGTAAACGGCCCAAGCGGTCTTTGCAGGCTGTCGGGTTCAGAACGGCTTGCTCGGTATCCTTCAGGGTCAGCAGACCGGTCAGTTTGCCTTCACCATCAACGACCAGCAGCTTTTCGATCCGGCGTGCGCGCATCAGGCTTTTGGCCTCTTCCAGATCCGCGGGTTCCTGCAACATGGCCAGATTGTCCGAGGTCATCATCGCCTTGACTGGCGTATTGTCAGACGATGCGAACCGCATGTCCCGGTTGGTCAGGATGCCGACCACCCGGCCGTTTTCCTCGACCACCGGAAACCCGGTGAAATTGTAACGCTCAACCAAAGCCTGCGCGTCGGCCAGCGTTTGATCCACACGCAACGTGACCGGATTGTAGACGATGCCGGATTCAAACCGTTTCACACGTCGTATCTCGCGCGCCTGTTCTTCGATGGTCAGGTTCTTGTGGACAACGCCAATTCCGCCCGCCTGTGCCATTGCAATGGCCATCCGCGCCTCGGTCACCGTATCCATCGCCGAGCTGAGCAGCGGGATATTCATGGTGATCTCGCGCGTTACACGCGTCGCCGTGTCAGCCGTTGCCGGCAGCACGGAAGATGCGCCCGGCACCAAGAGAACGTCGTCAAAGGTGAGTGCCTCACGAATCTGCATCATCTAACTCCATGCAAAAGCCCGTTTGGCGGTGACCCTATTACATGGATTTGACCCAAGGAAAAGCCCCCTGCAACAAGTTGTTGTTCCATGCGGGCCAATGCCGCGCCCCAAAACGACGCAACATGTGCAAAACGTGCCGCTGAATGCCCTTTCCCTTTGCCCGCAAACCCATATGTTGCGCGGGATACTTGCGAATACAAAAGGCAGGCCGTTCATGACCACCGACCCCCTTGTTGTTTTTACCCCGTCAGGCAAACGCGGGCATTTTCCCGCAGGCACACCGATTCTGACCGCCGCCCGCCAGTTGGGGGTCGATCTGGATTCGGTTTGCGGCGGACGCGGGATTTGTTCAAAGTGCCAGATCACGCCCAGCTACGGTGAGTTTCCCAAGCACGGAGTCACCGTATCAGACGGCGCGTTGAGCGAATGGAATGCGGTCGAACAGCGCTATGACGACAAACGCGGCCTGAAACCTGGTCGCCGCTTGGGATGCCAAGCCACTGTTCAGGGCGATATTGTAATCGATGTGCCGCCTGAAAGTCAGGTGCATCGACAGGTCGTCCGCAAAGCGGCGACAGCGCGGGCAATCACCATGGATCCGGCGACCCGACTTTATTTTGTCGTGGTTGAAGAGCCGGACATGCATTCTCCGACAGGTGACCTTGAGCGTTTGGAACGGGCCTTGCAGCAGCAATGGATGATTGGTGACGTCACCGCCGATCTGTCCCTTATGTCCAAGCTGCAACCCACGCTGCGCAAAGGCAAATGGGAGGTTACGGTCGCGGTTCACAAAGGTCACAAGGACAATGCCGGCCGAATCGTGGAAATCTGGCCGGGACTGCACGAAGGTGGCCTGTATGGGTTGGCGATTGACCTCGGCTCAACCACCATCGCCGCCCACCTGACCGATCTGGAAACCGGCCAGGTCAAAGCATCCTCTGGCCTGATGAACCCTCAGATCCGCTTTGGCGAAGACCTCATGAGCCGAGTTTCATATGCCATGATGAACCCCGGCGGCGATCAGGAAATGACCAAAGCAGTGCGCGAGGCGATCAATGATCTGACCACGTCTATTGCTGCAGACGCCGAGATCGACGCAAAGCTGATTGTGGAAACGGTGTTTGTCTGCAACCCGGTCATGCACCACTTGCTGCTGGGGTTGGATCCTGTGGAACTGGGCCAAGCTCCGTTTGCGCTGGCTACGTCCGAGAGCCTCTCGCTGCCAGCGCACGAGATTGACCTGACCAACATGAATCCGCGCGCGCAAGTGTACATCTTGCCCTGCATCGCTGGCCATGTCGGGGCCGATTGTGCCGCCGTTGCCCTGTCGGAAGAACCCGGCAAGTCCGAGGATCTGGTGCTGATCGTTGACGTCGGCACAAACGCCGAAATCCTATTGGGCAACACCACCCGCGTATTGGCCTGTTCTTCGCCCACAGGACCCGCGTTTGAGGGCGCTCAGATCAGCTCGGGCCAGCGAGCAGCGCCTGGCGCAATCGAGCGCATTGAGATCGACCCAGTGACCAAGGAACCCCGCTTTCAGGTCATCGGATCCGAGAAATGGTCAGATGAAGACGGGTTTGATCAGGATATCGCGACCACCGGCATCACCGGCATCTGTGGGTCCGGCATCATCGAGGCGGTCGCCGAAATGCGCATCGCAGGTCTGCTGGATGAAAGTGGCTTGATCGGTTCAGCCGAGCAAACCGGCACCACACGCGCCGTCCCAGAAGGGCGCACGCATTCCTATCTGATCCATGACGCCAGCGCCGAAGGTGGCCCGCGGATCACCGTCACGCAAGGTGACATTCGGGCCATTCAACTGGCGAAATCGGCGCTCTATGCTGGTGCGCGCCTATTGATGGACGAAATGAAGGTCGACAAGGTTGACCGTGTCGTTCTGGCGGGCGCGTTTGGGGCGCATATTTCGACCAAACACGCCATGGTTCTGGGGATGATCCCGGACGCACCGTTGGACAAAGTCTCCAGCGCGGGCAATGCCGCCGGAACCGGGGCACGGATTGCGCTGTGTAACATCGCAGCCCGGTCGGAAATCGAGCAGGTCGTGCGCCAGATTACAAAGGTCGAAACCGCCATCGAACCCAAATTTCAGGACCATTTCGTCGCTGCAAATGCGATCCCGCACAAGACAGATCCATTCCCCGAACTGGGTCAGATTGTTACCCTGCCATCGCCTTCATTCAACACAGGCGGCGATCCTGAAAAAGCTGGCCGCAGGAGGCGGCGCAAAGCATAGTCCTGCTATCCACAGGAGGACGGCATGCAGATCGCGAATGAGGACCAGGCAGAATATTGGAGCAACTCACCTTCTGGCGCCAAATGGCTGACCTATGAGGACCAGCTTGATCATATGATGGCCCCGGTCATTGATTTGATCCTGAAATACGCCGATCTGAACAAAGGCATGCGCGTTCTGGATATCGGCTGTGGAACTGGCGTCAGCAGCTTGGCTGCGGCGAGGCAAGTTGGCGCTGACGGGCACATACTCGGGGCCGATATCTCACAACCGTTTCTGGACCGGGCCGCGCAACGAGCCAAAGAAAGCGGACTGGGCAACGTTGATTTTCAACGGGCCGATGCGCAGGTCACCCAGTTTCCAGAAACAGGCCGGGATGCGGCAATCTCTCGATTCGGGGTGATGTTTTTTGATGATTCCATTGCCGCGTTCAAAAACATTGCGCGAGCGCTGGCACCGAACGGTCAAATGACGTTTGCCGCCTGGGGCCCCTTGGCGGACAATCCGTGGTTTCGGATACCGCATATCGCCGCCACCAATCGATTGGGACATCCGCCCAAGGTTGACCGTTACGCGCCCGGCCCGCTTGCTTTTCATGATCTTGACCATGTGGCCGGTATGATGACGGAAGCCGGATTGAAAGACGTCCGGGCGCACGCAATCCCAATCGGGCTGAATTTTCTTGATACGATCGAGAAAACCGCGACCTTATGCACCCGCGTCGGCCCGGCAGCGCGGGTCATCTCTCATTTCGACGGGTCAAAAGAAGATGTTTCTGTAATTCAGCAGGCTGTTTCTGAAGAGTTCAGACCTATGTTAACAGACGAAACCGGCCTTCCAGCCGTGATCAACTTGTATCAAGCCCGCCGTGCGTCGTGATGTGAAGGTCAGAGTTGGAGCGGGTAGCGGGAATCGAACCCGCGCGTTCAGCTTGGGAAGCTGACAGGCTACCATTACATCATACCCGCCGCTCTGGTTTGGATATCATCGCCGCCAGCCAAGGTTCAAGCCGGATCATCTAGGCCGCGGCGCAAAATCGTCATTCCGTCCGCGCACGCAGACTGTTGATCAGGGACTGATCCAGGTCCAATGCCTCGCAGGCCGCGTCCAACGTGCGCGTATCCAAATGCCGAGGATTAAGGTCCACATCCTTCGAGAACGCCTTAACAACCGCGCTCATCGCGTTGATACGCCCATATTTTTTGTTGTTTGCGGGAATAACATGCCACGGCGCTATACCTGTCGACGTACGGGCTAGCATCTCATCTACAGCAACCTCAGCCGCCTCCCATTTTTCGCGGTTGCGAAAATCCTCATAGGTCAGTTTCCAACGTTTCAGCGGATTGGTCAGACGCTCGGTAAAGCGTTTCATCTGTTCTTCGGGGGAAATGTGAAAGTACAGCTTCACGATCCGTGTCCCGTCATCCACCAGCATGCGTTCGAAATCGTTGATTTCTTGATACGCGGCGCGCCATCGATTTTCTGGTGTAAGGTTTTCGATCCGTTCGACCAACACCCGCCCATACCAGCTGCGATCAAAGGCCGAGATTGCCCCACTGGGCGGCAGCCGTTCCCAGAAGCGTAGCAGGTAGTGTCGATTGAGGTAGTAGTTCCTAGGCGCCCCGATAGGCCAAACCTTGAAGCTGCGCGGGTCCAAAGCCTGACTGATCCGACGGATTGTACCGCCCTTGCCTGCGGCATCCCACCCTTCGAATACGATCACCCCCTTTAAATCATGAAACAAAAAGGCCTGTTGAATACGCGCAAGCTGCGCCTGCAGATCCGCAAGCTGATCGTAATAGTCGTGCTTTGCCAACCGTTGCGACAGGTCAGCGTCCGACAGTTTCGGAGGGTGATGTCTTGCCATGATAATGCCTGATCGTTGTGTGCTGGGTCAGGCCATTTTGCCCAAATCGGGGATCCTGGCATTGATCAGAGTCAAACGAAAAAGGCCAGGCTTATGGCCCGGCCTCGCTTGACGATTTCAAGTAAATCAGGCGCGACGACGGCGGCCACCGCCACGACGACCACCTCCGGCCCCTTCAGCCCCGGCTTCGCTGGGGGCTTTGTTGAACTTGATCCACGCCCCACCATGCGGGTCGTTGTTGGTCAACAGATTGGCGGCCCGAATTGCCTCCATCTCTTTCCCGGCACGCGGCAGGGTCGAACCCAGACCGAACAGCTGGCAGAAAGTTTCATCATCCATATCGGCGGGCAAGATAATGCCTTTGGCTTCAACCTCGGCCTTTTTCTCTGCCAGTTTCTTGGGACCAACCGGCAGCGCCACCGGGTTCATGATCGCCGAAGTCATGCCTGCGCCCATAGCCATCGGAAGGAAGGCGTTGTTGATACCGTGGCGGTTCGGCAGGCCGAACGAGACGTTAGAAGCGCCGCAAGTGGTGTTTACACCAAGTTCCTCGCGCAAGCGACGGACCAGAGCAAACACCTGCTGGCCAGCGGTTGCCATCGCACCAATGGGCATCACCAACGGGTCAACGACGATGTCATGCGCAGGGATACCGAAGTCGGCAGCGCGCTCGACGATCTTTTTGGCCACTTCGAACCGTACATTTGGATCTTCTGAAATACCCGTATCGTCGTTCGAGATCGCAACGACTGGCACGTTATACTTCTTGACCAGCGGCAGAACCAATTCCAGACGATCTTCCTCGCCAGTGACCGAATTCAGCAGAGGGCGACCTTCGGCCGCCTCAAGCCCGGCTTCCAACGCACCGGGAACCGAGGAATCGACGCAAAGCGGAACGTCGACCAGCCCCTGCACCAGTTCAACGATCTTGCGCATCAGTGGCGGCTCGGTCTCGTTTGGATTGGGGTTCGAGTTGTAGACAACGCCCGCGTTGATATCCAGAACCGTCGCGCCCGCCGCAACCTGGGCCAATGCATCCTTCTCGACAGTCGAGAAATCGCCTGCTTCCAGCTCAGCTGCCAGCTTCTTGCGACCGGTCGGATTGATCCGCTCACCGATCACACAAAACGGCTCATCAAAGCCCAGAACGGCAGTTTTTGTTTTTGATTCTACGACTGTACGCGTCATGTCCGTTCCTTAGGAGTTTGCAGGCTTTGCCGAAGCGCCGCCGTTATTGATGGCCCAGTTGGCGTTGGTCTTGATGCCGCCAAGCGGGAAGAAGTGTACATTGGTGATGTTGAAATCTGGGTTGGCCGCTTTGTGGTTGGCCAGCTCGGTGATCACATCGGTCGGCTCATAGGGCAGCAGCAGCTTGGACACATCCATCGCACGCTTTTGCAGGACCTTCAGCGACGGGCCAACACCGCAGGCGATGGCGAACTTGATCAGCGTCTGCAGCTTGGCCGGACCGGCGATACCGATATGGACTGGAATATCGATACCAGCTTCTTTCAGACTGTCGGCCCATTCGATGATCGGTTTGGCTTCAAACGCAAACTGCGTTGCCAGCGCCATTTCGGCATCCGTGGTCTCGCTGAATTTCTGCTTCCAGCGCAGCGCGTCGTCGACATTCTTGGTCGAGCCATCTGGGTCGATATCCTTGTTGCCTTCTGGATGACCCGCGACGTGCAAGCGCTTAAAGCCCGCCTTGTCGAACAGACCGCTTTCCAACAACTGCATCGAGCTGTCGAAATCGCCGTGTGGGTTGGTAACACCACCGGCCAGCAGCAATGCCTGATCTACGCCCGCCTCGCCCTGATACATCGAGATCCAGTTTTCCAGCGTCGCCGCATCTTTGATAATCCGCGCCGGAAAGTGCGGCATGACCGGATAGCCTTCGTCAGCGATCCGCTTGGCGGTCTTGACCATATCCTCGATGGGCGTGCCTTCGATATGGGCGATGTAAACGCGTGTACCTTCGGGCAGCAACGCGCGGAAATCTTCGACCTTTTCGGCGGTGCGCGGCATCACCTCAATCGAATAACCCTGCAAAAAGGCTTCGACGGTCGGGTTTACCGGGGCCTTTTCAGCCGCATCACGTTTCTTGAAGTTCAGCAAAGCCATCGCGGCCTCCCATAAAGATTTTGGGTTCATGCCCAACCGTCATTGGCAATCAGGGTCTTGATGCGATCCTGATCGTATTCCGTTTCCAGACGCACGGCTTCTGCCTCGGCAATCTCGGCTGGCTCGCCTTCGACTGCGAAGGGGGCCGCCTTGCGCCACTCAGCCAGATAGGCATCACTGTCCTTGGCGTTCACCTTCATTGCAGCCCGGTCGATGGCTTGCTCGAACCGTTCCTCCAGCTGCCGCTTGGCCCCACGTCGGCCTTTGCCAACGATGACCTGAGCGGGAATGTCGCGCCAGTATACGATAGTGACGTCAGGCATCGCCGTGATTCCTCCTAACCAGATGGGCTGGTTCTAAACTTCTATGTGGGCGCGGGTCGGTCGAATTTCGACACACGACGCTTATCCAGCGACGTTTTTTGCCCACGACCGGATATGGGGCTTTTAGCCAATTCCTTACAGAACACGCATATCAAAATTCTCAACGTCACTATGAAATCGGCACATAAACAAAGAAAACCCCGAGCGGCGTCCACCGTTCAGGGTCATTTTCAGGCTTAAGAGGGCTTAACCGAGCAAGCCACCGTCATCGCGCGTGACCGCAATGATGGCCGAGCGTGGCACTGCATCACCCCCTTCTGGCCAGTGGCTGTTGCCGTCCTCGCCCGGATGCTGAATGCCAACAAACATGGTGCGACGATCCGGGGACCAGCTTAGGCCAGTAACCTCACACTCGTTAGGTCCCACAAGGAAACGGCGGATTTCACCGGTGACCGGATCACCCGCCAGCATCTGGTTATTGCCCTGCCCTTCAAAGTTGCCTTCGTTGGAGTACGTACCGTCCGTCTGGATCCATAGCAGGCCATGGTTGTCGAATTTCAGACCATCGGGTGAGTTGAACATGTTGTCAGCATTCACGTTGTCCGACCCGCCATAGGCGTCTTGATGGACAGTTGGGTTGCCAGCAAGCACGTACAGATCCCAGCCAAAGCCGGCTGCAGTATGATCGCCCCCATCGGGACGCCACCGCACGATCTGGCCATAGTTATTTGCCTCACGCGGGTTCGGCCCCCCTGCGGGTGTTTCATCGCCGCCTGCATTCGGCTTTACGCCCCGGTTCTTGTTGTTGGTGAGACAGCAATAGACCTCGGGTGCGTTTGGATTTGCCGCAACCCATTCGGGCCGGTCCATCGTGGTCGCACCGACGGCCGAGGCACCCTGACGTGTATGCACGCTGACTTCGGCCGCCGAGGCAAGGCCAGTCGTTTCGGGGGTCAGGTCCAACCACTCACCCGTGCCATCGTCGTTGAATTTCGCGACGGAAAGGGTGCCGTTTTCCAACAGCGGGTTGGTATCGACGCCAGGCGCATAAACGCCGTCAGACACGAAGCGATACAGGAACTCGCCCCGCTCATCATCGCCCATATACACAACAACGCGACCATCGTTGTTGACGACAGTTTCTGCGTTTTCGTGTTTGAAACGGCCCAAAGCTGTCAGCTTACGAGGTGTCGACGTCGGGTCAGATGGGTCGATCTCGACAACATAGCCTGCACGATGCGGTTCATTCGGATGTTTGGACACGTCGAACCGTTCGTCAATCTTGGCCCAGCCATATCCCCAGTCTTTCGAGGACACGCCATAGCGCTTGAGATGGTCTTCGACTTCGTGGTTTTCGTCAGCTGCGGAAAAGTAACCGTTAAAGTTCTCTTCACAGGCCAGATAGGTGCCCCACGGCGTCTTGCCGTTACCGCAATTATTCCAGGTGCCTTTGCATGTAGTGCCGCTTGGATCCGCAGCCGTTTTCATCAGGTCATCGCCTGCTGCAGGCCCTGTCAGGGTCATAACGGTCTGGGGTGTAACGCGGCGGTTATAAGGGCTGTCTTTTACGATACCCCACTTACCGTCGGTATTGGCGATTTCGACGACGGTTACACCATGGGCCATCATGCCCTTGGCGACATCATCGTCAGATGCTGCCTTGGCATCGGGGTTGTTGCCCCAAAGAATATCGCGATTGGTATATTCGTTGTTGACGACCAGTAGGGTATGACCGTCGTGAAAGAACACGTCCTGGCCGTCAGTGTTGTCCCCAAACGCCCTTTCCTGGCTGGCTGCGGTGCCACGGGTCGCATGGTCGAATTCAGGTGCATCAGACCACAGCGGATCCCCCCACCGTACCATGACTTCGGCTTTGTACCCCGGCGGTACAATCACTTCGTCCGCTGTAGAGATCGGAATTGCCTCGAATGAGAACCGGTCCGATGCAGCGCTTGCACCTGAGGGCAGAATCGATCCACCAACAGCCGTGAAACTGCCCATGGCCAGAACACCACCCAAAAATCCGCGACGCGACAAGGCGCGTTCGACAACACGGTCAAATTCGCATTCTTCTGGTCGTGGATTTACGACTTCGTCAAATTCATCAAAGGAAAGAGGGCGCTCATCATTCATGGCAGACTCCGTATCTGGCTGTAAGCTGGTAGAGAATCCCGCAATGGGTTTCGACCAATCAGGTCGCATCTCAGTATGAACCGCATGTGACAGTTGCGTTAAATTCAAAATTGAAATCGCTTGCACGTCGGCGAAGCGCCGCCTAGGGTCGGGGTAACTTGAAAATCGGAGGGCGTGACGATGGCGCCCAAGCGTCCCAAAGGTGCGGGCGCGTTCCCGAAAGCGGTTGAAAGCCCCGCGCCGGATAGACCCGATCCAGATGCTTTGTATGCGGCGCTGGATTTGGGGACAAATAGCTGCCGCATGTTGATAGCCCAGCCCAAGGCAAGCGGGTTCCATGTGGTAGACAGCTTCTCCAAGTCCGTGCAGTTGGGTGCCGGATTGGAACGCACCGGGCGGCTGTCACGGGCGTCGATGGCGCGCACCGTACAAGCCCTGCGGATTTGCCAGCAAAAGCTGAAACGCAATAAAGTCAAACGGATGCGTCTGGTCGCGACCGAGGCGTGCCGGCGGGCAAAAAATTCACGTGATTTCATCCGCCAGGTGAAACGTGAAACCGGTCTGACGCTTGAGATCATTCAGCCCGAAGAAGAAGCCCGTTTGGCCGTCATTTCATGCGCCCCGTTGGTTTCAACCAAGACCGAGCAATTGCTAGTTGTGGACATTGGTGGCGGATCGACGGAACTTGTTTGGATCGATATCTCGTCAATTGCGCGCCGGGACCGTCCGGCGGCGATCATGCGATTGCACAACGGGTTCCACACCGCAGATAGCCCCTTTCCCGCCGCCAAAGTGGTGGACTGGATCAGTGTGCCCCTTGGCGTTGCGACACTGCGGGATCAGTTCAATGATGTCGAGGATGACTCGGCCCGGTTTGCTTTGATGAGCTGGTTCTTTGAAGAAAACCTGGCCGATTTTGCCCCATATAAAGACGAACAGACCCGCGAAGGGTTTCAGATTGTCGGCACCAGCGGCACGGTGACCACAGTCGCGGCCTCGCATCTTGGCCTCAAGCGTTATGACCGGACCAAAGTGGACGGGTTGCGTATGACCAGCGATCAGATTGACAAAGTCATACGTGGTTATCTAGAACTCGGCCCTCATGGGCGCCGCCGCGATCCCCGTATCGGTGATGATAGGCAGGCCCTGATCATGTCCGGCTCGGCCATTTTGCAGGCATTGCTGCGTTGCTGGCCCACCGACCGCCTCTCCGTGGCGGACCGGGGGCTGCGCGAGGGCCTGCTTTATGCTCAGATGAGCGCGGACGGCGTATTGGAAGACGGACCGTTTTAATGGCGAAGACACCAACTGGTAAAAACACCTCGGGTCGCGGACAACGCGACCTGAAGGTTCAAGTGAAAACGGCACGCGGGCGCAAACTCAGCTCGACCCGCTGGCTGCAGCGGCAGCTGAATGATCCCTACGTCAAACGGGCGCAGACCGAAGGCTACCGGGGGCGTGCTGCGTTCAAGATACTGGAACTGGACGAAAAATTCCGCTTTCTTGTACCGGGCGCACGGGTAGTTGATCTGGGCTGCGCTCCGGGTGGCTGGTGTCAGGTCGCCGTCAAACGCGTCAACGCGCTGGGTGAGAAATCCGGCAAGAAAATCGGCACTGTTCTGGGCATCGATATACAAGAGGTTGAACCGATCGCAGGGGCCGAAATTCATGTGTTGGATTTCATGGAAGACGACGCTGATCAAAAGGTCAAAGAGTGGATGGGCGGCAAGGCCGATGTCGTGATGTCTGACATGGCGGCCTCGTCATCGGGACACAAGCAAACGGACCACTTGCGGATCATGGCCCTGTGCGAAACGGCGGCCTATTTCTCATTCGATGTTCTGGAAGAAGGCGGAACCTTTGTTGCCAAAGTTCTGGCTGGGGGCGCCGAAGGTGACCTGCAAAAACTGTTGAAACAGAAGTTCGACAAAGTGGCCAATGTAAAACCACCTGCATCTCGTTCGGACAGTTCTGAAAAGTTTGTTGTCGCAACCGGGTTCCGTGGCTGAGATCAATCCTCGAGCGCGAAATGATCCTTTGCGAGACGCGGCTCGCGCCAAGATGCTGTGGCGATTCCCTGCAACAGCAGTGCCTCCCCGTGGTTCAGATCAACGGGCTTTCTGTCGCGCAGCTCGGCAATTCGCTGATCAAGCGAAACCTTCTGCTTCGTCGTTTTGTCCGACATTGGTCACCTTTAAACACATTCAGAGCATTATTCTGCTCAGAAGCGTAGTCACCAAATCCGCCGGGAAAATGGCTTAATACTGGCACGATGGTGCCATGTCAGCGGGCAAGTTGTGTCGACAATTGCAGCAAGCTTGGATCTAGTGGCATCCGAACCAATGCTTAGTTCAATACATCTCAGGCAGCATCCGGGCCCCGGTCGATCTGCGCCAACTGGACCAGCATAGGTCAGGCTTCGGCCCGTTGCGGATCCATCATGGCAACCTTGAGGAACGCCTGTTCGGCGGCCCCGCATTGCGTAACGTCAGAGCCATACCGCCAACCTCATGAGGCATCGTCTTTGGCTTTGGTGCGCAATGCAATCAGGGCACCGTTGTATTCCGCCCCAAGGATCAGCATTGCTGCACAAAGGTAAAGAAAGATCAAAGCCGCCATGGCGCCCGCCAGCCCGGCATAGGTAGCGCTGTAAGTGGCGAATTGAGCGATATAGATAGAAAACACCCATCCTCCGATCGCCCACAAGATCAGTGTCAGAAGGACGCCCGGAAAGATCTGAGACAACCGATGTCGGCGCGCCGGCAGGATCAAATGAGCCAAGAGAACGGTTCCCACAGGAACGGCCACGGTAAACGTCCATCGCAACCTGTCCACCGAAAGCCAATCGGATACATTCACCGCCGTTCTGTCTGAAACCAGCTGAGTGTAGACCGGCAAGACGACTTCGAACGCTGCGATGGCCAGAATCGCTGCGCCGCCTAAAATGACCAACACGAAGCATAGCAGCCGCGTTTTCCAGAACGGCCAGTGATCATAGTCGTGATAGGCTTGGTTTATCGCGGCCCGCACAGCGGCCACACCATTTGATGCAAAATAGACTGCCAGCAAACCCCCGAGCGTGATGACGCCCGACCCTGATCCGGCCAGAACCGCGCGCAATTCGGAAACGATCGGGTCGGCAACATCCTTGGGCCATGCGCCAAAAATCAGATCGATCAATTCATCTGTCGCATATCCCTGCGACAGTGTGCCAGCCAAAGCCACCGTAAACAGAACAAAGGGAAACAGCGCCATCATCAGCGACATGGCGACATGGCTGCTCATGACGAACCCGTTCTTGTCGTTAAAGCGGCGAATGGCCATCCACAACGCCTGCACGGGAAGACCAACCGAGGGAATCACATGTCCGGTCATACTTTGACCCTATCGCGACACCGAAAAACACAGAACCCGTCAAACGCGACACACGGCAATAATCGATCCGACAAATATCTGACTGCATTGCATAAACTCAATCGCTTGTGCAGGATCAGGATATCTACGCCATTTTTTCCAGCGCATCGCCGCGCGCATTTCAGGGATCTGGATGACCTCGGATCAGCAAGACACACCGGATCGCCCAAGACTTAAGTTGTCGGTCGTTCGCGACACCTGCATTGTCGCCAGCCTTTTGGTGTTGGGACTATATGCAGGGGCTGCCTTCCTGATCCCGTTGACCATGGCATTGTTAGTAAATGTTCTGATCATCGCACTCAGCGACCGTGTTATCGCCGTTACGCGTGCGCCTGTCTGGTTGGCAAACATCGCTGGCGTAACCGTGGTATTAGCCGGTTTGTTTATGATAATGTACATTCTGGGCAGTCAGGCCACGCAGTTTGCGCGCTCAATCGGCACCTATGAAACACAATTTGACAGCGCGGTTGATCGGATTACCGGCTTGGTGGGCAACGATATCACCACCTTCATCCGTGACAATCTGGTCAGTATCGACATGTCTTATCTGGCCCGCCTGTTACTGGGCAGCGCAACATCCCTGCTGAACCAGTTCTTTCTGATCAGCCTCTATGTTGCGTTTCTGATGGCCGAACGCCTTGCCTTTCGCAAGAAAATCCAGCTGGCCGCAGGCAGTCCACAAACCGGCGCAGAGTTCTCGTCGATGCTTGACGCGATCTCGTTCAGCCTTCAGCGTTATGTCGGGGTTAAGACGCTCATCAGCCTGTTTACGGCTGGTATCAGCTATGCGGTATTCAAAGTTCTGGGGTTGGAATACGCCGAGACTTGGGCGGTACTGACCTTTGCGTTGAACTTCATCCCGTCAATCGGATCGATTATCGCGGTGATTTTCCCGGCAATGATTGCTTTGGTGCAATTCGACAGCATCGGCCCGTTTCTGATCATTGTTCTGGGTTGTGGCACGCTGCAGTTCCTGATTGGTAACTTCCTGGATCCTGCCCTGTTGGGGAGGTCGCTGAACATGTCCACATTCCTTGTCATTCTGGCGCTAACCTTCTGGACGACGGTTTGGGGGTTGATCGGTGCGTTCCTCAGCGTGCCTTTGACTGTCTGCATTCTGATTGTCTTTAGCCATGTTCCGGCATTGCGCCCCATTGCGATCCTGATGTCCCTGGACGGTAGCCTGGGCGAAGATGACAACGGGACCTAAAGGTCTGGTTTGTTTGGCCAGTAAAGATCACTCAGAAATAGGACATTTCGAATTCGAGATGTGTTTGCATCGTAGAACATGCATCTCTGCTTCAATTTTTAAGATACACGCAGATCAGCATCCTACAGATAGATTTGAACTTCGAATACCGCCGATGGCTAGACTTTTACATAAGTCGTGGCCGCAGGACCGCCGCTAAACGTCAATGACATGTGACCGCCCCCCATGACACGTGGGTGGCAAGCTGGCAACCGCCGCTATCGCGAAATGGCGGGCTATTCCAGCATTGATGCGGGATCAAAAGCCCGACATCGGCGCGATACCAAAGCAGGCATGCAAATCGAGGATCCAACCATCGCTTGTCTGCGGAAGACCGAGACTATGTCACTGATCAAATCGGCAAAGGTCACCTGGTCAATCGTGATGAGTATCTGCCAACAAACCACTAGTTTTGTGCTATTTCGTAACACCAATCATCTGATCGCCGAGGAGGCACCCTGACATGCGAACTATCCGGGTGAGGCCGCTCTGTCTTATCGGCTACCCTCTGCGAGGCGTATGACCTGCGCGGCGGATGAAATCACCTCTGGCACGCTTGAACATGGCAGATACCTCGCACAATAAATTGATTTTATGTATAATTTTGGCGTTTCTGGCAACTCGTTGAGGCATTATTCGACAGTCAATAGCCCGGACTACAAAACCTACGTCTATCGACGAAGGAACCCGCGAGCGTCTGCGCCGAGATATCTTCTAGTTCATCGATAACGGCGATCCGTCTTTGCGTATAGGCGATTGCAAACTGATCTTGTCTTAGCAAAGGGCCCGGGCCATGAGTTGATAGGCTCATCGTGGATATGGCGCATGACTGGCCACGCATCTACACTAGGGCAAACTGAACGACCTCGGAGTCACCCAACCCCATGTGGACACTACTCTTTTCCGTCTTCGTTTTTGCCCTGTACGTCACGGCGGTTGTGTTTTCCGTGCGTGCCGCACAGACTGCACGCACGCCGCAGGGAGCCGTCGGTTGGGTGGTGTTTTTGCTGTCAGCGCCCTTTTTCGCGGTGCCTATGTATCTGTTTCTGGGCCATCATCGGTTCCGTGGCTACCGGATCGCCCGACAGGAAAGTGAACGGGTTGTCGAAGGCATCAAGACTTTTGCCGACTATTCCAAACCCGATCCCGCGTCTATGTCGATCAATCCTCGCCCGTTTGAGTTTTTGGCTCACCTGCCCGTCTCACGCGGCAACGGTGCGCAGTTGCTGATTGATGGGCAAGCAACATTTGATGCTATCTTTGAGGCGATTGACGCCGCCAAAAGCTATGTGCTGATTCAGTTCTATATCATCCGCGACGATGCGCTGGGGCAAAAGCTTCAGGAAAAGCTGATCGAAGCGTCAAAACGTGGGGTTCATGTGCGGTTCATGACCGACGCTGTCGGTAGCTATGGCCTGCCCACGCAATATCTGGAAACGATGCAGGAAGCCGGGATTGATGTCGCCGATCCACGGCAACAGCGCGGCCCGAATTTTCGCTTTCAGCTAAACTACCGCAATCACCGCAAAACCGTGATTATTGACGGCGAAACCGGCTTTATCGGCGGGCATAATGTAGGTGTCGAATACTTGGGCGAAGATCCACATTTTGGCCACTGGCGTGATACCCATTTGAAGATGACCGGGCATGTTGTTCGACAGCTGCAGCTCATCTTCTCGGAGGATTGGCATTGGGCCCACGACGAAGATTTGATCGATCATCTGGACTGGGCAGGCAGTGTATCAGAGCAGGACATGAACGCTCTTTTGGTGGCGACCGGTCCCGGGGACGATACTGAAACTGGCGCGATGATGTTTTTTTCCGCCATTGCCGAGGCAAAAGAGCGCCTATGGATCGCATCTCCCTATTTTGTTCCGGACATCGACATCATGACCGCGCTGCAACACGCAGCGATGCGCGGCGTGGATGTCCGCATTCTTGTTCCTGAGGTGATTGACCACCGTCTGCCCTGGCTAGCTGCCTTCGCTTACTTTGACGAGGTTCGGGACTGTGGCGCGCGGGTATTTCGATACACCGATGGCTTCATGCACCAGAAGGTATTTGTGGTCGATGACACGCTGATGGCGGTCGGCACGACCAATCTCGACAACCGCTCTTTCCGTCTGAACTTTGAGGCGATGGCCCTGTTTTTTGATACCCGCGCCGCTCATGATGCGGAACAAATGCTACTGGCTGATTTCGAAGCGAGTTACGAGCTGACACGGTCCCTGTCCCAACAACCAGCCCATATCCGGTTCGGCGCCCCACTGGCCCGTTTGTTCGCACCAATCCTTTAGGAAAAGAAGTTCTCCTGAAACACCCGTGTCATCAGCGCTACCATATAAGCCGTAGACAATCCGAACGCCAAAAGTCCGGCCACAGCCGCAAATGAGCCAAAGATTCGCAGGCCATCCCCCAAGACGATGTCGCCGTAACCTAGGGTCGTGAATGTGACCAACGAGAAGTAAAGGGCTGAATTCAAATCCGGCAACACCTTAAGCAGCACCCAGACAATGGCCCAGAGCCAAACTTGAATTGTATGCGTTGCGACAATGAAGGCTAACGCAGTGGCAATCGGACCTGCTGTGCCCATGAACAAGCCGCGCGCGGACCACTTTGCTTCCATTTTCATAATGACCACGGTGCACCAGGTCAGCAAAAGGATCTCGACCACGATGCAGAGACCCAGAAAAGTACTGCCCCAAAAGATCTGGTGCGGCAACGTCATGTTTTTACATCCTGAATTGCGGCTTCGGTTTGCCTGTGCAGAATGACCCTTGGCGCCCCCGGGTACAAGCCCGACCCGGCATCAGTTTGCCTGCGGCGAATGGAACCGGATACATGTCAGCACTGGACAGGCACGCAAACAGTTGCACATCCTGCGCAGTAAGACGGGTCAGGCCATGTTATTGAATATCGACAACATCCAGAAATCCTATCCGGGCGGGCGACCTGTTTTAAAAGGCGTTTCGCTAACATTGGATAAGGGCCAAACGCTTGCACTGACCGGAGAAAGTGGCAGCGGCAAAAGTACTTTGTTGAATCTGGCAGGCGCGCTGGACAGTTTCGATCAGGGCGAGATCACACTGGACGGAACGCGTTTGTCGCCGTTGGATGACGCAGGTCGTGCGCAACTGCGCCGCAACAGCGTTTCGCTGGTGTTTCAGCAATTCAACCTGATACCGTCTTTGACAGTTCTGCAAAACTTGACGTTCCACGCGCGTCTCGCCGAATGTCAGGACCCGGAATGGACCCTGCATCTGGCAGACAGGTTGGGCGTCGCAGATTTACTGGATCGACATCCCGAAAACCTGTCTGGCGGTCAGCAGCAACGGGTGGCGATCGGACGCGCCATGGCCGTGCGCCCCAAGTTGCTATTGGCGGATGAACCCACCGGTAATCTGGACGAAACCGCAAGCGCAAATGTGCTGGACCTGATGTTGGCGTTGGTCGCGGACACTGGCGCTGCGTTGCTGCTGGTCACCCATTCGCACGATATCGCTGCGCGGCTAGACCGTCGCGTCCATCTGTCTGGCGGGCATATTCAGTGACGCGAACGGTCCTACAGGCCCTGCTGTCTCATTGGCGTGCGCATCGCCTGCAGCTTGGAACACTGCTGATCGGTATCGCGCTGGCCACGGGCCTTTGGTCGGCCGTTCAGGCCATCAACTCCGAAGCGCGGGCAAGCTATGCGCGGTCGAATGCCCAATTGGCGCTTGGGCAGTTTGACGAATTGCGAGACCCAACGGGGCCCATCCCTATTGCGCGTTATGTTGATCTTCGTCGCGCCGGATGGCAGGTCGCTGCTGTTTTGGAAGGGCCCTATCGGCTCGGTACACGCAGTGTGCACCTGATGGGCGTGGATATGGTGGCTTACCCGGCCCTGCCCGCCATTGTCGAAGCTGAACAGAGTGCCGCCGCCCCCGACCCTGCCGATATGTTGACCGCCCCGGGGCGCATTCTGGCCTCTCCGGAATTGGCACCACTGCTACGCGAACAGGGCGACTTGCCACCGATACTGGAAAGCTCTGCCTTGCCGCCAGACGTTATATTGACGGATATTGGTGTCGCCGAAACATTACTGGACCAGCAAGGGGATATCTCGCGCTTGGTCGTGCTTTCGGACCAACCGCAGCTGGTCCCTGCCTTGTCAGACATCGCGCCGGAACTGCAACGATTTAGTCCATCATCCCAAGTGGATACGGACCAATTGACGGGCAGCTTTCACTTGAACCTATCGGCCTTTGGTATGCTGTCTTTTGCCGTCGGTTTGTTCATCGTCCATGGAACCGTCGGGCTGGCGTTTGCTCAGCGGCGCGGCATGATCAGAACGATGCGCGCACTTGGCGTATCGATGCGCCGTTTGGTGGTGTTGATCCTGGCTGAACTGACGTTGCTTGCAGTGATCGGCGGGGCATTGGGCCTGGTTCTGGGCTTCTTTATCGCTGGCGCACTGTTGCCGGATGTGGCCGCGACACTGCGCGGTTTGTACGGCGCCTCGGTCAGCGGACAGATGTCCTTGCGCCCGGAATGGGCCGCCGCAGGTATTGCCATGGCAGTGGCCGGAACGTTGCTTGCCAGCGGTCAGGCCCTCTGGCGATTGTCACAGATGCCAATATTGGTTGGCCCTGGGGTGCACGCATGGCAAGACAACGCCCCGGCGCGTCGCTTGACTGCGCTGGCGGGTTTGATTCTGATTGCGGGCGGTACACTCGCATATCTCAGTGTCGGCGGTCTGATCGCAGGATTTGTTCTTCTTGCAGGTTTGCTCACCGGTGCCGCTTTGTTATTGCCGCTGTCTTTGTCCGGTGTCCTTGCCCTGTTCGCTCGACGCGCGCAGGGACCTGTCGCGCAATGGGTCTGGGCGGACATGCGGGCGCAATTGCCCGGCCTATCGCTTGCGCTGATGGCATTGCTTTTGGCCCTCGCCGCCAATATCGGCGTTGGAACAATGGTCTCAAGCTTTCGCCTGACCTTTGTCGGTTGGTTGGATCAGCGTTTGACCTCTGAGCTTTACGTCACAGCCGTAGACGACCAGCAAGGACAGGAGATATCTGAGTGGCTCCAACCGCGCGTTGACGCGATTTTGCCACTTCGCACTGTCGAGCTGGCACATGAAACGGGGCCGTTGTTCTTGTATGGCATTGTTGATGACCCGGTGTATCGGCTGCATTGGCCTTTGATCGCCTCGGCAACGGGTGTTTGGGACGACGTTATGACCGGGCATGCTGTTTTGATTAATGAACAACTGGCACGTCGCACCGATCTCTGGCCTGGAGATACCCTTGAGCTTCGTCCCGGTCACGTTCTGACCATCGCAGGCGTCTATTCCGACTATGGAAACCCGACCGGGCAAGCCATGGTTTCAATGGCACAATTGGATCAAATCGCACCGGGTGCCGAAACCCGACGGTTTGGCATACGCATGCCCCACGAGGATGCGACTGAGATGGCACAGGAGCTGCGACGCCAGTTTGATTTGCCCCGGCAATCCGTAGTCCACCAGGCGGCGATGAAAGCGCAATCACGGGCCATTTTCGAAAAGACCTTTGTTGTAACGTCGGCGTTAAACGTTCTGACCCTTGGCGTGGCAGGCTTTGCCATTCTCACCAGTCTGCTGACCTTGTGGACCCAACGCCTGCCGCAAATCGCGCCCGTCTGGGCGCTGGGGTTGGACCGATCCCAATTGGCCCGTTTAGAACTGATGCGCAGTGTGACGCTCGCAGCGCTTACGGCGTGCCTGGCTTTGCCGCTTGGGTTGGTTCTGTCCTGGGTTTTGTTAACGGTGATCAACGTACAGGCCTTTGGTTGGCGCTTGCCAATGTATGTTTTTCCGCTGGATTGGCTCTATCTGTTTGTCCTTACACTTTTGGCAGCACTTATCGCGGCCGCCCTACCCGCGATGCGGTTGCTGCGCCTGCCACCTGCCGATTTGCTGAGGGTTTTTGCCAGTGAACGTTAGAGCCTTACTGATAGCCATCATGTGCATGCTGCCCGTACCCAGCTGGGCGCAGGGTTATGCTGGCCTGGGCGGGTCAGCCGATGGGTTCGAAATCCCCCAGCGCGGCTATCAGTTCGAGTTTCCCAAGGACCATGGACCACATCCCGCGTTTCGAATCGAATGGTGGTATCTGACCGCAAACCTGACAGGCGACGATGGCCGCGACTATGGCATTCAGTGGACGCTGTTCCGATCAGCCCTGAAGCCGTTCGAAACTGAAGGCTGGCAAAGCCCGCAAATCTGGATGGGTCATGCCGCGATCACCACTCCTGAAACCCACTACTTTGCGGAACGTTTGTCGCGTGGCGGCATTGGGCAGGCCGGTGCAACAGCAGAGCCTTTTGCAGCATGGATTGATGAGTGGCAAATGAGCGGGCCCGACTTTGATACCCTGACACTCACTGCGAGCGGTAAAGACTTTGGGTATGATTTGTCGCTGAAAGCCCAGGGTCCATTGGTGTTTCACGGGGAAAATGGCTATTCGGTAAAGTCATCCGATGGGCAAGCCAGTCACTACTATTCACAACCATCGTACAATGTCGAAGGCGTGCTGCATCTGCCTGAGGGGGACATGGCGGTCAGCGGAAATGGTTGGTTGGACCGGGAATGGTCCTCACAACCCCTGGCCGAGGATCAGAGCGGGTGGGATTGGTTCTCGCTCAGCTTCGATGGTGGGGACAAGCTGATGGCATTTCGTCTGCGCGGAGACCGGGGTGATTTCACCTCAGCAACCTGGATCAGCGCAGATGGATCCTCTATGGCATTGTCGGATGGGTCCACCAGTTTCACACCGCTGGAAACAGCACATGTTGCAGGCCGAGACGTTCCGGTGGAGTGGCGCGTGACTTTGCCAGACCGCGGTGTCGATGTGGAAGTGTCGGCGCTTGTGCCAGATGCCTGGATGGCCACCCGATTTGAATATTGGGAAGGGCCTGTGACCGTCACAGGCACCCATAAGGGGCGCGGGTATCTGGAGATGACGGGCTACTGACCAAGCGTCGCCGTCTGTTGTGCCAATCGGGCGCGTCTGATTTTTTTGTACAGAAGAAAAAAATGCGAAGCCCAAAGGAGCCTCGCATATCAGTAAGAACTTTACTTGGCAGGATTGTCCCTAACGGACAACGTAAACCGAAACAGTCGAATGCCGCACAACCCGTGCCGCATTCGGTCCCAGCAAATAATCCTTTAGATCTGGTTTGTGTGCGCCAATCACGATCAGGTCCGAACCCGCACTTTCGGCCGTTTTCAGGATCTCTTGATACGCCGTGCCCGTGGCCACCACATGCCGTATCTTTTCATTGCGATCCGCACCCAGAGTGGCTGTACACATCTTAGTCAGGTTGTTCTGCGCTTCTTCGAGAGCTTTGTCGTGAAAATCAGGCTGAAAAAAGCCAGAAACCCAGCTTTCTCCAAAATCGGGAAGAACGGTGACGACATCCAGCTGCGCGCCGTCAAGGTCCGCTAACGCGGCCGCTCTTTTCAGCACAGGCGCATCCAAATCTCCGTTGCTGATGTCGATGGCGCATAAAACAGAACTTGTCATGCTGGCACCTCTTGTCTGGCGGCACGGCCGCGTTGCAGGAAGGCGATCAGACCCAACAGTAGCATCGCCGGGATATAGATCAGCTGTTTCGGGGATTGGCTGGACGGCAAGCTGACCGAGGTCAGGCGCACCGCTTCATCACCGTAATAATCAAAGTTCCCCAGATTATCGGCCACAGGTGTACCGAACAAAGGTTCTTCCAACTTGACCAACCCATCTTCGGGGACCAGCAGCAGACCCATCGCTTCGACCCGGGCAGAACCACCGTCCTCGTTACCAACAGTGACAACAACGGTTGTATCGACCATTTCCAGCGTGTCGAAATCCGGGCCTTGGACCACCAGCCGGACCTCGGTCCCGGGCGGTGTTTCACCTATGGTTTCCTCAAACGCAGCCGGTTCAACAGTTGTAAACGGTGGCGAAATTCGGTCCATGAAGTAGTCTGGCCTGAACAGCGCAAACGCTACAAAGATCAGGGCAATGCTTTCATAGATGCGGCTATGGGTAAGGAAGTACCCCATTGTTCCCGCCGTAAAGACAAGGATCGCTATTGTCGCAAAAACGGCGACCGTTATGCCTTCCACCCACGTGACGTCGATCAACAACAGGTCCGTGTTGAAGATAAACACAAACGGCAGCGCCACAGTGCGAAGCGAATAGAAGAACGCGATGAACCCGGTTTTGATCGCATCCCCACCTGAGACGGCGGCGGCCGCGAAACTCGCCAAACCCACCGGCGGCGTCACGTCAGCCATGATGCCGAAATAGAAGACGAACAGGTGGACCGCGATCAGGGGCACAATCAGGCCGCTTTGCGCCCCAAGTTCGACAACCACACCGGCCATCAGAGAGCTGACAACGATGTAGTTCGCAGTGGTCGGAAGTCCCATGCCCAGGATCAGGCTCAGGATACCAACCATCACCAGCATCAGGATCAGGTTGCCGCCTGACAGGAACTCGACCAGATCAGCCATGACCTGCCCGACACCTGTCAGTGTCACGGTGCCTACGATCACACCCGCCGTGGCCGTGGCCAACGCGATACCGATCATGTTACGTGCGCCGTCGATCAGGCCCTGCCACAGGTCAGCAACACCGTCGATAAACGTATCATACATGTTGCTCTGACCGCGGAAAATCGCCTTCAGGGGCTTCTGCGTTAACAGGATCACGAACAGCAAAGTAGTCGCCCAGAAGGCCGACAAACCCGGCGACTTCTGTTCGATCATCAAGAAGTAGACCAATACAATGATCGGCAGCAGGTAGTGCAAACCGGCTTTGTAGATGTCCGCGATGACGGGCAAGGTTACTTCTTTTGCATTCGGATCATCCGGCTCTAGATCCGGCACCTGAGCGGCCAGATATAGCAAAGCAACATAGATACCACAGACGATCAGGCTAAGGACCAGTCCCGCCGAAGACGGCACCCAACTGGTGACAGCTTCGACCGGGAATTGCGAACCATAGCACAGCCCGGCGAAGACCAGGAAGAAGGACAGCATCCCGACGACGGTACGCGCAAGCTTCACATCGCGGTCGCCCAAGGTGGGCATGTTCCGCTTCACCGCCTCAAGGTGCACGATGTAGACCAAAGCGATGTAAGAAATCGCTGCGGGCAGGAAGGCGTGGGTAATCACCTCGACATAGGAAATGCCGACATATTCCACCATCAGAAAGGCCGCGGCCCCCATAACCGGAGGCATGATCTGACCGTTCACTGACGAGGCGACCTCGACCGAACCCGCTTGTTCGCTGCTGAAACCAACGCGTTTCATCAATGGGATGGTGAATGTGCCGGTGGTCACAACGTTGGCGATGGACGAACCAGAGATCAGGCCGGTTGCAGCAGAGCCCACGACAGCCGCCTTGGCGGGGCCGCCGCGCAGGTGACCCAGCGCGCCAAATGCCATTTTGATAAAGTAGTTCCCTGCCCCGGCCTTATCCAGCAAAGCGCCGAACAGCACGAACAGGAACACGAATTTCGTTGAAACACCCAACGCAATCCCGAACACGCCCTCAGACGTGATCCACATGTGGCTCATGGCCTTTTTCAGGCTGGCGCCTTTCCAACGGATGACCTCTGGGACCCAATCGGACGCGCCGAAGAAAACATAAACCAGAAAGATCGTTGCAATGATCGCCATTGCTGGGCCAAGCGCGCGACGCGCGGCCTCGAACAACAAGATCAACCCGCCCAATGCGATCCACTTGTCGGTATCGTCTGCAAGCCCGCCAGCATCAACGATTTTGTTGTAGAAGAAATAGCCATACAGCGCGACAAACGCGCCCAACACACCCATGATCCAGTCCTGGATAGGTATATAGTCGCGCGGGCTGGACTTCAGCGCCGGATAGGCGGCAAAGGCCAGAAACATCGCAAAGGCCAAATGAAACTGCCGCGCGTTGTTCACAACACTACCGGGCAATACATAATTCGCCAGCGGAGAGGCCAGAACGACCTGAAAAATGGACCAAATCGCCGCTACAATGGCCAGGAAGATCCCGACATTGCCGACTGGATTGCGTCCGCCCGCATCAGACGAGGCTACAAGCTCCTGTAGCTCTTCTTCTGATAGCGGACGATTGGATTGAGAATCGGAACTCATGACATGTCTCCCCGTCGCGGCCTTTTTCGGCCTTCTAACTTACCCGTTTGATACGGGTTTGGTGCAGGGCGCCCGCAGGCGCCCTGTGTCAGGTCTGAATTACTGGATCCAGCCTTTTTCTTTGTAGTACTTCTCGGCGCCCGGATGCAGTGGAGCCGACAGGCCGTCCGCGATCATTTCTTCGGGCTTGAGGTTGGCAAACGCAGGGTGCAGCTTTTTGAAGTCATCGAAGTTTTCGAAGACCGAGCTGACCACTGCGTAAACCGCATCATCCGACACGTCTGCCGACGTCACGAAGGTTGCGCCCACACCAAAGGTTTGGGTATCGCCGTCAGAACCGCGATACATGCCGCCAGGAATGGTTGCGGTCCGGTAGAACGAATTGTCGTCGACCAGTTTGCTAACCGCATCACCGCTGACGTTCACCAGAACCGAGTCACACGCTGTAGTGGCTTCCTGGATCGACCCGGACGGGTGACCAACGGTGTAAACCATCGCATCAATCTGGTTGTCGCACAGAGCTGCGGACTGTTCGGCCGCCTTCAGCTCGGTCGCCAGTTCGAAATCGCCAGTGGTCCAGCCCATTTCGCCCAGCAGAACTTCCATAGTGCCGCGCTGACCTGAACCGGGGTTACCGATATTGACGCGTTTACCTTTCATGTCCTCGAAATTGGTGATGCCGGAATCGGCGCGGGCAACGACCGTAAACGGCTCAGGGTGAACCGAGAAGACAGCACGCAGGTTTTCGAAGGGACCAGCCTCTTCGAATTTCGAGCTGCCGTTGTAAGCGTGGTACTGCCAGTCAGACTGCGCCACACCAAACTCCAGTTCGCCTTCGCGAATGGTGTTGATGTTATAGACGGAACCGCCGGTCGATTCGACCGAACAGCGTACGCCATGTTCCTTGCGCCCCTTGTTAACCAGACGGCAAATCGCGCCACCGGTCGGGTAGTAAACGCCGGTCACACCGCCGGTGCCGATGGTGATGAACTCTTCGGCATAAGCCGCCGGAGCCATCATGGCCGCGGTGACGAATGCGCCGAGGCTAAGCTTGCTGCTGTTTTTCATTTAAGAACTCCCATTTTTATTTTGTTGGTGGGGAAAAGGCTAAAGCCCCTTACTCGGGGAACGCGCCGATAAGCCAGATCAGCCCGTCATGCAACGGCTGCACCTCAGTGAATTTTCCAATATCTCCCAACAATTTCGAGGTTTCATTCAGACACATCAATTGTCAAGGCCAGTGCACCACTCATCCGCTCAAAGCGGCACATCTGAGGAAGTTTTCAAAAGTTTCCCCGTTAACGGGCACAAGTGCTTCATGCCTGACCCCTCACGAGCAAATGCAGCAAAAGTGTCATTGTTCAAACTTCACGGCGTTGAACACCGCGAGATCCATCTCAAACGGGAAGAGCATCCGACCGAGGACCAAGGATGCCCGATCCGGCGAAAAAATAGCCGAACCGAAACATTTGTTTTGAAACGCAGTTTACGTTTGAGCTCCGACCTTCGATGAGCCCGGCATCGATACTTTGCTTACTTTTCCCGTGTTGGAATCTCGATAATTCCGAACAGGAACGCCGCAAATGCGGACTGGACCGATATTGCCATCAGACTGAACCCAGCGACGGTCAAACGTGTCGTCAACGGGTTGGAAAGGTCGCCGAAGCCAAGTCGCGCCCATTGCCCAAATGCGATCCCAAACAAAAGAAGACCAAACAACAGCAGCCAAAACGCAAAGAGCGCAATAGTGTCTGTGGTCGCCCAGTTTTTAAGGATTTTGCTGGGCTCTCCAACAGGCAACAGACCGCTCGTCGTCGCAATCATGCGCGCCAGGGCACCAAACGTCAGTAACTGGGTCCCGACGATTGTGATCAGGCAAGAGGCCAGGAAAGTATTCGTCCCGAGCTCAACAGATCCGGCAACGCGTACCGGTCCGAACATAAGAACGAGGGCAGTGATGCCGCCAACCAATGTGAAGAACAATCCCGGATACACAAAAAGCCATCTGGGATTGTGCATCAGCAAGAATTTAAGGTGCCGCCAGCCATCTCGCCAAGTGCGTAAATGCGGCGGACGGCTTCTGCCATCCGGCTTGAGAGTTGTCGGCACTTCGGCAATTTTCAGCCGGCTCATCGCGGAACGGACAACCATCTCGGACGCAAATTCCATGCCGGACGTATGCAATTGAAGGTCCAGAATGGACTGTCGCCGGAACCCGCGCATGCCACAATGAAAGTCGCCGATACGGATGTTGAAGAACAGCCGACCGATAAAACTCAGAACTGGATTGCCCAGATAGCGGTGCAGAAACGGCATCGCGCCCTCGGATATACCACCACGGAATCGGTTTCCCATGACCAGATCATTTCCGGCCCGCAGTTCCTGAACAAAAAGCTCTAACCTGGAGAAATCATAGCTATCATCAGCGTCACCCATGATTACAAACGTTCCGCGGGCTGCTTCGATACCGCCGGCCAATGCCGCGCCATACCCTTTTTGTTCGACATTCACGACCCTGGCCCCAAGACCTTCGGCAATCTCAATCGAACCGTCAGTGCTGCCATTATCTGCGATCAAAACCTCGCCCCGAATGCCATCACGAGCGATGTAATCGAGCGCTTTTCGAACGCAGACCTCAATCGTTTCGGCCTCATTCAGGCACGGCATCAGGATCGTCAACTCAATTGCGTCAGACTCATCCGATGATTCTGTAATTTCTTGCTTCCCAACCAATGGAACCCACCTACTAAAAATTAAACAAATAACACTATCAGATTTACAGACGCGACTTCGAAGTCAAGGACAGTCTGCAAAGGCACAAATTTATTCACTCGACATGAACATAAACCAATCCAGAGATACTTTGTTTATTAATTCGAAACAAGTTTGTGAGACAAGATTCCCAGCAACTCGTCGAGTGTTTTTGCCGATGGTACCAGAGCTCGTAAACGTCGCCCTTGTGTCGTCTTGGTAAGAAGCCGATTCTGCGCCGCACATCCGGATACAATCTCCAAGGAACGACGTATTCTCGCCCATCTTAAGGTTTGATTTTGAAAGAAATGCGAATAATTTGGCGCAAGCGATGCCTCGAACTCTCACGATATTTCCATCGGAAGATTTTGAGTTCCATCAACTTTGTTTTCAAACAGCATCTGCCTGTTTTTGCTCGCAAATCCATCAAGATCAGAACGTGGAAGTGTGAGTAAACCAGCCGCGAGTAAAGAAAAAACAGAGAGCAGGTTCCCCTAACCCTCTGTTTTTACTTTGGTACCCAAGGCCGGACTCGAACCGGCACGTCCGTTAGGACGGGGGATTTTGAATCCCCTGCGTCTACCATTCCGCCACTTGGGCCACGGACACTGGATTAGCGTTCAACTCGACGAAGGTCCAGAGGCAAAAAACAACCAATACTCTGATTGTTTCCGCGACGGCGGTTGACGGTACTGCAGGTGCGTGGTTTGGCTTGCACGGTCTGAGAATTGGATTTGAGTGCTTTATGTTGCGATCGTTGTACGACTGGACCATTCGGCTGGCGGAACACCCGCGCGCGCTGTGGGCCCTAGCCATAGTGGCCTTTGTAGAAAGTTCCTTCTTTCCGATTCCCCCTGATGTGTTGATGATTCCGATGATCCTGGCGCGGCCTTCGCGGGCCTGGCTGATCGCGTCGGTCGCCTTGGTCGCTTCGGTTTTGGGCGGCATGCTGGGTTATGCGATCGGGGCATTCTTCTACGACAGCATCGGCCAGCCTATTCTGGAATCCATGGGCAAAGCACATGCGATGGAAGAGTTTAACACCCGCTTCAACGACTTTGGATTCTGGGCGGTTCTTGCCGCCGGGATCACCCCTTTTCCCTACAAGGTTATTACCATCATGTCCGGCTGGACGGGGATGCCGTTGGGGACATTCATTGCCACGTCTATTCTGGCCCGGGCCTTGCGATTTTTTCTTGTCGCAGGTTTGCTTTGGGGTTTTGGTGAACCGATCCGGGACTTTATCGAGAAACGTCTGGGCCTGATGTTCACGTTGTTTATTATTCTGCTGTTTGGCGGCTTCTTAGCGGTGCGATACCTATGACAAAGCGTACGACCTATGTTGTTTTGGCTGCGGGCGGATCTGCAGCGCTGCTGCTGGCAGCGTGGAGCTTCCAATATTTCGGCGGTATGGCACCCTGCAAAATGTGTATCTGGCAAAGATACCCACATGGCGTAGCAATCGCCGTCGGGCTTGTTGCCATAACCTTGCCAAATCTTCGAATCCTGCCCCTGTTCGGTGCAGTCGCTGCAGCGGTAACAGCCGGGATCGGAGTTTATCACGCAGGGGTCGAGCGAGGATTATGGGAAGGACCCAGCAGCTGTACATCGGGCGACATTGGCGGGCTGTCTTCGCAAGAGTTGATGGAGCAGATCATGTCCGCTCCGCTGGTGCGTTGCGATGATATCCCGTGGGAAATGTTAGGCCTGTCCATGGCTGGTTGGAATGCTCTGATTTCTGCCGGGCTGGTGCTGGTCTGGATCGCTGCCTGGCGCAGCAGCTGAACCTTACAGCTGGTCCAATTCCGCGTCCCAATACAGAAAATCGATCCAACTTTCGTGCAAATGGTTCGGAGGGAACTTGCGGCCGATATTGCGCAACGCCTCGGCGTCTGGCTGGCGCGGCGGTTTGCGAAGCGACATGCCCGCTTGTCGCAACGATTTGGAGCCCTTGCGCAAGTTACACGG
This sequence comes from Ruegeria sp. CK2, assembly GCF_056536585.1. Lineage (NCBI taxonomy): Bacteria > Pseudomonadati > Pseudomonadota > Alphaproteobacteria > Rhodobacterales > Roseobacteraceae > Ruegeria > Ruegeria sp. CK2. Next base: position 261,168 of record NZ_JBQFPW010000003.1, read on the forward strand.
GCTGCAAGCCGCAACTACGTTTTGCCAGCTGGTCACCCCGCCCGCCGCGCGCGGTACAACGTGGTCGAATGTAAGATCACCACGGCCTCCGCAATACTGGCACTTAAATTCATCCCTCAGAAACAAATTAAAGCGCGTGAAGGCCACGCGCTTTCTGGGTTTTACATAGTCTTTCAAAACAACGACCGAGGGTATTCGGATCTCGGTACTTGGACTGCGGACAACTTCGTCATACTCGGCAACAATATCGACCCTGTCCAGCCAGGCCGCTTTGATCGCCTCCTGCCAGGGCCACAACGACAGCGGATAATAGGACAAGGGGCGGTAATCGGCGTTCAAAACCAATGCCGGATGGTGCTTGAGCGCACCTGGCTCCCTGACAAATTCGGTCCTGAAATCTCCGTCCATAGTAGAATCGCCTCTCGCTCTCAGCTGCCCGTTTGTGACACCAGAGCGGAGAGCACCCGCCCCAGCCTTATAGTGACTATATATCGTGTTAAATCTCTGACAAGCCCCGAGTTTCCACAATATGTCGAAGACTGGGTAAGCCTGTTCCGTAACAGAGGCATGACAGTTATCCACAGGTTGCATCGGATACGGCGCTCGCGTTATGTCGCGCGCATGACATGGTTCATTCGCTTCAACAAACCCTTTGATGTGCTGCCGCAGTTCACCGACCGCGCGAATGCCGACGCGCCACGCAGCACGCTTTCGGATTTCATAGATCTGCCCGGTGTCTATCCGGCGGGACGGCTGGATCGCGACAGCGAAGGACTGATGCTGCTGACCGACGAAGGGCGCTTGCAGGCGCAGATTTCAGACCCGAAACACAAAATGGCTAAAACCTACTGGGTTCAGGTCGAAGGCAAGCCTGATGTCGCGGCACTGAAAGCGCTGCGAGACGGGGTGGAATTGAAAGACGGCCTGACTCGCCCGGCCAAAGTGCGCAAGATAGACGAGCCGCCCATGCTGTGGCCCCGCACGCCGCCGATCCGCGAACGCAAAACCGTTCCGGACAGCTGGATCGAGCTGACCTTGCGCGAAGGCAAGAACCGGCAGGTGCGCCGGATGACGGCTGCCGTTGGCCTACCAACATTGCGGTTGATCCGATACCGGATCGGCGATTGGACCCTGGATGACCTTGGCCCCGGCAAGTGGGATAGTCTGCAAATGCCTGAACTTAAGGTCGCGCCGCAGCGCAAACGGGATCGCCGCCCGCGCCGGTGACAGATCGTGCCCTGATCTGTTAGACTAAGCCCATGAAACTTACGCCCGGTATACCTGCCCCAAGGGCCATTCTGGAAGCGGCGCTTTACGTCGATGATCTGGACGCGGCCGAGCAGTTCTATGGTGAAATTCTGGGCCTTGAGCGCATTCAGCATATCCCTGAACGGCATATATTTTACAAAATTGGCGACTCGGTTTTGCTGCTGTTCAACCCGGACCAAACCGAGCAGCCGCCTAGCAATCCAGATCTGCCAGTCCCGCCGCATGGCGCCCGCGGCGCAGGCCATGTCTGCCTTGTACTAACCCGGGATGAAATCGCCCTGATGCGCAAGCACCTGCTGGATTGGAACATTCCCTTGGACGCCGAATTTGACTGGCCTAGTGGTGCACGCTCTCTGTATGTACGCGACCCGGCAGGTAACTCCGTCGAATTTGCCGAAGGCTGGTTGTGGGATTGATCCGGTTTGCTCAGCCCAGGGGCTGCTTTTCACCGCCGACAACGCGGTGAATCTCGCTGGACATCACGCCAATATCTGCCAGAACAGCCCGGAACGCCGCCATATGAGGTGTCGCAAAATGCGCCTCAAGTGCGGCCTGATTCTGCCATTCCTCATAAACCCGAAACCGGTTCGCATGCCCCAAAACCTGGCTGAATTCGTAGACCAGGCAGCCTTGTTCCTTCATCGTCTCAGCCACCATGGCCAGCGCAGCGTCACGCGCCCTTGCCACACCTTCTTCAGCAACTTCGACAACACCAGTGACGATCAACATGGGCTCACTCCTTCAGGCTAAACCGCTTCGAGATTCTGTTCACCGGGGTCCCATCGCGCAAGGGAACGCCATGGGCGATCGAAAAATCGCGAAATCCCATTTTTTCATAGTAGCTGAGGCCCAGTAAATTATCTGCCCGTATCGTCGCGTTGATAGTACGAAACCCCAATGCGCCCGCTGTTTTGACGGTTTCATCAAACAGCGCACGTCCCGCACCGCGCAACACCGGATCACGGCGGGTGAAAGTGGCGATATCGGCGCAGTCTTCCGGCAATGCTTCATGGCTGCCCAACCACTGGAACCCGACCACTTCCCCCCGATCGTCCAGAGCAACATGACAGCAGATCTTGTCAGCGCCATCCAGATAGCTTTGCACAAACAAAACCTCGGAGAACGGAATTTCATGCGCCGTAGTGCCCCCGATGGCGACGATCTCATTAAGAATGCGGCATGCCTCGGCCACATCTTCGCGCATCATTGGGCGGACGGCGATCATGGTCAAAGGCTCAGCTTGTCACGCATGAAGGCCAGCGCGACGCTCAGCCCGTCAGGCGCGATACCGTGACCGGTGCCTTTCATGACATGGGCGAAGACCTCTTTGAAACCTGCGCCTTGTAGAGCTTCGGCGGCTTCGGGCAGCGATTGTGGCGGCACGACATCATCAGCGTCCCCGTGCACAAGCAAAATCGGCATTCGGCTGACGACCTCATCTGCCAACATATCCGGTTCCAGCAGACGGCCTGAGAAGGCGACAATCCCGGCAACCGGGTCTTCGCGCCGCGGGGCGACATGCAGGCTCATCATCGTACCTTGAGAAAACCCGAACAGAACCACCTGCTCGGGCAATACATCTTCGTCCACCATCAGGGCGTCGAGAAACGCATTGAAATCCTCGGTAGCCATGTCCATGCCACGGCGCGCCTCTTCCTCGGACGAGCCGTCGATCCACGGGATTGGGAACCACTGAAACCCATTGGGCATTCCGGGGATCTGCTCGGGCGCGTCTGGGGCTACAAACAGCGTCTCGGGTAAGTGTTCGCCAAGCACATCCGCCAATCCCAGCAGGTCGGCCCCGTTAGCGCCATAGCCGTGCACGAAAACCACGACCGAGCGTGTGTCGCCCGAAACAGGCTCTTTCCGGAGCGCATTCAAAACCCGTGTCATCTGATCCCTTCTCTCTGTTTGGCCACCCGGTAATAGGCCCACAAAACCCGTGCCGCAACCGACCGCCAAGGCGACCAGTCCTCGGCCATCAGCCGCAGTTCCTTGTCGGTGGGACGCTTGGGCAAGTCATAGAGAACCCTCGCCGCTTCTTGCAGCGCCAGATCACCTGGTGCAATCACATCGGCGCGGCCCAGTGAGAACATGGCGTAAACCTCGGCTGTCCAAACCCCGATACCCGGCACCTCGGTTAGAACGGCAACGACATCCGCATCAGAAGCACTCCGTAAGGCTTTGTAATCAATGCGCGCTTCGGCAAGTGCACGGGCATAACGAATCTTCTGACGGCTGAGACCCACATCACGCAGATCGTCATCCGTGGCCCACATGATTTTGCGCGGGCCCGTCAGTTTCGCGTCTTTCAACCGCTGCCAAATTGCGTTGGCGGATGCGACACTGACCTGCTGACTGACAATGGCGCTGAGCAGCTGTGCGAACCCATCCGGACGCCGACGCAGGGGTAACGGGCCGGTCTGTTCCATCGCGAACGCCATGCGCGGGCAGGCCTGGGCCAGCCATTCGGCGCCTTCGGCAACGCAATCTGGCGTTTCGATGATACGTCCGACTTTCATGCGTTCTCCAGCTTCAGTGACAGCCCGCACGTTAGGCGGCTTTGTCGCATATGCAACCCGCTTGTGTGCAATCGTTTTCGCCGATACGGATATGCCCATGACAATGACCACCTCCGCCCCCGACAACTCTCAGGCCAAACGAAACGTCGCCGTTCTGGTGGCCGCGCAATCGGTTCTGGGGGCGCAGATGCCGATGATATTCATCGTTGGAGGGCTGGCGGGGCAATCGCTGGCGACCAATCCCTGCCTCGCGACATTGCCCATATCGCTGATCGTTCTAGGGTCGATGCTGGCCGCAACCCCGATCTCGGGCATCATGCAGAAATGGGGACGCAAGGTCGGGTTTCTGGTCGGCGCAACAGCGGGCGCATTGGGCGGTTTGATCGGGGCATATGGTCTATTTCTCGGGTCTTTCCCAATTTTCCTGCTCGGCAGCTTGCTGACCGGCATTTACATGAGCGCGCACGGATTCTATCGCTTTGCCGCGGCCGACACCGCATCGGATGAGTTTCGCCCCAAAGCGATCTCCTATGTTATGGCGGGCGGCTTGGCGGCTGCGGTCATCGGGCCCCAGATCGTCAAACTGACCTCCGAAGCTTATGTGATTCCGTTTCTGGGCACCTACATTGCGGTGATCGCGCTGAATGTATTCGGTTCGGGCCTGTTCTTCTTTCTCGACATCCCGACGCCACCCAAACCCACGGCAGATACGCCCAGAGGTCGGTCACGGCTGGAGCTGCTGAAGACCCCGCGTATCGCGGTGGCGATCATCTGCGCGATGGTCTCTTACGCTTTGATGAACCTTGTGATGACATCTACACCTCTGGCGGTTGTCGGGTGTGGTTTCAGCGCGAATGACGCGGCCGATGTGGTGACCAGCCACGTGCTGGCAATGTATGTGCCAAGCTTCTTTACCGGCCATCTGATCGCGCGGTTTGGTGTCGAGAAGATCGTGGCGCTTGGTCTGGCCATCCTTGCCGGAGCCGGCGTGGTGGCTTTGCAGGGGGTCGAACTGGGCAATTTCTTCGTCGCCCTGATCCTTTTGGGCATCGGCTGGAATTTCGGCTTTATCGGCGCAACCAGCATGTTGGCTGCGTCTCACGAAGTGCATGAGCGGGGACGCATGCAGGGTTTGAACGATCTGCTAGTGTTTGGCGGCGTGACCGTTGCGTCGCTGGCTTCTGGCGGGTTGATGAATTGCTCTGGTGGTTCTCCGGTAGAAGGTTGGACTGCGGTAAACCTGGCCATGATTCCATTGCTGACACTGGCAGGTGGCGCGTTGCTTTGGCTGATGCTGCGACCGGCTGACACCGAAACGGTCTGACTACCAGCGCCCAGAGGCTGCCGTCCACATCAGTGACAGCCGTCGCCGCATCTCACCTTGTGACAAAGCACCGGCAGCGACCCGTTCAGGCTGCGCAATCACGTGTTTCAAAATCCATTCCGCCTGCCATCCCGCATACAACGCTGGCCGCGCCTGATCCGAGATCGAAGCCCGATTCGACCGGGCCTTTTCAATGCGCCGCAGCGCAGACCGAGCCAATTGCTTCACACCTGCGGACGTTCCATCAAGCAATGGGATACGTCCCCGCGCCTCAAGATCAGGGATCGCGCGGAACCAATTCGCAACGCCCACGCCATAACCAAAGTCCCGCACAACCTCTTCCTCTGCCGGACCAAGGGCTTGCGCCGCGGCAACCAAAAGGGTGCCGCTGCTGTGATCGATATAGGCCTCAAAATGATCTTGATCTTCAAAAGGGTCGCGGTAGATATCCCAGCGCCTCACGGCGACATATTCGTCCATCTTTTCTGCCAGATGCGGCGACAGAACCCGTGACAAAGGCGTCACCACCTCGTGCCGGCGCACCGTTGGGCCCTGGGCAATTTCCTGTAGCGCATCGCGCCACCATTGAAGGCGCATCTCGGCAATCATTGCCTCTTGTGTCACCCACGGGGCGCGCGCCACCTCGACATTCAACGCGTAAATCGGGAACAGAATCGCACGCGCAGCGACGGGTGCCGCCATCGCCGCAAGGAATCGGTCCGGGTCAGCTTTGTGGACCAGCGCAGCACAGGCTTTGACGTCATCGTCAAAGGAAACGCTCACTCTGCCGCTGCCTTTTGCGGCCCGCAGTCCCGAACCAGCTTCCACTGGATCGCATCCAGCAAAGCCTCGAACGAGGCATCGACTATGTTTGCACTGACGCCCACTGTGGACCAGCGCCGCCCCTGCCCGTCTTCACTGTCGATAATAACCCGCGTCACAGCCTCCGTGCCGCCCTGCGTTATCCGGACTTTGAAGTCGACCAGATGCATGTCGTCGAGGATTGGGGAATATTGACCCAGGTCCTTGGCCAAAGCCTTGGCCAATGCGTTCACCGGCCCGCGGTCACTGCCGTATTCGTCATGAGATTCGCTGACCGACAGCTTCTTTTCCCCATCGACCTTCACCACGACGACCGCTTCGGACAGGCTGACCATCTTGTTGTACTTGTTCTTGCGCCGCTCGACCGTGACCTTGTAGCGCTTGACCTCGAAGAACTCGGGCAATTGCCCCAACTCGTCGCGGGCCAGCAGCTCGAAACTGGCCTGTGCCGTGTCATAGGAATAGCCTTCTGACTCGCGACGCTTGATCCGGTCCAAAATACGCCCCAGCGCCGGATCACCGGCTTCGACCGTCAGCCCGGCCTCGGTCAGGCGTTTGCGCAGATTCGACTGCCCGGCCTGGTTCGACATCGGAATGATGCGCGCGTTGCCGACGGTTGCCGGATCAACATGCTCATAAGTCGACGGGTCTTTCAGGATCGCACTGGCATGCAACCCGGCCTTATGCGCAAAGGCCGAGGCCCCGACATAGGCTGTCTGCTTACTCGGCACCCGGTTCAGAATTTCATCCAGCATTCGGCTGATCCGAGTCAGACCTGCCAGCGCTTTCAGGCTGACGCCGATGTCAAAACCCGAGGCATAGGGTTCCTTCAACAGCAATGTCGGGATCAGCGAGGTCAGGTTGGCGTTGCCACAGCGTTCGCCCAACCCGTTCAATGTGCCTTGGATCTGCCGCGCCCCGGCATCAACCGCCGCCAGAGAACACGCCACCGCATTCTCGGTGTCGTTATGGGTGTGAATGCCCAGCCGATCGCCGGGAAAACCAGCCGCAATCAGGTCCGAGACAATACGTCCGACCTCCGCCGGCAAAGCGCCCCCGTTTGTGTCGCACAGCACAACCCAGCGCGCGCCCGCATCCAGCGCGGCGCGGCACACCTGGACGGCGTATTCCGGATTGTCTTTGTAGCCATCAAAGAAGTGCTCGGCATCAAACAATGCCTCACGCCCCTGCGCCACGATATGCGCGACCGAAGCCCGGACATTCTCGACATTCTCCTTCAATGGGATGCCAAGTGCGTGGGTGACATGGTAGTCATGCGACTTGCCCACCAGACATACGGCCTGCGTGCCCGCATTCATCACAGCGGCCAGAACATCATCATTCCCCGCCGAGCGGCCAGAGCGTTTGGTCATCCCAAACGCCGTCAACCGTGCCGAGGTCGCTGGTGCCGTGTCAAAAAACGCGCTGTCCGTCGGGTTTGCTCCGGGCCAACCGCCTTCGATGTAGTCCACGCCCAATTCATCCAAGGCTTTCGTAATCCGCACCTTTTCAGCGGTCGAGAATTGCACTCCCTGCGTCTGCTGCCCGTCACGCAGGGTCGTATCGTAAAGGTAGAGGCGTTCTTTGGTCATCACACATCTTCCAGCTTGGCAGCGTCGAACCCTGCTCCGGGAACCAGTTCAACGGCATCTTTGCTCATCCGAACCTCAAGTCCTGCGGCAATATACGCGGCTTTCAGGCGATCAACCTCGGAAAAATCCTTGCTGTTCATTGCATCAAGCCGCGCCTTTGCCAGCACCTCGGCATGAGATGCCAAATCCACGCCACCGGTTTCTGCCCAACTCCCCATCTCTGGAGACAGCAAACCAAGGATTTGCGCGCCAGCCAAAAGCCCCGCCGCATCTCCGTCGGCGGCAAGCCGGTGCAATTCAGTAATGGCGCCTGCAGTATTCAGGTCATCCGCCAATGCACCGACAACCGAAGGCGCCGCGCTGGCGACGGGCTCGATGCCCGCTGTCAGCGCCCGCCACTTGCGCAACGTCGCCTCGGCCTCGCGCGCCTTTTTCTCGGTCCAGTCCATCGGCTTACGATAATGGGTTTGCAAGAAGACAAACCGGATCACTTCGCCCGGCACGCCCTGCTCCAGCAACTCATGCACGGTGAAGAAGTTGCCCAAAGATTTGGACATCTTCTTACCCTCGACCTGCAACATCTCATTATGTAGCCAGACCTTGGCAAACTGACCCTCGGGATGGGCGCATTTGCTCTGGGCGATCTCATTCTCATGATGAGGGAACATCAGGTCGTTGCCGCCACCGTGAATGTCAAAGCTGTCACCCAGAAGTTCATAGCTCATGGCCGAGCACTCGATGTGCCAGCCGGGACGGCCCCGGCCCCAGGGTGAGTCCCAGCCCGGCAGATCATCGGTCGACGGTTTCCAAAGGACAAAATCCATCGGGTTCTTTTTGTAAGGCGCGACCTCGACCCGTGCACCGGCGATCATGTCATCGACCGAGCGACCCGACAGCTTGCCGTAGTCCTCTTTCCAGGTATCAACGGCAAACAGCACATGACCTTCGGCAGCATAGGCGTGACCCTTGGCAATCAGGTCTTTGATCATGGCGACCATCGGCGCGATATACTGCGTGGCACGCGGCATCTCATCCGGCTCCAACGCGGCCAAAGCGCCCATGTCGTGCAGATACCAACCGATGGTTTCGTTCGAACGTTCCTGTACCAGGTGTTCCAACGAGCCCTCGGCCCCGGCCTGTTTCCGCGACAGCGCGGTTGCGTTGATCTTGTCATCCACGTCAGTGAAATTGCGCACATATTTTACGTGATCCGCGCCGTAGACATGGCGCAGCAAACGGTAGAGCACGTCAAACACCACCACCGGCCGCGCATTGCCCAGATGTGCACGGTCATAGACGGTTGGCCCACAGACATACATCCGCACGTTGTCAGGATCGATCGGCTCGAAGTCTTCCTTCGTCCGTGTCCGAGTGTTGTGCAGCTTGATCGGGGTCATCGGTCGGGCTCCTAAGAAACGGCATGCGCGTCACGCGTTGGCGCGGGCTTAGCAACTTGTCTCAGGGATGAAAACGAAAGAAACCGGCCCGCTTGAGAATTCAGCAGGTAATGCAGCAGATAATGATGCAGGTCATCGGGTTCATGGGAACTCGATTATCACGGGATTGATCACATGCCAAGACTTGAGTTCGAACGCGCAGCGCGGCACTGTACTTGCATGAGCCGAGATCACGTCAATTCCATCTGCCGCGACCTACCGGGGGCCGAATGGTCCGATCCGTGGGGTGGTGGCCATGACGCCTGGAAAATCGGCGGCAAAATGTTTGCCTGCATCGGGGTCAAAAATGACGGGGTTTCCGTCAAAACACCTGACATCGAAACCGCTCAGATGCTGATTGATGCGGGCGTCGGAGTCAAAGCCCCGTACTTTCATCGCAGTTGGGTGCGTCTGCCCTTCGATGCGGACTCTGCAGAAATGCGTCACCGCCTCGCCGCATCTTACGATCTGGTACGGGCCTCGCTGACAAAAAAAGCTCAGGCTGAATTACCGCCGCGAAGCTGATTGACAATTGTCCTTGGCTCTGCCCCAGTCGCCTTAAAGACTATCAAGGGCGTAGCAATGAAACTGTCTCAGCGCATCACTCATCTGACCGGTGGCGGCGGCGACGGGTGGGATGTCTTTTACCGCGCACGGCGCATGGTCAGTGAAGGGCACGCTGTGACCGAGCTGACGATTGGCGAGCATGACATCCGAACCGATCCGTCAATTTTGGAGGCCATGGAAACCTCGGCTCGGGATGGGCATACAGGTTATGCGATGGTTCCGGGCACAGATATGTTGCGCGACACTGTCGCGGCACGGGTGCAGATGCGTAGCGGCATCCCAACCACCCGCAAGAACGTACTGATTACACCCGGTGGCCAAGCAGGTCTGTTTGCGGCGCATATGGCTGTCTGTGATCCAGGCGATGTCGGCCTGTATCTTGATCCCTATTACGCCACTTACCCCGGAACGATCCGAGGTGCCGGTGCCATCGCGCGCGCCGTCGCGACTACCGCGGAAGATGCGTTCCAACCTCGCGCCGAGTCCATCGAGGCTGCAGCAGACGGGGCCGTGTCGTTGTTGATCAACACCCCAAACAATCCAACCGGCGTGGTTTACTCCCGCCAAACGCTTGAGAATATTGCAGATCTGTGCAAGCGGCGTGACCTGTGGCTGATCTCGGACGAGGTGTATGACACGCAGGTCTGGCAAGGCGCCCACCTTTCGCCCCGCGCCCTGCCCGGCATGGCTGATCGAACCCTGGTTGTTGGGTCAATGTCCAAGTCCCACGCCATGACCGGCTCTCGCTGCGGGTGGATTGTTGGCCCGGAAGAGGTGATCGATCACTTGATCAATCTGGCAACCCATACCACTTACGGCGTGCCTGGTTTCATTCAGGATGCGGCAAGTTTCGCGCTGAATGCGGGCACGGTCCTCGAAGAAGACATTGCTGCCCCGTTCCGCCGTCGCCGTGCTTTGGCAATGGACCTGTTGGCAGCTCAGAACACTGTCGGTTTGGTTCCTGCCCAAGGAGCGATGTATGTGATGCTGGATGTCCGCGCCACAGGCTTAAGCGGCGAAGGATTTGCCAACGCCCTGTTGGATGCGCATTCGATTGCCGTCATGCCGGGCGAAAGCTTTGGGAAAGCCGCCGCAGGTCACGTTCGGGTCGCTATGACCATCGACGACGAACGGTTTGCATCTGCGTTGAAAACTTTGTGTGAGTTTGCCGCAACCCTTGCCGATTGTCAGGCTGCTGAGTGATCCACCTCAGAACCGAAAGGTTGTTCGCAGGTTGAAAACGTTCGAATCAAGGCCGCCATTCGTTCGCGTCACATCGTTGAAGTTTTGGCGCAACGCTTCGCCGCTGATGACAAAGTTGTCTCCAATCGGATAGGCAACACCGATTCCGTAAACTGCGGCAGTATCACTGGTAACTGATGTTTCCGCACGCGCGGCACCAACAACCACATATCCAAGCGCACTGCCAAAATCGTACCCACCGCGAAACTTCAGGCTTGTCATGCTGTCCAGACTGCCCTGATCGTCGCTCAGGTTCAGGGACAATCGGTTATACTCAAGCTCACCACCCAGAACAAAGTTACCGAAGTCCCGATCATAACCGATATGCGCGCCAAAGGCCGTGTCATCGCCGCTGGCCCCACCCGGGCCATCCGCATCGGCATATCCAAAGCTGAAACCCGCATAGGCCCCTGTCCAGTCCTCTGCCAAAGCAGGGGCAGCACAAGTGATCATCACCGAGACAATCAGAGCTGAAAGAGGTTTCGTACACGTTATCACGACGGGCCCACGCATGCTTTCGGCCGACCACCAGCCATCAGTTGAAACTTGGTTCGTAATTGTCAGATTTCAATTCAGATCGCGCTCCACTCCTCATTAAGTGATCGAAGCATAACAGATTTCTCCTATAGCGGGAGAAAATCTGAGACATGTATTCCTCTAAGCTATACGTTCTCCCTCACATCGCAGGTTTTTTGGGCACTGGTCGCAAACAGGACAGATTGTCCCGTCCCCGACTGGAACAGTCTGAACCATGATTTGCGAGGTCGCATGCATAATGAAGTCTGGAAAATCCGCCTGATCAGCCGCACCATTGGTGCGGATCGTGGGCGTGCAGCACGGGGTCGTCCGCACGTGTCGTGAAACCATCTTCTCACGACACAGATTAGCCACCGGACTTTATACATGAACAACCAAACCCGAAATACCTCGCGCAGTGGCGGACGCTCTGCGCGCCGTGCAGCCCGCGCATCCGCCCTGCCCGAACATCTGCGTCCTGTGCGCCCTGGAATGGAAGGCGGGACATACAAACCGCTGACCCAGGCACAGGTGGAACGCATCCACGAAGCCGCCCTACAAGCGTTGGAAACGATTGGCCTTGCCGATGCCCCGCCAAGCGGAATTGACTATCTGGTCGGTGCCGGATGCATTCTGGGGGACGACGGTCGCATTCGGTTCCCCCGCGCTCTGGTCGAAGACACGATTGCCAAGGCCAATCGATCAGTTACTCTCCACAGCCGGGACGGCAAAACAGACCTAGAGCTGTCGGGGTCAAAAGTGCACTACGGCACCGCCGGTGCCGCCGTGAGCATGGTCGATGTCCACGGTCGCGAATATCGACATTCTACGGTGCAGGACTTGCACGACGCCTCGCGGATTTGCCAGCAATTGGACAACATCCATTTTGTTCAGCGACCCATGGTCTGTCGCGATATCGCCGACAATCTCGAAATGGACTTGAACACTGTTTATGCATGTACATCAGGTACTTATAAGCATATCGGCACCTCGTTCACCGAGCCTCATCACGTCGCCCCGGCAATAGAAATGCTGCACATGATCGCTGGCGGAGAAGACAAATGGCGCGAGCGGCCGTTCATGTCGAACTCCAACTGCTTCGTGGTTCCGCCGATGAAGTTCGCGACCGAAAGCTGTCAGGTGATGGAGGAATGCATCAAAGCCGGAATGCCGGTATTGCTGCTGTCCGCGGGTATGGCAGGTGCTACCGCCCCTTCAACCATCGCCGGCGCGATCACGCAAGCCACTGCAGAATGCCTTGCCGGTCTGGTTTATGTAAATGCCGTAAGCCCCGGTGCTCCGGCGGTTTTTGGCACTTGGCCCTTCGGTCTGGATCTGCGCACGGGCGCAATGTCCATCGGATCAGGTGAACAGGCGCTTCTCAGTGCTGGGTGCGCTCAGATGCATAAGTTCTATAACCTTCCGGGTGGTGCCGCGGCCGGCGCCTCCGATTCCAAACTACCCGACATGCAGGCTGGTTGGGAACAAATGTGCTCAAATGTCATGGCGGGTTTGGCGGGTTTGAACATGGTCTACGAAGCAGCGGGCATGCATGCATCGCTGTTGGGATTCTGCTTCGAAAGTCTGATCCTTGGCGATGACCTGATCGGACAAGCCCTGCGGTGTGTGCGTGGAATTGAAGTGTCGGATGAGACTTTGGCCCTGGATCAGATCGCCGAAGTTTGTATCGGCGGTCCTGGCCACTATCTGGGCACCGATGCGACCCTAAGCCGAATGCAGGCCGACTATGTCTATCCCACTTTTGGCGATCGTACGTCGCCGAAAGAATGGGTTGAATTGGGCAAACCTGATTTGCTGGATAAGGCAACAGCGCGTAAGGAAGAAATCCTGTCGACCGCTTCACCGGCGAAATTCGATCCACTGCTGGATGACGAGTTACGCCGCAAATTCAACATTCACTTACCTGCATAAGCTATTGAAAAACGGCGGCCCGAACGAATTCGGGCCGCCTCTGTTGTCTATTAATTAACCGTTGCTGGGCGGCAGTAAGCCCGCCTCTTGTGCAACTGCGATCTCATCGGCATCCAAAGCGCCATCGCCATTTGCATCCATTGCCGAGAAGCCATCAGTGTCGACTTCGGGCATTACAGCCTGGACTTCGTCGATCGTCAGAACGCCGTCTCCATTGGTGTCAGCGCTGGATTGTGCCAGTGCCATTGCCGGCAGTCCAAGTGCGATTGCCGAGATAACAGCTAGATTTTGCGGTTTCATTACGTTGCCTCCTGAGTGACTTTTTACGTGTTTGTGTCCGGACAGGCATCAAAGACACCTTTGCGAGACGCCAGACCACCCGCCTCGGCCAAATGCGATGGTTTCGCGCCAAACTCCGCGTGTTTGGCCGAGTCGGGTCTGCAATCCCCCGCTGGGCGAAACGCCGACACGACGGTTCGGCGGTTCTTGCCCGACTTGTTTGCGACAATCCGGCAAGGCTCTGCTCAAAACGGCGACTCGGGCCGGACAAAAAAGAAAGGGGGCCGAAGCCCCCTGTTAGTTTCGCCTTCCAGGCTCATTTCGTTGACCGCCCGGTATTTTTTTGCCTGCGGCCTGGACTGCGCATGGAACGAGCGCACCCGTTCCGTGAAAGAGTGGGAAAGAGCGAATATTCTGCCCCACCCTGTTCCCGACCAACACGGGCATGCCGGTCGAGTGGAGCAAGGCAATTAGGTAAGCCTTAGGCTTTGCCTTGCTCCGAGTTCGTCAGGACCGGTTTACCGAGGGATAATCCGGCCCCTACACCCCCGCGTGGCAGGGTGTTTTCTTTAGCTACACCCGCTGGTAGACCCGCAGGTGTTGCATTTCATGCAGGTGCCGTTGCGCACCAGCGTGTAGTTTCCACATTCTCCGCACGGGTCGCCCTCGTACCCCTGCATTTTGGCTTTGGTGCGCGCATCCATTCCGGTTGCAACCTCGGCCACGACAGTTGTTTCGCTTTGCACTTCGAACTGGCTTGCTGATTCTGCCATTCCGTTCACTTCGGCTTGGCCACCGTTGAACACCACCAGATCTTGCGGCAGGCGTTTACGCAAATAGCCGGTCGAACTGATTTGTTTCAGCACTTCCAAGGATTTGGTCGCCGCGCTTTCGCTTATCTCGGATACGTTTGATACGCCCTCTTCCTCACCCCGGCCAAGGTCGTCGAAAGATGCCCCTTCTGGTTTCACATGGGCCAGATCGGTGCGGTCCAGATAAGACACGGCCAGTTCGCGGAAGATGTAGTCCAGGATCGACGTCGCATTCTTGATCGAGTCGTTGCCTTGTACCATCCCGGCCGGTTCGAACTTGGTGAAGGTAAAGGCGTCCACGAATTCCTCCAGTGGCACGCCATATTGCAGGCCGACCGAGACGGCGATGGCAAAGTTGTTCATCATCGCCCGGAAGCCCGCGCCTTCCTTGTGCATATCGATGAAGATCTCGCCCAGCTTGCCATCTTCGAACTCACCGGTCCGCAGATACACCTTGTGACCGCCCACGATAGCCTTCTGGGTATACCCTTTGCGGCGATGGGGCAGTTTTTCGCGATGGCTGCGGATGATTTCTTTGACCACAACCTTTTCGATGACCTTTTCAGCCAGCACGACGGCTTTTTCCTGCGGCGAGCCGCTTTCCAGCACTTCGGCCGCTTCGTCATCATCTTCGACCAAAGCTGCAGCCAGCGGTTGGCTGAGTTTCGATCCGTCGCGGTACAATGCGTTGGCCTTCACACCCAGCGACCAGCTAAGCTCGTAGGCCTTCTGGCAATCCTCAATGGAGGCGTCATTCGGCATGTTGATCGTTTTCGAAATCGCGCCCGAGATAAAGCTCTGCGCCGCCGCCATCATGGTGATGTGGCTGTCAACGCCCAGGAAACGCTTGCCTTTCTTGCCGCACGGGTTGGCGCAATCGAAGATCGAATAATGCTCTTCCTTCAGGTGCGGCGCACCTTCCAGAGTCATTGTCCCGCAGACATGATCGTTGGCCGCGTCGATATCAGCTTTGGTAAAGCCCAAATGGCGTAGCAGATCGAACGTTGGGTCGTTTAGCTTGGTCGCCGGGATGCCCAGAACACCGGTGCAGAAATCTTCGCCCAATGTCCACTGGTTGAAGACGAACCGAATATCGAACGCGCTTGCCAATGCGGCGTCCACCTTGGCCAGCTCATTCGGTCCAAAACCGTGACCGGTCAGTGAGGTGTGGTTGATGCCAGGTGCGTTGCCGATAGTGCCATGGCCAACCGCGTAGGACACGATCTCTTCAATCTGTGACGAAGAATATCCCTGCTTTTCCAGCGCCGCAGGCACCGAGCGGTTGATGATCTTAAAGTACCCGCCACCGGCCAGCTTCTTGAACTTTACCAGCGCAAAATCAGGCTCGATCCCGGTTGTGTCACAGTCCATTACCAGACCGATGGTGCCAGTTGGTGCAATCACTGTTGCTTGCGCGTTGCGATACCCATTCTTTTCGCCAAGCGTCAGCGCCTCATCCCAGGCTGACATGGCCAGATCGACCAGACGCTTGTCGGGGCAGTTGCCGTGATCCAGAGGAACCGGCTTCACCGCCAGCTTTTCGTATCCCTCAGTCACACCTTGAGATGCCCGGCGATGATTGCGCATCACGCGCAGCATATGGTCGGCGTTGCGCTCATATCCTTTGAAACTGCCCAATTCACCGGCAATCTCCGCTGAGGTCGCATAAGCCACACCGGTCATGATCGCAGTCAACGCGCCACAGATCGCCCGGCCCTCGTCCGAGTCGTAGCTGTGCCCCATGTTCATCAGCAACCCGCCGATATTTGCATACCCCAAACCCAAGGTGCGGAAATCATAGGACAGTTGCGCGATTTCCTTGGACGGAAACTGGGCCATCGTCACCGAGATTTCCAGTGTCAGGGTCCAAAGACGCGAGGCGTGCATGTAGTCCGCCGCCTGGAATTCATCATCCTTGAGGAATGTCAGCAGGTTCATCGACGCGAGGTTGCAGGCTGTGTCATCCAGGAACATGTATTCCGAACACGGATTTGAACCGCGGATCGCGCCGTCTTCGGGGCAAGTGTGCCACTCATTGACGGTGTCGTGGAACTGGATGCCAGGGTCAGCGCAGGCCCAGGCTGCGTGGCCAACCTTTTCCCACAAATCACGCGCCTTGACGGTCTTAGCGACCTTGCCGTTGGTGCGGTTGATCAATTCCCAATCGGCGTCTTTTTTGACGGCCGTCAGGAAGGCGTTGGTTACGCGGATCGAGTTGTTCGAGTTCTGCCCCGAAACCGAGTTGTAAGCCTCTGAATCCCAATCCGTATCATAGGTCGGGAACTCGATGCTGTCGTGTCCCTGCTTGGCATAGTCCAGCACGCGCTTGATGTAAGTCTCTGGGATTGCGACTTTTTTTGCCTCGCGAATGGCAGTCTTCAGCGCATCGTTTTTGTTGGGATCATACGCATCGTCCTGAACACCGTCCCATGTGCGAATGGCCTCGAAAATGCCGTTCAGCATCTTTTCGTGCATCTTCGATCCGGCAACGATCGAAGCTACTTTCTGCTCTTCAAGTACCTTCCATTCGATGAACTGCTCGATGTCAGGGTGATCCGCGTCGACGATCACCATCTTTGCGGCCCGACGGGTTGTCCCACCGGATTTGATCGCACCTGCTGCACGGTCACCAATTTTGAGAAAGCCCATCAGACCCGAAGACTTGCCACCACCCGACAGCGCCTCACCGTCGGCACGCAAATGGCTGAAGTTGGTCCCGGTACCCGAGCCATACTTGAACAGACGCGCCTCGCGCACCCACAGGTCCATGATGCCACCCTCGTTCACGAGATCGTCGTTCACGGATTGGATGAAGCACGCGTGCGGCTGTGGATGTTCGTATGCGGATTTCGACTTGGTCAGTTTGCCGGTCTTATAATCGACATAGTGGTGCCCCTGCGCCGGGCCGTCGATGCCATATGCCCAATGCAAGCCTGTATTGAACCACTGCGGGCTGTTCGGCGCTGCGCGTTGCGTCGCTAACATATAGCGCATCTCATCAAAATAGGCGTGCGCGTCTTCCTCGGTCGAGAAATAGCCGCCTTTCCAGCCCCAATAGGCCCAGGCGCCGGCCAGACGGTCGAACACCTGCTTGGAAGAGGTTTCTCCTTCAAAGTCCGCACCATCAACGGGAACCGAGCGCCATAGGAATTCTGGAACGTCTTTTTCTTTGACCTTCTTCAGGTTGGTCGGAACACCAGCCTTGCGGAAATATTTCTGTGCGATGACGTCGCTGGCAACCTGGCTCCAGCTGGACGGGACTTCGATGTCATCTAGGCGGAAGACGATCGTGCCATCGGGATTTCGGATTTCAGACGTTGCTGAAACAAAGTCCAGATCCTCATATGCGTCCTGCCCCGCTGTTGTGAATTTTCTTTCAATCTTCATGTCCGCCGCCCTGGTTCTGTCAATTGCATCGTCACGCTACTTGGGGCTTTGAAATTGCAAGCCGCCCACCAAACCGAAGACAAAGGCGCAAAAGTCCGACCGCTGCTGCGAACAGCGCGAAACCGACCCTACGGTTGCACGATACTTTGATGTGCTTTCCGACCCTCGCCCGGCGCCTTCTCTGGTTTTCGATACCAGATGTAGTGGCGCTTTCTTCGGCTCATACAATCTGGCGTAAATACCCATATAAGGTCAACGTCATTTTTCAGTCATTTTGAAATCTTTTTTGTTGACCAAATTGTCTGAGTGAGATGCCAGTTTTTGGAACCCGATTCCTCCACAGGGTCGCGCGTGGCGATTTTTCGCCACTGACCCAAAGCTGCAACGGGAATTGCCGTTTTTACCAGCATAGTTATCAGCATTTGATCAACCGGCGCCTGACTGGCTAGGCTGGGCAAGAATCATCCTGGAATGGATGCTGCGACACCTAAACCGCGTCCGAAGATGCGCAAATGATTGAGGGCTTACAAGAGGATGCAGTTGTTTCGCATTTTACCCGCTATGGCCATGATCGTGGCATGTACACCACAAGATGTGCCCATCGCGTCACGCAGCGCACAGTTTGAAAGCTACCCCCAAAGGCTGTTCGACACGTTCGAGATCAGCTGCTCGGGACCCGGCGAAACCTTTAAAAAGATCGGAAGCCGCGCTTACGAATGCAGAGAGTCGCTGCCGCCGGACGCCACAGCTTATCTGATTCTGACATATGACGGCTATCCCAAGGAACTACCGCAAAGCGTGATGCGATTGACGTCGACGAGAAACGACGCAGGCTACCTTGTAGATGCTAACCTGTTTTTTGAGGTGCCTCAGAAAACCGGCCAAACCATCAACATACCAATAGAAAGCAAGACATTGGATGAAGCCATCAGCAACCTGTATCAGGCTGCTGGCGGTTCACCCAAATAACTTTGAGAAAGTGGTCGGGGCGGCAGGATTCGAACCTACGACCCCCTGTACCCAAAACAGGTGCGCTACCAGACTGCGCCACGCCCCGGACCGTGCGCCTTCCTAACGAGGCCGATCTGATTTGAAAAGCCCTAACAGGGCCAAATTGCGGGGCCTTGCGAAAAAACTTCATGTCGCATCTGCGTTCCCGGCTCAATTGAATACCGAGCAGCCAATCCGGCGTTGATTTCCAACACTACAAAAACGGAATCACCGCCATCAATTGGCGTTAAATCTCCGGGAATTGCACCTTCGTGCACGTGGGTCACGGTACCTGTCTGATCCAGGAAAATGATATCCAGAGGAATCAGTGTATTTTTCATCCAGAACGCGACCGGCTGCGGCGGGCTGAACACAAACAACATGCCAGAGCGGTTTGGCAAGGATTCCCGAAACATCAAACCACGGGAGCGTTCTTGCGGTGTTACCGCAATTTCTACGTCAAATCGCACAAGGGTTGCTTCATTTCGAAGTTCGACCCGATCTGCCCGACATTCGGCCAAGACATCCCCGGCCCACAGAATTGAAAGCAGAGCCAGAAGTGTCAGATGTCGCGCCATGGGGAATCAGTCGTCCAGCGCAGATTCCCAGGCCAGCACTTGGGCCGCCATGCGCCCCCGCTTGCCGTTGATCACACGCATCGCCAGCGCTTCGCCAGGCTGCAGATCCGCCAGACCAGAGCGACGCAAAACTTCGATATGCAGAAACACATCTTCGCCGCGACCAAAGACATTGGCGAACCCAAACCCCTTGCCCTTGTCGAACCATTTGACCCGCGCAGCCTCAAGCGGCGCATCCGAAATAGCGTCTGGGTCAAGCTCGGCAAAATCGGCCAACATCATGGTGTCGGCCTGTGCCGGAGGATCAACCGCAATTACTTCGACGGCCTGAACACCGCGATCCGTGCGGTGAGTCATGATGTCAATGCCGGCACCGTCGGCAACCGAGCTTTGGCCGAAGTTTCGCAGCACGTTCACGTGCAACAAAATATCCGGACCGCCATCGTCAGATACAACAAATCCGTACCCCTTTGCGGGATCGAACCATTTAACGTGTCCATGGACGCGATACATGTTGTTCAGATCTTCTGGCACGGTTTTCCCATCGCGAATTTTTGCACTTCGTTAAGGGTTTGTTGTTTATGGGAATGGCAGGCAAATTCAAGCTGAAAAAACCGTTTGATTTCTGTCTGTTGCATTTCGCGACACGTGAAAGTCATGGATTTAACCTCTGCACCTGCCATGCCGAACCCGGCTCCTTTCTTTCCCATCTGAACCGATCATGAAGACGGAACGCTCCATCGGCCCAGAATTCGATTTCCGTTGGGACCAATCGGTACCCCCCCCAAAATGGAGGACGGGGCGGATTCGGTCCAAGTTTTGCCGTCACTTTTGCAACCTCTGCCATCAAAGCGGCGCGGCTGCTCAGGGGCTGCGACTGACGAGACGCCCAAGCCCCTAATCGGCTTTTTAGCGATCGTGACGCATAATACTCGTCGGCTTGAGGCCCGCTTTCACGCTCTACTATACCACGAACACGAAGCTGGCGCCGCAAAGATTTCCAATGCATGACAAATGCAGCCTTCCCGGCAGAATCTAGTTCGGTTGCCTTGGTGCTTTCGTAGTTGGTGTAAAAAACGAACGCTTCCGGTTCGATTTCTTTCAGCAAAACCATGCGGGAATTGGGCATGCCTTCAGAATCTACGGTCGCCAACGCGATTGCGTTGGGATCGTTCGATTCAGTCTCTTCGGCCTCGGCCAACCATCGGGCCGCTATTTCAAACGGATCGGTGCCGGCAAAAATGCCATCGCGCTCGCTCATTTCCATCCCCTGGAACGTATTGCTAAGGACCCTAAGGCGAGAACTCGCTACGGGCAAGAGCACGCGGCCTTGATGCAGCGCTACCAATGGCATAAACCAACTCAACATAACGCGAAGACAGGCGGAGAACCGAACATGGCAAATCAGTTGATGGCTGGCAAGCGCGGCCTCATCATGGGACTGGCCAATGATAAATCAATCGCATGGGGTATTGCCCGCGCCTTGTCCGATGCTGGGGCTGAAATGGCCTTTTCTTACCAAGGCGACGCACTCAAGAAACGAGTCGACCCACTAGCAGCGCAATTGGGCAGCGAAATCGTCCTGCCCTGCGATGTCAGCGACGAAGAGTCTGTAAATGCGCTGTTCACCTCTCTTGAGGAAAAGTGGGGCAAGCTGGATTTCGTTGTTCATGCGATCGGGTTTTCCGACAAGAACGAACTTCGCGGTCGCTATGTCGACACCAGCCGCGCCAACTTTAATCTGACTATGGATGTGTCGGTCTATTCCTTCACTGCGGTGATGCAGCGAGCGGAAAAGATGATGTCTGAAGGCGGCAGCGCAATAACCCTGACCTATTATGGCGCAGAACAAGTCATGCCACATTATAATGTCATGGGAGTTGCCAAGGCGGCGCTTGAGGCGTCGGTGAAATACCTGGCCGAAGATCTGGGCAAAGATGGTATCCGCGTGAACTCGATTTCTGCCGGTCCGATCAAAACTCTGGCCGCCAGCGGCATCGGCGATTTTCGGTATATTATGAAGTGGAACGAATACAACTCACCCCTGCGCCGCAACGTGACCATAGATGATGTGGGCAAGTCTGCGCTCTACCTGCTGTCTGACCTCAGCAGCGGCGTGACCGGTGAGAACCTGCACGTGGATTCGGGTTATCACATCGTCGGCATGAAAGCTGTCGACGCGCCGGACGTTGAAAAGGGTTAAGACCATGAGCGCCAAGGACCGCCTGCCCCATGAAAAAGGCTTTCATATCAGTTGGGATCAAATTCACCGCGATTCTCGAGCTTTGGCCTGGCGCCTTGACGGGCAAGGCCCCAATAGTGGTGCCTGGCGCGCCGTAGTTGCGATCACCCGTGGTGGCATGGCCCCGGCCATGATCGTCAGTCGCGAGCTGGACATTCGTACCGTCGATACGATCAGTGTTCGGTCTTATCACCATCAGGATCAAGGTCAGGCCGAAGTTCTCAAGGCGCCCGATGCGGATCTGATGGGCGATGGCGAAGGCATCCTGATCATTGACGATCTTGTCGACAGCGGCAAAACACTGGAACTGGTGCGGGACATGTACCCCAAAGCCCATTTCGCCACGGTTTATGCCAAACCCAAAGGCCGCCCGATGGTCGACTCGTTCATCACCGAGGTCAGCCAGGATACATGGATCTTTTTCCCGTGGGATATGGCCCTTCAGTATGTTCAGCCTTATCGCGGAACGGACTGACCGTTTCCAACAAGAAAAAAGCGTGCGGCAGGCCCGCGCTGAAATGCTCAGGGATGCCGCATGACACAAACCCGCACAGCCGCCACTTTTGCCCCCCCGGTTATGGAGGCGCGGCGTTGGTTGGACGGGGTTACCTTCCCTGCTGACCGCCCCTTAATCAACGTGAGTCAGGCCGCACCTGTTGATCCTCCACCTTTGGCAATGCGTCAGGCTATCGCTGAGTTTGCCGTCAATGAAGACAGCGCGCATCTCTATGGTCCGGTGTTGGGGAATGACGCGCTGCGGGCAGAGCTGTCAGCGCAGATTGGCGCGCACTATGACGCAAAAATCGCTCCGGAACGGGTTGCAATAACATCAGGATGCAATCAGGCTTTCTCGGCCGTGATTTCTGCAATCACGGATCAAGGGGATGAGATTATCCTGCCAACCCCCTGGTATTTCAATCATAAAATGTGGCTGGACATGACGGGTGTCACCGCCGTCGACCTGCCAACTGGCGATGATTTGCTACCAGACCCGGACAAGGCACGTGCCCTGATCACGGACAGAACACGGGCTATTGCGTTGGTGACCCCCAACAATCCAGGTGGTGTTGAGTATCCAAGCGAACTGGTCCGTGCCTTTTTCGACCTGGCGCGCGAGGCTGGGATTCGGCTTTTAGTGGACGAGACCTACCGTGATTTCGACAGCCGGAATGGTCCGCCTCATGACCTGTTCCATAACCCTGATTGGGACGAAACACTTGTTCATCTCTACTCTTTCTCAAAAGCCTACCGATTGACGGGGCACCGTGTTGGGGCCATCGCCACAAGCATGGAATTGTTGTCCGAAGTCGAGAAGTTCCTGGATACGGTGGCCATCTGCCCCGGTCAGATCGGCCAGTTCGCTGCCCTTTGGGGAATGCAAAACCTGTCCCAGTGGCTGGCGGGTGAGCGGGATGAAATTCTCGACCGCCGTGCAGCAATCTCGGACGGCATGCCAAAACTGACCGCCCAAGGGTGGCGATTGCTGGGGCTTGGGGCCTATTTCGCTTACCTAGAACATCCGTTTGACATGCCATCAGACGAATTGGCCCGCCGATTGGTATCTGATGCAGGGATTCTACTGTTGCCCGGCACCATGTTCATGCCTGATCACGATCCAGCTGGAAAACGTCAGGTGCGCATCGCATTTGCCAATCTCGACCGGGAGGGAATTGGCCTGTTGTTCGACCGTTTGCAGCGACTGTCCTTCTAAGCTTGCCCCCCGGCCACACGCATCGTATTCAGGGCCGCAACCAACGGGGCAGATACCTGCCGATGTAAGTAAGAAGAGGGCGCTATGGCCGCAGGCACAAAAAGTCTTTCGAAAACCTTTGTCTGGATTCTGATGGGCCTTTTGATGCTGGGTCTGGCCGGTTTCGGTGCCGTGAACCTCAGCGGTACGGTCCGCACTGTGGCGCAGGTTGGCAATGAAAGCGTCTCGGTCGACACCTATGTGCGGGAGCTGCAGCGTGAAATTCGCGCAATCGAAGCGCAGACAGGTCAACCACTACAGATGTCGCAGGCCCGCGAGCTTGGGCTGGAACAGCTCGCACTTTCGCGGTTGACGGCGCTGGCTGCATTGGACAACGAAGTTGCCCTGCTTGGAATCTCGATCGGTGATGAGAACCTGCAGGAAGACATTGTTTCGATTCCGGCCTTTCAGGGCGTGAACGGAACCTTTGATCGCGAAGCTTACCGTTTCCAACTGGAACAAGTCGGCATGACCGACTCTGAATTCGAATCCGATCTGCGCAAGGAATCGTCCAGAACGCTTGTGCAAGGCGCGGTGATCAGCGGCGTAAGGATGCCGGAAACGATGACTTCCATACTGACCGACTACATTGGCGCGCGGCGCAGCTTCACTGTCGCAACTGTCGGGGTTGATGCGCTGTCAGAGCCAGTTGCGGAACCAACGGATGCTCAGGTCCAAACCTTTTACGACGAGAACACCGATCAGTTCACCCTACCCCGCACCAAGCGCCTGACTTATGCGATTCTGTCGCCCGAGATGCTGTTGGACACGGTTGAGGTCGACGAGGATTCCCTGCGTCGTTTATATGACCAGAGATCCGCAGAATTCCAGCAGCCCGAGCGTCGTCTGGTCGAGCGTCTGAACTTTCCAAACGAAGACGCCGCAAATGATGCCAAAGCACAATTGGAGGTGGGCGGCACCACGTTCGAAAGACTTGTTCAGGATCGTGAGCTTGAGCTAAGCGATATCGACCTTGGCGATGTCACCCGTGACGATCTGGGCGACGCCGCCGACGCTGTGTTCGCTGCCGAAGTTGATGCGGTTGTGGGCCCGTTGCCATCCGTATTTGGCCCTGCCCTGTTCCGGATCAACGGAACTCTGGCAGCAAACAACGTACCCTTTGAAGAAGCCGAACCCGCCCTGCGCGAGGAATTGGCCTCGGATCGGGCCCGTCGTCTGATCGAGGCGCAGTCCGAAGACATCAACGACATGTTGGCTGGGGGTGCGACTCTTGAAGAACTGGCTGGCGAGACCGAAATGGAGTTGGGCCAAATCGACTGGACCCGCGACAGCGCCGAGCGTGTCGCAGCCTATGATGGTTTCAGAACCGCAGCCGAAGCCGTCCGCGAGGGCGACTTCCCTGAGGTTGCTTTTTTGGAAGACGGATCGATTTTTGCCCTGCGCCTGAACGAAGAATTGCCGCAGCGCCCCGAACCGTTTGAAAGCGCCCGCGACCGCGTTGCCGAAGCCTGGCGTCAGGCCGAGACGAACAAAGCACTGCAAGCGCTGGCCAACACCGCTGTGACACAACTGGCCACAGATGGGGATTTCGCCGCGACTGGGCTGCCTTTCCGTGTCGAAAACGGCCTGACCCGTACCGCGTTTCTGGAAGACGTTCCGGCCAGTTTCATGGCTGACGTCTTTGCCATGGACCCCGGTGAACTGCGCGTCATTGGAGGCAGCGGCACTGCATTGATCGTGCGTTTGGACGAAGTTCTGCCGCCAGCGGAAACAGATGAATTGCGTCAGGTGCAACAGGCTTTGTCCGCTCAGATGGATCAGGCGCTGGCCCAGAACATTTTTGATGCCTATGTGCGCGACGCGCAGACCCGGGCCCGCCCGGTTATCGACCAGCAGGCGCTGAACGCTGTGCAGTCGAGCTATTAAACGAGACCGAGATGGCCCTGACACCCGATTTCGACACGTTCGCGCGCGCCTATGAAGCGGGCGAAAACCAGGTCGTTTACACGCGCCTTGCGGCGGATCTTGATACACCGGTTTCGCTGATGCTCAAGCTGACGGGCGCGCAGAAAGACGCCTTCATGCTGGAATCCGTCACCGGAGGAGAGGTGCGCGGGCGCTATTCGATTATCGGCATGAAGCCCGACCTGATCTGGAGATGCGATGGAGAGATTTCGTCACTGAACCGCTCGGCCCGCTTCGATGCCGAGGCGTTTTCGCCGCAAGACGGCAACCCAATGGACAATTTGCGGGCGTTGCTGGCAGAAAGCCGCATCGCCCTGCCCGATGATCTGCCTCAGGCAGCGGCAGGCCTGTTTGGCTATCTGGGCTATGACATGGTGCGGTTGGTGGAATATCTGCCTGATGTGAACCCGGACGCGCTGGGTTTGCCCGATGCGATCATGATGCGCCCGTCGGTCATTGCAGTTCTGGATGGCGTGAAAGGCGAAGTGACTGTTGTCTCTCCAGCGTGGGCCAGTGACGGGCAATCGGCCAAGGCCGCCTATGCCCAGGCTGCTGAACGCGTGATGGATGCGGTACGTGACCTGGAACGCGCAATGCCCGCCGAAACCCGTGATCTGGGCGACGCGTCCGAGGTGGCGCCTCCGGTGTCGAACTTCACCAAGTCCGGCTATATGGATGCGGTCGAGAAGGCCAAGGAATACATCCGCGCAGGCGACATCTTTCAAGTTGTCCCGGCGCAACGCTGGACCCAGGATTTTCCACAACCGCCTTTTGCGCTTTATCGATCATTGCGACGCACCAACCCATCGCCGTTCATGTTCTATTTCAACTTCGGCGGCTTTCAGGTCGTGGGTGCAAGCCCCGAAATTCTGGTGCGCGTCTTTGGCGACGAAGTCACGATCCGTCCGATCGCAGGAACACGCCCACGCGGTGCAACGCCCGAAGAAGACAAGGCGAACGAGCTTGATCTGCTGGCCGACAAAAAGGAGCTGGCAGAGCATCTGATGTTGCTGGATCTGGGCCGCAACGACACCGGTCGTGTCGCCAAGATCGGTACAGTGCGCCCGACTGAAGAATTTATCATCGAACGCTACAGCCACGTTATGCATATCGTTTCGAACGTTGTCGGCGAACTGGCCGAAGACAAAGACGCGCTGGACGCTTTCTTTGCCGGGATGCCTGCCGGCACTGTTTCAGGTGCGCCTAAGGTGCGGGCGATGGAGATCATCGACGAGCTTGAACCCGAAAAACGCGGCGTCTATGGCGGCGGTGTGGGCTATTTCAGTGCCGGTGGTGACATGGACATGTGTATCGCCCTGCGGACGGCCATTGTGAAGGATCACAAGCTGTACATTCAAGCCGGTGGCGGTGTCGTCTATGACAGTGACCCCGAGGCGGAGTATATGGAGACCGTGCATAAATCCAACGCCATCCGCCGCGCAGCAGCGGATGCGGCACGGTTTACTGGGTCAGGAAACAGCTAACAAAGGACGGTAGATCCTCAGATCACCACCCCTTCATTCAAAACGTACAAGTTCTACTGAACTTCACGCATCATGACGGCCGAAATCGGCGCCATGGTGACCCGGTTTCCGCGATCTTCAAGCCCCCATAGCAGCAAAGCCGAGATCGTTTCTGGGCGCACACGTCCCAACATGACAACTGTCCCTTCCTGACCAGCACGGAATGCCGCCTGATCTAGGAACCGGCGCATGATCTTGGGATCCTGCCGAGCCCCGTCTATGTCGCGAAACACCACGCCCGACGGGATGCCATTGCGCGCGGCCAGCTTTTGGACGGTGTTCAAACCATTGTCTTGTGTGATCAGACCGCGACCCGTTCCCCCCGCAATGGCCGCAACCTGATCGGCCAGCTTTCGGTTGCCCTGAATGCCGGTCCCAACACCTTCAAGAATCCCAACAGTCTCGGGTAGCGTATCAAGCCAGACGGCCATCGAGACTTCGGCATCTTGCGCACTCGCCGCTTCGGGCATGTCCGCCAGCGCCAGTACTTCGAACCCGGCGGCACGGTGGCGTGCCATCTTTTCTGCCGCATTCGGGTCCGAGGGGCTGATAGCAAAGCTGATCGGATAAGGAAAATCCTGCAGCGCTTCGGCCCCAAAGGCGCCTTCATCATCGATCAAAATGATCGACATCAACGG
This sequence comes from Ruegeria sp. CK2, assembly GCF_056536585.1. Lineage (NCBI taxonomy): Bacteria > Pseudomonadati > Pseudomonadota > Alphaproteobacteria > Rhodobacterales > Roseobacteraceae > Ruegeria > Ruegeria sp. CK2. The sequence goes on from NZ_JBQFPW010000003.1 coordinate 288,515, forward strand.
TTTGGAGTCTGGGTTTTCAAACGGGATTGCATAGGCGTCGATCGGCGGGCCCGGTGCTACTTCACTTTCAGCGCTCGCTTCTTCCGCGGGGGCAGTGTCCCGCTCGGTCAGAGGGACCACTCGTTTACCCACTATTGAGCTGTCTTCAACTGGTTGCTCGCCCCCGATCTGCGGCAATGCGGCGATCCGGGGCAGTTCGCGAGGCATCGTATCCTCGTCACCTTCAACCGCAATTGGGCTGTTTTCGAACGGGTTGTCTTCCTCAGCCTCGTCACTAACAGATGGCGTTTCAGGCGTGGGTTCCGGCTGAAGCACGGCAACTTCTTCACCCTCCGGCTCGACAAGGGGCGCAGGTGTATCGTCGATCACCAAGGGTTGCTCGTCTTCCTGCGGAAGGGTCGGTGCAGTACTCGGCGTCGGTGGCGCCGCCGGAGCGTCTGTCACAACAGAAACCTCGGTCGAAGCCGACGGTTCAGGCTGCTCCAATCCCTGTGTTGCTCCACCAATTGAAGGCTGTGTATCAGGTGCTTCCTCAAGTCCCGTCAGATCAGCCAGATCATCCGACCCATCCCCGGCGGCTTTTGGCGCACGCGGGGCCAGTTCGACCAGATCTGCGTCGGCCCCAGCCTCGACAGCTTCGACCGAAGCCTCGGGTGTCTCGACTTCGGTTGCGTCGGGTGCCTGCGATGCCACAACCGGTTTGTTGGCCAACGGCGTGTTCAGTGACAAAACCGCGCCAATGATCAAAACAACGACCGTCCCGACGATCATTCCTCCGAAAAATCCGCCCATTACTGCTGCCTCTCGCCTCTATCCTGCCCGCTCACTGTTGCGCCATCTTTTGCGACGCTCGACCTGTTGTCGCGCCGGGAACGGGATGTCCCCTTGACGCTGCCGCACAAGCCTGAGCATGTATGTCCCGACATTATACCGTGGCCAGGGGCTGCATCGCCAGCCTGAAATGCCCAAGCCGAGATAAGTGCCCACATGCTGCTGCTCATCGACAACTACGACTCGTTTACCTACAATTTGGTACATTATTTGGGCGAACTTGGCGCCGAAATGGTTATTCGCCGCAATGATGCGCTTGATGTGCAGGAGGCAATGGCCATGAATCCGGCTGGCATTTTGCTCAGCCCCGGGCCTTGCGACCCCGATCAAGCCGGGATTTGCCTTGCACTGACGCAAGCTGCTGCCGAAACGAAAACCCCGCTTTTGGGTGTCTGTCTTGGGCATCAGACCATCGGGCAGGTCTTTGGCGGCAAGGTTGTGCGATGCCATGAAATCGTTCACGGCAAGATGGGCATGATGCATCACAAAGGCAAAGGCGTTTTTGCCGGCCTTCCATCACCGTTCGAGGCGACACGCTACCATTCCCTGATCGTCGACCGAGACACCCTGCCCGATTGCCTGGAAATCACGGCTGAACTGGAAGACGGCACGATCATGGGGCTGCAACATAAACAGCTACCGATGCACGGTGTCCAATTCCACCCGGAATCCATCGCATCCGAGCACGGCCATGCCTTGCTCAAGAACTTCCTGCAAGAATTGAAAGTCCCGGCATGAGCGACGCGTTAAAGCCACTGATCGGAGCAGCCGCCGATCGTCCCCTGAGCCGTGCCGAAGCTGAACAGGCCTTTGGGATTCTATTTGATGGTCAAGCAACGCCCAGCCAGATTGGCGGGCTGTTGATGGCAATGCGGACACGGGGCGAAACGGTCGAGGAATATGCGGCTGCCGCTGCAGTCATGCGTGCCAAGTGTAACGCCGTAACAGCGCCGGCTGGTGCAATGGATATTGTTGGGACCGGTGGAGATGGCAAAGGCACTCTGAACATCTCAACCGCGACGGCCTTTGTGGTTGCTGGCGCTGGGGTTACTGTGGCGAAGCACGGCAATAGAAATCTCAGTTCCAAATCAGGCGCTGCAGACGCGTTGGGTCAGATGGGTATCAACGTTATGGTCGGCCCGCAAACCGTTGAAAACGCGCTAGAAGAGGTCGGAATTGGCTTCATGATGGCGCCGATGCATCATCCAGCCATTGCCCATGTCATGCCCTCGCGGCAAGAACTTGGCACGCGCACGATTTTCAACATCCTTGGGCCACTGACCAACCCCGCAGGCGTAAAGCGCCAGCTGACCGGCGCCTTTAGCCGGGACCTGATCCGCCCAATGGCAGAAACGCTGGGCCTTTTGGGATCTGAGCATGCCTGGCTAGTGCATGGATCCGACGGAACAGACGAATTGACTATTACTGGCATCAGCTGGGTGGCGGCTTTGGAAGATGGAACCGTCAAAGAGGTTGAATTGCATCCCGAAGATGCTGGCCTTCCGGTACACCCTTTCGAGGACATTCTTGGCGGATCTCCGGAAGAGAACGCCGATGCCTTCCGCGCATTGGTGGACGGTACCCCTTCGGCCTATCGTGACGCTGTTTTGCTAAATGCAGCTGCAGCACTGGTTGTGGCTGAAGCGGTAAGCGACCTACGTGAAGGCGTCGAAGTGGCCGCTGCAAGCATCGACAGCGGAAGAGCCAAAGACAAAATCACCGCCTTGGCCCGCATGACACAGGAAGCCGCATGACCGAAACCGTATTGGACAAAATCAAAGCGTATAAACTGGAAGAAGTAGCTGCGGATAAGGCAAGCAAGTCCCTAGAACAACTTGAAAGCGAAGCAAAAAACGCATCCGAAGTGCGCGGTTTTGCGGAAGCTTTACAATCCGCCTCCCGCCAAGGCTATGGACTGATCGCCGAGGTCAAAAAGGCCAGCCCATCCAAAGGGTTGATCCGCCCTGACTTTGATCCTCCGGCTTTGGCCAAAGCCTATGAAGATGGCGGCGCGACTTGCCTGTCTGTGCTGACCGACACGCCTAGTTTCCAAGGCGCCAAGCATTATCTGACTCAAGCGCGTGCGGCGACGTCCTTGCCTGCGTTGCGCAAGGATTTCATGTACGACCCCTATCAGGTCGTCGAAGCCCGCGCTTTGGAGGCGGATTGTATCCTGATCATCATGGCCTCGGTTGAAGATGAACAAGCCGCCGAGTTGGAACAGACCGCGTTCGACTGGGAAATGGACGTTCTGATCGAGGTCCATGATGAAGCAGAATTGGAACGCGCTGCAAATCTGAAAAGTCCGCTGATTGGAATAAATAACCGCAATCTCAAGACCTTCGAAACCAGCCTTGATACAACACGGCGGTTGTCGAAACTGGTGCCAGCAGACCGGACAATTGTCTGCGAAAGCGGGTTGAACACACCCGAGGATCTATCCGATATCGCCCGTTACGGTGCGCGGTGCTTCCTTATCGGAGAGAGCCTGATGCGGCAGGACGATGTGGCGACGGCCACACGTCATTTGTTGGCTAACCCGCTGATCCCCGGAGTGATGTGATGCCACTTACCCATTTCGACGCGCAAGGTCAGGCGCATATGGTGGATGTCTCGGACAAAGCCGTCACAGATCGGGTCGCAATCGCTGCCGGGTACATCAAGATGGCCATGGAAACTTTTGATATCATTTCAGAAGGTCGCGCCAAGAAGGGCGATGTTCTAGGGATCGCACGTCTGGCCGGAATCATGGGGGCCAAAAAAACGCCCGATCTGATCCCGCTTTGCCATCCCTTGCCCGTCACCAAAGTTGCCGTGGAACTGACATTGGATCCGGACCTTCCCGGTGTGCAGATCGAAGCCACCGTCAAGACCTCCGGGCAAACTGGTGTCGAAATGGAAGCCCTGACCGCTGTGTCGACCGCGGCTCTGACCGTTTATGATATGACGAAGGCTGTCGACAAGGCGATGGAGATCGGCGGTATTCGTGTACTCCTGAAAGATGGTGGGAAGTCAGGGCGTTACGAGGCAAAATGATTACCGTCGAAGACGCCCGCGCGCTGCTGTTTGATCTGGTCGCGCCCCTACCTGTGGAACAGGTTCCTCTGGCTCAATCTGCGGGGCGCGTTCTGGCACAGGACGTAGCTGCGACCCGGGATCAGCCACCATTTGCAGCCTCGTCCATGGATGGCTACGCGGTTCAGGCAACCGAAGTTGAACGGCACGCCATGTTCAAAGTCATTGGCGAAGCGGCAGCAGGGCAACGATTTGAAGGTGCGGTTGGGCCCGGTCAGGCCGTTCGCATATTTACTGGCGCGCCGGTTCCCGAAGGCGCAGATTTCGTTATTATTCAAGAAGATGTGGACCGGCGCGGCGACTTGATTACCGTCAGCGACACGCCCGGGTCAAAGACCAATATTCGTCCAGCAGGTGTAGATTTCACCAAAGGGACCACCATCACGGCCCCGCGTTTGCTCCGCGCAGAAGATGTCGCGTTGATGGCAGCGATGAACGTCCACAAGGTTCCTGTCGCGCGAAAGCCTGAAATTGCCCTGATCTCAACCGGAAATGAACTTGTCATGCCGGGTGAAACGCCCGGCCCCGATCAGATCATCGCGTCGAATACATTTGGCCTCAAGGCGATGCTTGAAGGGCTTGGCGCCCATGTTCGGGTCTTACCCATAGCGCAGGACACGGTGTCTTCGCTTGAGATTGCCTTTGATATGGCAAAGGGCGCGGATCTGGTCGTCACGATCGGCGGCGCTTCCGTCGGAGACTACGATCTGGTGTCCGACGTCTCTCAATCCCTGGGGATGGAGCGATCATTCTACAAAATCCGAATGCGCCCTGGCAAACCTTTGATGGCCGGGCGTATGGGGGATGCAGCAATGGTTGGCTTGCCCGGAAACCCTGTCAGCGCCATGGTATGCGGCTATTTGTTCCTGGCCCCGATGGTGCGGCGCATGCTGGGCCTGGAACAGACCGTCCCCCCATTTCAGCATACAACCCTGTTGGAGCGCCTCGACGCCAATGGTCCGCGAGAGCATTACATGAGGGCGATTGTGGATCAAAACGGCATTCGCGCCTGCGCAGATCAGGACAGTTCCCTGCTGAGTGTTTTGGCGCAGGCCAACGCTCTTTTGGTTCGCCCTCCGCAGGATCCGGCGCTGCAAATTGGCGATACGGTGCGATATCTGCCAATCTAGTATTGCCGCAATCCAGTTGACACAAAACGTGAACATGCGTAGAACAAAAGAAAACGCATGAGCGACGAGGTGTGAGCGATGCTGACCAAGAAGCAATTGGATTTGTTGGAATTCATCCACAAACGCGTGCAGGCGGACGGTGTTCCGCCCAGTTTTGACGAAATGAAAGCCGCTCTGGACTTGCGATCGAAATCCGGCATCCACCGGTTGATCACTGCGCTGGAAGAACGCGGCTTTATCCGGCGCCTTGCCCACCGCGCGCGGGCCATCGAGATTGTGAAGCTGCCCGAAAGCCTCGGCGGCGAACCTACAGTCGGGTTTAACCCGCGCGTGATTGAAGGTGACAAGCCATCCAGCCCACGTCCGGCCAATTTCGAGCCCGTCTCGGTTGATGCGCTGGAATTGCCCGTCATGGGCCGGATCGCCGCCGGTGTTCCCATTGAGGCGATCAGTCATGTGTCGCACAAGGTCGCCGTTCCCGGGCCAATGGTTTCGGGTCAGGGTCACCACTATGCCCTAGAGGTTCGCGGCGACTCGATGATCGACGCCGGAATCAACGACGGAGATGTGGTTGTCATCCGAGAATCTGCGGTTGCGGATAACGGCGATATCGTCGTGGCTTTGGTCGAAGATCAGGAAGCCACGCTGAAACGCTTTTTCCGCCGCGGTCAGGCTATCGCACTGGAAGCTGCGAACCCGGCCTATGAGACCCGTGTTCTTCCCGAAGACAAGGTGAAGGTTCAGGGGCGTTTGGTCGGTCTGATCCGGACCTATTGATCCTTTTGCGACAGACGGTTCCCGGGACTTTTCGGGGACCACAACCGATGACCTGTCTTAGCAGCACTGGTGGTCAGTTTCCCATCCGAGAATGACAGGCTACCAGTTCTGAGCAATCGGTCCGGATCATAAAGGCCGCAGTTCCCATTAAGATCAAGCGCGACTGCTGAGATGATGATCTGGTTGTCGTGGCATTCATCAAAGCCCTGAGCAGCCCGTTTGCCGGTTAGGTGAACGACCTCTTTGTCGTGCAATGTGAAACGTCGGATTTTGCCTGCTTCTTCGGGCCACCTCAGCGCCGCCTGGATCTGGTCCACCCCGTCGCCATCGTTTTCCAACCAGACCCCTGCCACAAAACCGCTGCCTTGTTCTTTGCTCAAGGCCCGGCCGTGTTCTGTCATTACCCCCACCAGACCTCCGGATTCAGCAATCAGAATGTCTGGCCGGTGCCCTGGGTTCCATAACAGAAAGGCGATCGCTATTGGCGCAATGCCGCCCCATCTTGCCCGTCCTTGCCACAAGGCCAGCCACAACGCTCCCAATGCGATGAGAGGCAGTACAAACGCTGGCGGGCTAACAACATGTCCTTGCGCGCCATCCAATTCCGAAACCCACTCGGAAACGCTGAGAATCCAATGCAAGCCGATACCCATGACGTTCAATGCGACCGCTTCCAAACCAATGGGTGCCAGCAACGCGGCAATAACCGCCGACGGAACTACGATCATGCCCATTACGGGAACCGACAAAAGGTTCGCCGGTAGCCCATAGTGGGACATCGTATTGAAATGTGCGGCACCGATCGGGGCTGTGGCCAGGCCTGCAATGGCCGAGGACAACAGTACCCCGATCACCGGTTTCAGCCAGTTTGGAATGGATACAGACCTAAAGTCGCGCAGCGCACCAAACACGGCCACTAATGCAGTGGTGGCCGCGAAAGACATCTGGAATCCGGGGCTAAGCAAAGACTCGGGGCGCAGAACCAACACGATCAGGGCGGCGACAGCCACTGCGCGCAGTGAAATGGCGCGCCGGTCGATCAACACCGCACCAAACATGACGCTGACCATGACAAAGGCACGCTCTGTCGCAACGTTGCCGCCTGACAACATCAAATAGATGACCGCCGCAACCATCGCACAAGCTGCTGCCACTTTGCGAACCGGCATCCGCAAGGCCAGCGATGGGACAGCCGACAGGCCGATTCGGCAGGACACAAAGACAAACCCAGTCAGCAACCCCATATGCAGACCAGAAATCGCCAACAAATGCGCAAGGTTCGATGCCCTTAGACCATCCAGCGTCGCCTGCCCCATGCCGCTGCGATCGCCTGTGGTGACAGCGGCTGCGAAGCCCCCGACTTCACCCGGAAGAACCGTGCGAACGCGCTGAGAAATCGCCATGCGCCAGGCGGTGATCTGAACTCCACCAACCCCGTCGGCAGCAGGCGCAATTGTCAAGATCGGTACACGCGTATACCCAACCGCACCAAGGCGTTTAAACCACGCGTGACGCCGAAAGTCGAAACCGCCGGGCTCAACCGGGCCCTGCGGGGGCGACAAGTGTGCCGCTGTCATAATCCGTTGCCCGGGCGCGATGGGGACCGCGTCACCGTGGACGGAAATTCGGATGCGCTGCGGACGGCGGCCCGCTGGTACGTCCCCTACGCGCACCTGGTCCAGCGTCAGACGCAGCGCATCCGAGGCAGAACGGTCCATGGCAATGACCCGCCCCTCGACCGGGCCATAGTACCGCCACGACAGAACCGGTTCTGCCACCATGTGGGCGCGCGCGCCCGCCAGTATGAAACCAACGGCGACCAGCGCCCCCCCGATTGCTAACGGCCCCCAACCGGGCAACGGCGCACGGCTTAGGCCAAGCAGAGCCAAAACCGCGCCGCCCAGACCGACATAGATCGGCCACTCAGGCTCGAACCGTAATCCGAAGTAGAGGCCGATACCGATGGCCAGGCATACCGGAGACCAGGGAAACAAATACCCGGTCTGGTTCAGCAGCGCAGCCTCAGCCCGTGCAAGAACACGCATGGTTGCCCCCGTCCTTCGGGCTCGTTAGACAGTCGCCAAACTATGCCCTTCGCGGTTACCAAAAGGTTAATCAACAAAATGTCCGATCAGGTCGTCACCCGTTTTGCCCCCTCGCCCACCGGATTTTTGCACATCGGTGGCGCGCGCACGGCGCTGTTCAACTGGCTTTATGCGCGCGGCCGCGGCGGTCAATTCCTGCTGCGGATTGAGGACACTGACCGCGAGCGTTCGACCCCCGAAGCCACGGCGGCCATTCTGCAAGGTATGGCGTGGCTCGGGTTGGATCACGATGGCGATGTTATCTCTCAATTCGATGGCGCATCCCGCCATGCCGAAGTCGCGCATCAACTGCTGGCCGCAGGCAAAGCGTATAAGTGTTTCTCGACCCAGGAAGAGATTGCCGTATTCCGTGAACAGGCCCGGGCCGAGGGGAAGTCAACACTGTTCCGCAGCCCCTGGCGAGATGCCGATCCCAAAACGCATCCGGATGCGCCGTTCGCCATTCGCATCAAAGCACCTCAGGTCGGTGCGACGGTGATCAGGGATCAGGTTCAGGGTGATGTCACCATCGGAAATGATCAGTTGGACGACATGATCCTGCTGCGATCTGACGGCACGCCCGTTTACATGTTGGCTGTGGTCGTGGACGACCACGATATGGGTGTGACCCATGTGATCCGCGGTGACGATCACCTGAACAATGCCGCGCGCCAGATGATGATCTACGAGGCCATGGGGTGGAATGTGCCGGTCTGGGCCCATATTCCGCTCATTCACGGCCCAGACGGCAAAAAGCTCAGCAAACGTCACGGCGCGCTAGGGGCGCAGGAATACCAGGCCATGGGCTACCCCTCTGCCGGTATGCGCAACTATCTAGCTCGTCTGGGCTGGAGCCACGGGGACGATGAATTTTTCACCGATGAACAGGCCAAAGACTGGTTCGATCTGAATGGAATCGGCAAAAGCCCTGCTCGTTTCGACCTGAAAAAGCTGGAAAACCTGTGTGGACAGCATATCGCATTGTCCGACGATGCTGCATTGCGGCATGAGATAGAAGATTACCTGGCCGCAGCCGACCTTCCTTCGCTCACGCAGACACAATCCGGTGATCTGGAACGTGCGATGTATTGCCTCAAAGATCGGGCCAGAACTTTCCCGGAACTCCTTGAAAAAGCGCATTTTGTACTGACCGAACGTCCTATCACTCCGGATGAAAAAGCGGCAAAGGCTCTGAATTCTGTATCCGATGGTATACTGGAAGAATTGACGCCGCATCTGCAAAATGCTAGCTGGAGCCGGAACGAGCTGGAGGAGGCTCTGAATTCCTTTGCCGAGGCAAGGGAGCTCAAGTTCGGTAAGCTGGCGGGCCCACTTCGGGCTGCATTGGCAGGCCGGGCGGTAACACCTTCGGTCTTTGACATGATGCTTGTGCTGGGACGAGATGAAACCCTGGCGCGACTTTCAGAAGCAGCGAAGTAACCCAAGCTTCATAATCGGGTAACGCTGCACTGCTAACACCCGGACTGCGCCCCTGCGCGCAGCCGTTGCCCGCAAGGTCAGACGGCGTCTTGACCTGCGCATGAATGAAGAAGGGACAACCATGACTGAAAGCAATAAAACAGCCACTTTGACCGTTCATGGTAAAGAGTATGAGTTGCCGGTTCATTCGCCGACCGCCGGGCCTGATGTTGTCGACATCCGCAAGCTGTACGGCCAGGCAGGGGTATTCACGTATGACCCCGGATTCACCTCGACCGCCAGCTGTGACAGCACCATAACCTATATTGACGGCGACAAAGGCGAGCTGCTGCACCGCGGCTACCCGATTGAACAGCTTGCTGCGAAATCCCATTTCCTCGAGGTTTGCTACCTGCTGCTATACGGAGAGCTGCCGGATGCAAAAGTGCTCGAGACGTTTGAAACCACCATTACGCGCCACACAATGCTGCACGAGCAGATGCAGTATTTCTATCGCGGGTTCCGTCGGGACGCGCATCCAATGGCGATCATGGTCGGCGTTGTTGGCGCGATGTCAGCTTTCTATCACGATTCAACCGATATCTCGGATCCGCATCAACGAGAGGTGGCATCGCACCGCCTGATCGCCAAGATGCCAACCATCGCGGCCTGGGCTTACAAATACCACAACGGTCAGCCTTTCGTTTATCCGCGCAACGATCTTGATTATGCGTCAAACTTCCTGCGCATGTGCTTTAGCGTTCCCGCCGAAGAATATGAGGTCAACCCGATCCTGAGCCGTGCGATGGACCGGATTTTTACCCTGCATGCAGATCATGAACAGAACGCATCGACTTCGACTGTGCGCCTTGCTTCGTCATCTGGGGCAAATCCGTTTGCTTGTGTGGCCGCTGGGATCGCCTGTCTTTGGGGGCCAGCCCATGGTGGCGCCAATCAGGCGTGCCTGGAGATGCTGGAAGAAATCGGCAGCGTCGATCGCATTCCGGAATACATTGATCGTGCCAAGGACAAGAGTGATCCATTCCGCCTGATGGGCTTTGGCCACCGTGTCTATAAGAACTTCGACCCGCGCGCGACAGTGATGAAGCAATCGGCGGATGAGGTTCTCGATCTGCTGGGTATCGAGAACAACCCGAAACTGCAGGTCGCCAAAGCGCTTGAGAAACAAGCCCTGGAAGACCCTTACTTCGCGGAGAAGAAGCTGTTCCCGAATGTGGACTTCTATTCAGGCATCATCCTCGAAGCGATGGGTTTCCCAACCTCGATGTTCACACCGATCTTTGCGCTGTCGCGCACCGTCGGTTGGGTCAGCCAGTGGAAAGAGATGATTGCGGATCCACAGAACAAGATCGGCCGACCGCGCCAGCTGTACCTGGGCGAGACAAGCCGCGATTACGTCGACATCGAAAAGCGCTGATTAAAACGCACAGAACGAAAAAGCGCCCCGGTCTTCCGGGGCGTTTACTATTCAAACAGGCTAAGTTGATCACCTGCCTGGGGTGGTTTCGAAAACAAATCACATCTTAGCGGCTCGGACTGCGTTGCCAGCCCCAAACGTTTGATTGCCAGCTTGAAACGCTTGGCGATCATCTGGGCATACTCGCCCTCGCCCCGCATTCTGTGACCCCAACGCGGATCGTATTCGCGCCCGCCATGCATGTCGCGCAGATGGGTCATCACCTTGTCAGCCCGCGCTGGCTCATGCTCTGCCAACCAGTCCTGCCAAAGCTCGGACACTTCCCGTGGCAAGCGCAGCATGATCCAGCTGGCCACGTCCGCGCCTGCCTCTTTGCCCGCCTCTAACAAGTGCTCCAACTCATAATCCGTCAGGCCGGGCACCACCGGAGACGTCATGACGCGCACTGGCACACCCGTTTCGGTCAATCGTCTTATTATCTGCAAACGTCGCTGCGGTGATGGCGCGCGCGGTTCCATCCGCCGCGACAAACCGCTGTCGAGTGTAGTCAGCGATATTCCAACGCGCACTAGACTTCGGTGCGCCATATCTGCCAGAATATCTAGATCTCTCTCAATCAACGCGCCCTTGGTCACAATCGCTATCGGGTGGTTGAACTCGCTTAGCACTTCCAGGCAGGCCCTAGTGATCAAACGCATTTTTTCGACCGGTTGGTAGGGGTCTGTGTTGGTTCCCAACGCAATTGGTGCAACTCGATAACCCTTGGATGATAGTTCCTTTCGCAACACCTCGGGCGCGTTGGGCCGGGCGATCAGGCGTGTTTCAAAGTCCAGCCCCGGCGACATCCCCAGATAGGCGTGGCTTGGACGGGCAAAACAATACACACAACCATGCTCGCACCCGCGATAGGGATTTATCGACCGATCGAATGGCAGATCTGGTGAGCGGTTGTAAGTGATCAGGCTGCGCGCCACTTCGTCCCGAACTTCTGTCCGTAGCGGTGGCAAGTCTTCTTCCACACACCACCCATCATCTGTTGCAACCGTTGTATAGCGTTCAAAATGGCCAACAGCATTCGATGCTGCACCGCGACCACGGATATTAGACAGATGACTCATTTTTGTTCGCCTTTTGTTCTTATTCAAGATAGGCGGCGGCGGCATAATTCGCAAGGCAGTGCATTTGAAAAACGACGGCATCGGAACACGATGGAGGAAAATCCGGTGAAAGGTATCGTTCGTCATAACCTGAACCAAATGCAGGATGATCTTGCAGAAAATTCTGTCGAGTGGTCCAAGATTTTAACGTATAGGTCGGTCACGAAACCGCCGAGGTCGCAATCGTCACAGTCAGGCTGCGACGTTTTGGCCAAAACGGGACAAATGCCACCACGGGCTGCGCGCCCGAACAGCTCAGGGAATCCCCATGTCCGACGAAGAAGACATTGTCCTGTCCGAACTGAACGACGACGAACTTGTCGAACAGATGTTCGACGATCTTTATGATGGCCTGAAGGAAGAGATTGAGGAAGGCGTGAACATCCTGCTGGAACGCGGATGGACCCCTTACGACATTCTGACCAAAGCGCTGGTTGGCGGCATGACGATTGTTGGCCACGACTTCCGTGACGGCATCTTGTTCGTGCCTGAGGTTCTGTTGGCCGCCAACGCCATGAAGGGCGGCATGACAATCCTGAAGCCGCTGCTGGCCGAAACCGGCGCACCGCGTGTGGGTAAGATGGTAATCGGCACCGTCAAAGGCGACATTCACGACATCGGCAAAAACCTTGTGTCGATGATGATGGAAGGAGCAGGCTTCGAAGTGGTTGATCTGGGCATCAACAACCCGGTCGAAAACTACCTGGAAGCGCTGGAGACCGAGCAGCCCGATATTCTGGGCATGTCTGCCCTGCTGACCACGACCATGCCTTACATGAAAGTCGTCATTGATACGCTGGTCGAACAAGGCGTGCGCGACGACTATATTGTTCTTGTCGGCGGCGCGCCGTTGAACGAGGAATTCGGCAAAGCCATCGGAGCTGATGCCTATTGCCGCGATGCTGCCGTGGCCGTGGAAACCGCAAAGGAATTCGTGTCTCGTAAGCACAATCAACTGGCTGGCTGACCACAAACCCAATAGTTCAATAAGGGCCGCCCGCTTTTGGGCGGCTTTTTTTGTTCAACTGTTTGCCTGACCGGAATTCTAAATTGAGATTTGGATCGACGTGTTCTAACTAGTGCCCAGTTAGAATATGTTACCAGAGTTCCGAGGTTCCAGTGCCCACTACTTTTACTGCCATTTCTCTTGGCAACATTGCCGATATCGACAGTTTCGAAGGCAACAATATCGCCGAAAACGCATCTGCGCTTGTGGGCCAGACTTTTGGCGCTTCGGGCAACGCCCTACTCAATAACGCTGTAACCTGGTCCCCCGTTGGCAACCCCGGCTCGGTGTTCGAAATGAACAATACTGTCGGAAACGATCAATTTTCAATCGACGGCGGACCGACACAGACCTTCGATGGCACGTCCATTTTCAATGCGACCATCACTTACATTGATGGGACCACAGCAAACATTACCGCCGTAGTCGCGCAGGACGTCAATGGCAATGCCTACCTGATGCCCGAGTTTACGGCAAACACAGACCAAGTTGCGCTTGAAGCCGGGGCCATCCGCTCCATCACCCTCAACAGCCTGAACGGGAACAATTTCTCGGGTCTAACGGCAAACCGGCAAAGCTGGGATTTGGTGACATGTTTTACATCCGGCACATTGATCAGAACGGACTGCGGCGAGAGAGCTGTGGAGCAGCTGAGCGTTGGTGACGAAATTCAAACGCTAGACCACGGCCTGCAAACCCTGCGATGGATTGGTCAGCGCACGGTGCAAGCGCAGGGACCTTTTTCACCTGTGTTAATTCAAGCAGGCGCATTGGGCAATCAGCGGGACCTGTTGGTCTCGCAACAACACCGGATGCTCTTGGAAGATTGGCGTATCGAACTGCATACCGGCCACGCCGAAGCTCTGCTTCCGGCAAAACAACTGGTAAATGGCCGAGATATCAGGATTCTCCCCGGCGGGGCCGTCACATATTTCCACTTGATGTTTGATCAGCACGAACTGGTCTGGGCCGAAGGCTGCCTGAGTGAGAGCTTTCATCCGGGGATTCAGGGATGGAACAGCTTGGATGACGCGGCACGTCAGGAAATTCTCTCGCTGTTCCCTGAGCTTGCAGCCGACGGCATCAGCACATATGGGCCTACCGCACGCCCAATGCTGGCCTCGTATGAGGCACGGGCGTCGGCGGCCTGACATCAGATGTCGGTCCAAGGCTTGCCTTGACCTCGCTTTCGTTCTTTTCTGCTTACAGCCGACTAGGAACCTGAGCCATGCAGAAAGAAAACCTGCCGGACGACGCGGGACTGACAACTCAAGGCTATTCAAGCCAAGGCAATGGCAGCATCTTGTTGATTGCCTGCGGTGCGTTGGCGCGTGAGATTCTGGATATCAAAAGGCGCAACGGCTGGGATCATCTGGCTTTGACCTGCCTGCCCGCCATTCTGCACGTCCATCCCGAACGGATCACGCAGGCGGTCGAGGATTCGGTCCTCAAACACAAAGACCAATACGACCAGATCTTCGTTGTATACGCCGATTGCGGCACGGGCGGTCTGTTGGAAAAAGCGTGTGACCGATTGGGTGTTGAAATGATCAAAGGTCCACACTGCTATTCTTTTTTCGAAGGCAATCAAATCTTCGCAGAGCGCGGAGAGGATGAGACTACCGCCTTTTATCTAACGGATTTTCTTGCCCGTCAATTTGATGCCTTTGTCTGGAAACCCTTGGGGTTAGACCGGCACCCAGAGCTGCGAGACATGTATTTTGGCAACTACACCAAACTGGTTTATCAGGCACAAACCGATGATCCGAACTTGACAGAGCGTGCGCGCGCGTGTGCTGACAAGATGGGCTTGGCGTTCGAGCGACGTTTGACGGGCTACGGTGATCTGGAGACAACGATGTCAGATTGGGCCAATCGCCGGTCTAAAACATAAAATCACACGTTTTCCTGAGCAACGTCCCGGATGCGTTCGATCATGGATCGCAGCCCATTTGACCGTTGTGCCGACAGGTGGTCGTTCAACCCCAAACGCGCGAGTTCACCGCCGGCATCAACTTTTGGAACCTCGGCAACGGGCAAACCATTATAGAGTGATCGCAGAACGGCTATCAGTCCGCGCACGATCAGGGCGTCGCTGTCTCCGTCAAACTTGAACACACCGCCTTCGATCATCGGATGCAACCACACCTGGCTTGCGCATCCGTTCACTTTCGTCGCCGGCACCTTGAACGCGTCGTTCAGCGGCTCCATCGCTTTGCCCTGCTCGATGACGTGGCGGTATCGGTCTTCCCAGTCCTCCAGAAACTCGAAATCCTCTACAATGTCTTCAAAGGCGGGCGTTGCCATGGTGCGACGATCCTTCCGTTGCGGTCACATTTGTCACCTATGCCGACGATAGGCGCCTGTCCAGCCCCCGGCGTGGCTTTTCAAGGCGCGGAAATTGCGCTAACCCATTGCTTGAATTGGTGCCAAAAGCTGTGGGTCTATGCAAAAAACTCTATCTGTTCTGTTCGTCGCCGTATTGACCTTGTCTGCCTGCAACAGCTGGCGCTACTCGCGGGTGAACCCTTCCAACTGGTTTGGGTCCAGTACGCCTGCCCCTGTTGAAACATCGCCGGATGACGCTGACGCACTGATCCCGCAGCAAAGCGGTAACAGGGGACTGTTTTCGCGCCCCGAAGAAGAAGACCGAAGCGTCGCAATCGCCAAGATAGATGAGCTTAGGATCGATGCAACACCCACGGGTGCGATCATTTACGCATCTGGCACTGCCTTGCGCCAAGGGGCTTTTGATGCCCGTCTGGTGCCCGTGACATCTGAAGAGAATGACAAAAACGGCGTTATGGAGTTCACCTTTCGGGTAACCTACCCGACTTACCAGACCCGGCAAGGTTCGGAACGGTCCCGGATGGTATCGGACGCCATCAACATTTCTAGCCAGGACTTGCAGGCCGTTCGTCTGGTTCGTGTGGTGGGTCAGCAGAACGCGTTGGAATCGCGGCGGCGCTAGGTTCCGCTATAGCGAAACAACCTGAACCGTTTGCCCTTTCGCTGCCAATGCGATTTTACCTTCGCACAGCTTAAGGGCATCTTCCCCGAATACTTCAAAACGCCAGCCAGACATGGCAGGAACTTCGCGTTCGCCTGCTGCGATCTGATCAAGCTCGGAACTGGTCGCGATCAGCTTGGCCGCCACACCCGAGCTTTCGGTTTTTGATTTCAGCAAAACCCGCAGCAGGTCAGACAGGGCTGGATTGACTTTCAGTTTGTCGCGGCTGTTGTCGATTTTAGGCAATTGTTCCGGCGGGCAGTTCACCCCGCGCTTTACCGCAGCAAGAATACCGTCCGCAATCGCGCCTTTGCGCGCTTCGCGCAGCAAAAGACGCGACGCCCCCAGATCAGCAGGAGATTTTGGTTTGGTCGACGCCAGTTCGATCAAAGCATCATCTTTAAACACCCGGTTGCGGGGCACGTTGTTTTGCTGCGCATGTGCTTCGCGGAATTGCGCCAGTTCGCGCACCACGGCCAGAAACTTGGCCGAATTCATTCGTGTTTTGACACGCTTCCACGCATCTACGGGCTGGATATCGTATGTCGCAGGCTGGGTCAGGGTGCGCAATTCTTCCGCCACCCAATGGCTGCGGCTGGTTTTTTCAAGCTCGGCCGCAAGATGTTCATAGATTCGGCGCAGATGGGTAACATCCGCCAAGGCATAGGTTTTCTGCGCTTCGGTCAAAGGGCGTCGTGACCAATCGGTGAACCGAGAGGTTTTGTCGACACCCTGCTTGCAGATCTTGCGCACCAGCGTTTCATACCCAACCTGCTCGCCAAATCCGCAGACCATGGCCGCCACCTGAGTGTCGAACAACGGTTTCGGAAACACGTCGGCCTCGACCCAGAAGATCTCCAGGTCCTGCCGGGCGGCGTGGAACACTTTGACCACGTTTTCATCCCGAAACAGCGTATAAAGAGGGTCCAGCGACAAACCATCGGCCAAAGGGTCGACCAGAACTGCGCTATCTTCATCTTCTGAGGGAACCGCCAACTGCACAAGGCAGAGTTTGGAATAGTAAGTCCGTTCGCGCAGAAATTCGGTATCCACTGTGATATAGGGGTAGTCCGCAGCGGCCTTGCAAAATTCGGCCAGCTCTTGCGTCGTCTTCAGGGTTTTCATGCGCCGTACTATTCTTGCTCTTGTTATTTGAAATTGCCCGATTTTGCCTAGTCCCGAGCGATAGAGGCGACCATAGGACGAATTCCGTGCGTGTGTAAATCACCCACGAAATATCAAGGCAACAGAAGGGGTGACCTGTTGCCTTCAGCATAACGACGCAAAACAGCCGGGTACAATTTGTGTTCCCACACCAACACGCGCGCGGCCAACGTGTCGGGCGTGTCATCCCGCGCGATCCCTAGGCGTGCCTGACCCAGAATGGGGCCATCATCCAGCGCAGCGGTGACCTCGTGCACTGTACAACCATGTTCCGCATCACCTGCCTCGATCGCGCGGGCGTGTGTGTGCAGGCCTTTGTATTTCGGCAGCAGTGACGGGTGAATATTCAGCATCCGCCCCTGAAATTGCGACACAAAACCGCCGGTCAAAACGCGCATGAAACCTGCCAAGCAAACGATGTCAGGTTTCGCGTCCAGGAGCGGTTTTGCCAATTCGTCCTCGAATGCCACCCGATCGCCTTTGAACGGGCGATGATCTACGACCGCCGTTGGAATGCCCCGGTCAGCAGCTTTTTTCAGCCCACCCGCCGTCGCATCATTTGACAAGACCAGACAAGGGCGTGCGGGATGATCATCAACCATGCTGTCCACCAGGGACATCATGTTTGACCCACCGCCAGAAATCAGAATGGCGACGCGCTTGTGGCTCACAACAGCTTGCCCGAATAGGCAACGCCAGATGTTTCTGTGATTTCTCCAAGCCGTGAAACGGTTTCACCTGCATCCTGCAGCAGTTGAGCCAAATCTGCTGCACGATCTTCAGCGCAGATAAGGATCATTCCGATGCCGCAGTTGAACGTCTTCAGCATTTCAGCTTCGGCGATGCCCCCTGTCTGTGCCATCCACCCAAACACGGGCGGCAGGTCCCAGGCGTTTAGATCAACCTGCGCGCCCATGCCTTCGGGCAGAACGCGCGGAAGGTTCTCGGTCAAGCCGCCGCCTGTGATATGCGCCAAGGCATGCACGCCCCCTGCCCTGATTGCCGCCAGCGCTGGCTTCACATAAAGCCGAGTTGGCGTCAGCAGAGCTTCGCCCAACGAACCGTCACCAAAGGGAGATGCCGAATCCCAGCCCAACCCGGACAATTCAACCAGTTTGCGAACCAGCGAATAGCCGTTGGAATGCACCCCGTTCGAGGCCAGCCCCAACAGCACATCACCTGCCTGAACGCCGTCTGGCAAATCCGTGCCCCGTTCCATCGCACCAACCGAGAATCCGGCCAGATCGAAATCCCCGTCAGGGTACATCCCTGGCATTTCGGCTGTTTCGCCACCGATCAGAGCACAGCCTGATTTTGCGCAGCCTTCTGCAATGCCTTCAATGATCCGGGCAGCAGTATCTGTATCCAGTTTGCCGGTCGCAAAGTAGTCCAGAAAAAACAGCGGCTCGGCACCTTGGCAAATCAGGTCATTAACGCACATCGCGACCAGATCGATGCCAACGCCATCCACGACACCTGTGTCGATCGCAATGCGCAGCTTTGTTCCGACGCCGTCCGTGGCGCCGACAAGAATTGGGTCGGTATAACCGGCAGCCTTCAGATCAAACAAAGCGCCAAAGCCACCTAAGCCGCTCATGACACCGGGACGGTTGGTCCGCTTGGCCGCGGGCTTGATCCGATCGACCAGCGCGTTGCCCGCATCAATGTCCACACCTGCATCGGCATAGGTGATTCCGTTCTTGCCCGCTGTCATGGTCAGTCCCTCATGAGTGCTTTGCAGCGCGAGTTATTCGATTGTGCGCGCGCATGCAACGGTCAGGCTTGACGCGGGCGTTCACCGTGATACCCAAGGCCCTCAGGCGGGCCTGTAGCTCAATTGGTTAGAGCAGAGCGCTCATAACGCTTTGGTTGGGGGTTCAAGTCCCTCCGGGCCTACCAGAATCACCGCCAGACCAAAAAAGTTGGCACACTTCCCTCAAAATTTTGCCTCGCTAGCGTCCGATAATAATATCCGCGCACAAGCCACCCAATCGTTCGCTTTTGGCAAGGCGTAAAGTGCCGCCATGCGCACGGGCGATGTCGGCAACGATGGCCAAGCCAAGCCCCACTCCGCTGCCCTGATTCTGATTGCGAGCCGGATCAAGGCGGGTGAACGGTTTGACAGCCTCAGTACGCTGATCGGCTGGAATTCCTGGACCATCATCTTCGACGCGGATGCGTAAAGACTTGGGATTAAGGCTCAGGCTGACATCGGCCTTGGTGCCATATCGAACCGCATTCCCGATCAGGTTTTCCACCGCCCTGCGGATCGCCGTAGGACGCAACATAACTGTGCCTTGCCCCTCAACACTCACCAAATCAGCTTCGTACCCTGCCCGTCTGGCATCATCGACAATCTGACGCACAAAAGCCTCGGGATGAACCTCTTCGGTGGCGCCATCGGCTGCTCCGCGAGAGAAATCCAGAAAGGCATCCAGCAGAGCCTGCATCTCAGTGACGTCCTGCTGCAGCGGTGCGGCCTCTTCCTCAGGCAACATTGAAAGGCCAAGCTTCAATCGCGTCAGCGGCGTGCGCAGATCGTGGCTGACACCGGATAACATCAGGGTTCGCTGCTCCATTTGCCGCTCGATCCGCGCCCGCATGTCCAGAAACGCGTTACCTGCGGCCCGTACCTCGATTGCACCACTTGGCGAGTATGGCTCTATCCGACCGCGGCCAAATGCCTGCGCCGCGTTGGCCAGGCGTGTTATTGGGCGCAGTTGATTGCGCATATAAAGAAACGAGATTGAGGTCATGATGATGGCAAAGAACACCATCGTTACAATCAACTGATGCGGTGCCGCTGGCGACAGTCGCCTTCGATCAAAGGTCAGCTGCAACGTCCCAAGATGCGTCGGTAAGTATAGCCGTGCCTCCTGACTGCTGGGCAATGCAACCGCAATCAGATCCGGCAAGTTTGCCCGCAGATCAGTCTCGACCTGCGGAGCAATGAAATCGTACCAGCGACGCCGCCCGATATCCGGTTCTTCATTTATGCCCAGAAAACGGACTTGCATCTCAAGCGCGGCCAAATCAGGCCGAATGGCCGCCAATGCCTGCTGCTGTGTCTCGGCCTCAGCCATAGCGCCTGTAACAAGGTTGACTTCGCGCGAAGCGGCGCGGGTCATTTGCGACGTGACATCCTCCAAATGCCTCTGCAGGAAGGCAATTCCCACGACCAGCAACAGCACAATGACCGGCAAAACCAGAATTAATGCGGCCCTGACATACAGGCTGCGAGGCATATAGGGTTTGAGCCATTGTGTGGACATGCGCTAAACCTAGCGGGCTGCCCCGACAAGAGGAAGAGCGCAGAATGCAGGCACCTGATGATTTCAACCCGCGTCCCGGTATTGCCGTCGAAATGCAACCCGGGCTCAGGCGCATTCTGGCCCCGAATCCATCGCCGATGACCTATCGCGGCACCAATACATATCTGCTGGGAACGTATGACATTGCCGTCATCGACCCCGGCCCGCTGAGTGACGCGCATCTATCCGCGATCCTGGAGGCACTGCAGCCCAACCAGCGGATCAGCCACATCATTGTCACGCACAGCCATCTGGACCACTCCCCGCTGGCCGCATCTTTGGCGGCCCGAGTGGGCGCGCCGATTATTGCCTTTGGTGGCCCGGAAGCTGGTCGCAGCGCGGTAATGACTCACTTAGCAGGACATGGCCTGGCCGGGGGTGGCGAAGGCATCGACACCCGATTTCGCCCCGATGTCGAAATCGGCGATGGCGAGGTGATCCGTGGCGATGGCTGGGATCTTGAAGTGATCCATACGCCGGGCCACCTGGGCAATCATATTGCGCTGGCCTGGGGCGATGTCTGTTTTACCGCCGATCATGTTATGGGTTGGGCCAGTTCGTTGGTGTCACCACCCGACGGTGACTTGACCGATTTCATGGCGGCCTGTCACCGGCTGCGGGCGCGTGACTGGGCGGTGTTTCACGCGGGGCACGGCGCACCGATCACCGACCCGGCCGGCCGGTTGGATTGGCTGATTCACCACCGATTGGGGCGCGAGGCTCAGATCCTATCCGCACTTGAAGACGCGCCCGGAACTGCGCGCCAATTGGCTGAACGCATCTATACGGACACGCCGCCTGCGCTGCTTCCTGCCGCGGAACGTAACGTCTTTGCCCATCTCGTTGATCTAGAAAGTAAATCTCAGGTTTCCTTCACGGGTCGCCTGTCAGCAGAGGCAGTCTTTAGCCGCAGCTCCTAGCCGTTACGATTTTTTTGAAATTCACACGCTTCCCCTCTGGACGCGTAGAATCCGGATTGTTATACGGCGCGAACCGTTCCGGCGTAGCTCAGCGGTAGAGCAGTTGACTGTTAATCAATTGGTCGTAGGTTCGATCCCTACCGCCGGAGCCATTTTTCCCTCAGACACGTACCTGCATTCGGCCGTATTTCTGCGTCTTCGGCACGGTCAGGTTCTTTCGTTGAAAAAACTTAACACCGCCCTCTGGACGTCGTGAAATCTGATTGCTATACGGCGCGAACCGTTCCGGCGTAGCTCAGCGGTAGAGCAGTTGACTGTTAATCAATTGGTCGTAGGTTCGATCCCTACCGCCGGAGCCATTTTTCCCCTTGTTTCAAGCTTCGCCCGTCAGGGTGCTTTCGAAATCTGCACGCAGGTTGCGTTTCAGCACTTTTCCAGTGGCATTGAGCGGCAATGCATCGACGAACACCACTTTGTCGGGGATTTGCCATTTGGCGATCTTACCGTCGAAGAAGGCCAGCAGCTCTTTTTCGGTGGGGTTTTCGCCTTCGGCTTTGACAGCCACCAGCAACGGGCGTTCATCCCATTTTGGATGCGGCACACCAACAACGGCTGCTGTCGCCAGTTTGGGATTCGCGACGGCGATGTTTTCCAGCTCGACCGAACTGATCCACTCACCCCCCGATTTGATGATGTCCTTGGAGCGATCGCGGATCGTCATGTAGCCGTCCGGATCCAATGTGGCCACATCCCCCGTGGCGAACCAGCCATCCTGCAGCAGTCCCTGATCCTGAAGCTGGAAATAGCTGTCCAGCACCCAATGGCCGCGCACCATCAGATCTCCCTGTGTTTCACCGTCATGAGGCAGGTCGTTTCCATCGTCATCAACGATCTTCAGCTCGACCCCATATGGTGGACGTCCCTGATTTTCTCGCTGTTTGTGCTGAGCCTCAACCGACAGATTCCGGTGCTTGGCCAACGGGTTGTTGGTGGTGCCCAAGGGGCTCATCTCACTCATGCCCCAGGCATGAACCGTGTCGACCCCATAGGTTTCACGGAAAGTCTCGATCATTGACGGCGGACAGGCCGCACCTCCGATCACCGTGCGTTCAAGGCTGGTCAGAGTGCTGCCTGATTTCGCCGCATGCGCCAGCAGGCCCTGCCAGATCGTTGGCACGCCCATGGCCAACGTAACACCGTAGGTGTCGATCAGATTGACCAACGCTTCGCCATGCAGGTCCGGCCCCGGCAACACCATCCGAGAGCCCGACATCGCACAGGCGTAGGGAGAGCCCCACGCATTCACATGGAACATCGGCACAACCGGCATGACCACGTCCATTGCCGAATACCCTATGACATCGCGTGTGTTCGACCCGAAGCTGTGCAAAACAGTCGATCGGTGAGAATACAACACGCCCTTAGGATTGCCCGTTGTGCCCGACGTGTAACATAGGCTGGACGCAGTGTTTTCATCAAAGCTGGGCCATTCAAACCCCGCATCGCCGGCTTCGATAAGTTCATCATAGAATTTAACGCCGGGGATTTGCGCCGCAACATCCTCGTTCCGAGGACCCATCAGCACAAAATGTCGAACTTCGGTCAGTTTCTCATGCAGCGCAGCGACCAGCGGGATAAACGTTGCATCAAAAAATAGCACACGGTCCTGCGCGTGATTGATGATGTAGGTCAGTTGCTCGGGGAAAAGACGCGGGTTGACCGTGTGGCACACATATCCTGCACCCGACGTGGCATAGTAGATCTCAAGATGGCGCCTGTTGTTCCAGGCTAAGGTGCCGATTCTGTCCTGCGGCTCCAAACCGAGGTTGGTCAGTGCAGATGCCAATCGCCGCGCGTTTTTTGCAATCTCGGACCAATTGGTTTGCGTAACCGTGCCGTCTGTTTCAACCGAAATGATTTCGGCCTCGCGATGGTAGCGTTCGGCATGATCGATTAGCGACGAGATCAGCAAGGGCTGCGTCATCATCTGTCCCAGCATGGACATCCTCCCCATTTTGTCGGGGCGACCTTTTGTGGCCGCGACCTTTTATGTCTGTCATCGACACGTAGGGGCGTTGTCCTACGCGTCAATCAACACGTTTCCTCGGGAAGAACCCTGCCAATCATTTAATTGTCTGACAATAAAAGAATGCAGCTTGCTGTCACGATAGGTTGCGATTTTGGCTACTAATCACGGTGTTTCAGGGCATAGCCGACCAAAGCAGCGGTGGACCCGTCTTTGCCGTTGGGGCCCTCGTCCCCCTCAACAATCGGACCAAGTGAGGTTGCCAATTCCTTGCCCAGCTCGACGCCCCATTGGTCAAACGAGTTGATCCCCAACAAAACACCTTCGACGAATACCCGGTGTTCATACAGCGCGATGATCTGACCAAGAACAAAAGGAGTAAGTTTCGGATAGATCAATGTGGTCGAGGGACGGTTTCCGGGGAAGACGCGATGGCGGGATTGTCTTTCCAATTCATCGCCTTCCAGGCCAGTCTTGGCCATACGCGCGCGAGCTTCGTCCAGCGAACGGCCCCGCATCAGGGCCTCAGATTGTGCCAGGCAATTGGCCAGCAAAAGTCGGTGGTGATGGGTCAGCTCTGGCTCGTGACCTTCCGCAGCGACCATGAATTCACAGGGAATCACATCGGTTCCTTGATGGATCAGCTGATAGAAAGCGTGTTGCCCGTTCGTACCGGGCTCTCCCCAAACAACCGGGCCGGACGGAACGGTCAAAGAACTACCGTCCATGGCAACGGATTTGCCATTTGATTCCATTTCCAGCTGTTGAAAATAGGCCGGCAGCCGCAGCAAACGCTGATCATATGGCAAAACTGCTCGGC
Source organism: Ruegeria sp. CK2 (assembly GCF_056536585.1). NCBI lineage: Bacteria > Pseudomonadati > Pseudomonadota > Alphaproteobacteria > Rhodobacterales > Roseobacteraceae > Ruegeria > Ruegeria sp. CK2. The sequence continues at coordinate 312,683 of NZ_JBQFPW010000003.1, forward strand.
TGGCGTGGCCCAGAACCTGACGGTGCCAGATGCCGACCAGTGCGAGCATTACTGGCAGGTTCTCCGCCCACTCGGCAGATCGAAAATGCAAATCCATCGCCTGTCCGCCGCGCAAAAAGGCATCGAACGCGTTGGACCCAATGGCTATCATCACCGGCAGACCCACAGGGCCCCAAACCGAATACCGCCCGCCGACCCAGTCGGCAAAACCAAAGACGCGGTCTTCCGGGATGCCAAAGGCCTGCGTTTTATCCAATGAGCTGGAAACGGCTGCGAACTGCTTGGCCGAATCCCCTCCGCCATCGGTCATCCAGGCGCGGGCCGTGCGCGCATTGGTCATGGTTTCAATGGTTGTGAAGGTTTTGGACGCCACAATCACCAGCGTGCGTGTCGGGTCCAACTGGCGCAACGTGTCCGCAATATGTGCCCCATCAACGTTAGAGACATAGTGCAGCCGCGGGCCATCGTGATATGGCGCTAGCGCGTGGGTCGCCATGACCGGCCCAAGATCAGAGCCGCCGATGCCAATGTTCACAACGTCGGTAAAGCTGCCCCCTGCCCCGGCTAGTGTTCCGCCGCGCACTTGTTCGGCAAACACGCGCATGCGCTGAAGTGTCTCGAGGACGTCGGGCATGACATCTTGCCCATCAGCTGTGACCGACCCTCCGTCGAGATTGCGCAGCGCGGTATGCAATACCGCACGACCTTCGGTTTCGTTGATCTTTTCACCGGCAAACATCGCGGCACGTCGACCCGCCAGATCGGCTTCGTCGCACAACTGCACAAGGCCCGAACGGACATCCTGATCAATCTGGGTTTTCGAATAGTCGAACAACAGATCGCCCGTGGAGGCCGAGAAACCTTGAGCGCGGTCCGGATCGGCACCGAACAGATCCAGAATGCGGCGGTCTTTCTGTGACGAAGCCAGCGATTTCAACGTGTTCAATTCCATATTCTCACTCCGCCCAGTGCACTGTCAGACCGCTTGTCACCGCAGCGATCGGCGCCTCTTCAGGTGGCAGAGACATCGCCCGTTCCAGTGACTCGCGCTTTGCAGCCCCAAAGATGATCAGATGCTTGGATAGCGCCCCGTCCAACACAGGCGCGGACAGCGTAATGCGGGGTTCGGGCTGCACCTCGGTCCGGGCTACGGCCAGGGTCGGCGCGTGGCTGTCCAACGCGGCTTCCAGCCCGTCCATTCCCGGGAACAGAGACGCCGTATGCATGTCCTCTCCCATACCCAGCACCAGCACCGAGAGCGGCAGGATCGGGGCAATCAGGGATTCGATTTCGGGCAAGGCCGCATCGGGATTGGTACCGGGTACATAAAGCGGCACATATTGCGCGACCGAGGCACGGTTTGTCAGCAGACGATCGCGGATCAATCGCTCGTTCGACCGCTCATGATTGGCTGGAACACAACGCTCGTCTGTAGGTAAAACACGCACCCGGTCCCACTCCAGATCCGCCGCACACAAAACGTCAAACACGGGGCCTGGCGTCGTCCCGCCCGGAACCGCCAACGCAACCGTTTCATCATGCAGCAGCGCGGCCTCAAGCTCTCCTGCCAGTTGGTTTGCCACATTGATGGCAAGCATGTCCCGGTCAGCATAATCTTTGATTTTCATGGCTTTATTCCTTGCCAGAGGCGACCGTCACGTTTCATCAGCAGCTCGGCGTCGCCGGGGCCTGTGCTGCCGCTTTCATAAGGTTTGGGCACATCACCACGCGCTTGCCAGCCAGCAATGACAGGATCGGTCCAGGCCCAGGCGGCCTCGACCTCATCACCGCGCATGAATAAGGTTTGGTTGCCGCGGATCACATCCATGACAAGGCGTTCATACGCGTCTGGTGGGTCCTGGTTTTCGGGGCCCAAAGCTTCGGCAAAGCTCATGTCCAGCGGTACGTCGATCAGGCGCATGCCGCCCGGCCCCGGCTCTTTGATCGTCACTTTGAGGGTGATCCCCTCATTTGGCTGCAAGCGGATGGACAACGCATTGGCGTGGCGGCCCGCCTCTTCCCCAAAGATCGAGTGCGGCGCGTCCTTGAACATCACGTTTATGACCGAAGATCGGGCCACCAACCGCTTGCCCGTGCGCAAGTAAAACGGTGTACCGGCCCACCGCCAATTGCTGATATGGGTTTTTAGCGCCACATAGCTTTCGGTGGTTGAGCGCGGATTGCCGACAACCTCACGATAGCCAAGCCCATCCAGCCCGGCGGCAAATTGTCCACGCACAATGTGATGCGGCTCAACCGGGTCGAGCGCACGGATCACTTTCAATTTTTCGTCCCGAACTGCATCGGGATCGAATTTCGCTGGCGGCTCCATCGCGATCAGACACAGCAATTGCATCAGGTGGTTCTGCACCATGTCCCGCATCGCGCCCGAACGTTCATAGTACTCTTCGCGCCCATCGATTCCGACGGTTTCTGCTACCGTAATCTGGATGTGGTCAACGTATTGGCTGTTCCACAGTGGCTCGAACAGCATGTTGCCAAATCGCACGGCCATCAGGTTCTGGACGGTTTCTTTCCCAAGGTAGTGATCAATGCGATAGATCTGCCCTTCTTCGAAATGAGCAGCCAAAGTCGCATTCAGGGCGCGTGCGCTGTCCAGGTCATGCCCAAATGGTTTTTCGACTACAATTCTGGTGTGTCTTGTGACCATGTCATGCGTTCTGATCCGTTCTGCCAAAGGGCCAAACAAACTGGGACCAACCGAGAAATAGAAGGCCCGGATGCGGTTGTCTTTCAAACGCCCTGCCAGGCTCGTCCATCCATTATCCGACTTTGCATCCAGCGGAACGTAATCGATGCGCTTCAGAAACTCACTGAGTGTCTCAGTGTCTTTCGATCGGTTTGGCACATGTTGGTGCAACGACTTCGCGACGATCTCGCGGAACTTATCCGAGCTGTGATCGCCTCGTGCGGCCCCAATGATTTGCACATCGGCGGGCCATTGGCCTGCACAGTACCTGCGAAACAACGCAGGCAGAATTTTGCGTTGCGCCAGATCACCGGTGCCGCCGAAAATGACCAGATCAAATGGGTCAACAGGTATGACGCGAGAAACCATGTGTTGTCCTTACCTTGCCCCTATCCGCATGTCCAATGTTAGCGCCACCATCTATGTATTTCTTTTGCTCATCAAAACTCTGTCAGAACCGGTACGCTGCCCTTACTTAATCCGAAACAAACAGCTAAGTCTGTTCAACCACTTACAAGAACCGGATCCGGGAATGAAAGACAACGCACCTCAACTTGCGAATATCGGCAAGTTTCAGAACAAATTGGTGACGGCGGATGGTCAGACCCGAGCATCGGTTGCACTGACAAACCCCGAGACGCTTTGGTTCAACACCGGCACCCTGTGCAACATTGAATGTGTAAACTGCTATATCGAAAGCAGCCCGACCAACGATGCTTTGGTTTACATCACCACGCAGGAAGTCGCCGACTACCTCGATCAAATCGAAGACCGGAACTGGCCGATCCGCGAAATCGGGTTTACAGGTGGCGAGCCCTTCATGAACCCCGAGATGATCGAAATCACACGCGCCGCGCTGGAACGCGGGCACGAGGTTCTGATTCTGACAAACGCAATGCTGCCCATGATGCGCCGAAAGATGCGCGATGGATTATTGGACCTGCAAAAGGACTATAACGACAAGTTAACACTGCGCATTTCCGTCGATCATTACCGCCCCGAACTGCATGACGAAGAACGCGGAAAAGGCAGTTTTTCAAAGACGCTGACCGGTATGGAATGGCTGCGCGACAACGGGTTCAAAATGGCTGTGGCCGGACGGACAGTATGGGGTGATACGGACATTGAAAGCCGCAAAGGCTACGCTGCTTTCTTTGCCGAAAATGGCTTCGACATCGACGCGCACAACCCGGGTCAGACGGTTTTGTTCCCGGAAATGGATGAGACGGTCGAAGTACCTGAGATTACAACTGCCTGCTGGGGCATTCTCAACAAATCTCCGACCTCCATCATGTGCGCAAGCGCCAGAATGGTCGCTAAACGCAAAGGCGCAGACCGCCCCGCAGTTCTTGCCTGCACTTTGTTGCCGTACTCACCGGAATTCGAACTGGGCACCACCCTGGCCGAAGCCGAGGCGGATGTGCACCTGAACCATCCGCATTGCGCCAAGTTCTGTGTTTTGGGCGGGGCCAGTTGTTCGGGCTGACCGTCAGTTAACTCTGAATTCGCCCACCACATTGCGCCATTCACCCGGCGCAATCATCTTTCGATGCGAAAACTTCACCGAATGCAGCGGCCCATCGATTTCGCGCTGCCAGTATTCGATGAATTCAAAAAGCTTGGGATGGTCCGGGGCAAGATCATAATCCTGCCAGATGAACGTGTTCAAGACGTGGATGTAGTCGGGCATATGGTAGAAGAATTCCGCTGTCGTCAGCCCATATCCCTTTAGCATCAATTCTGTTTCGCTTTGCTCCATTCAGACCTCTCATTTCTTGCAAGGTCTCTTCAGCGTACCACGAATTCTTTCTAATTCGTATAATAACAATATGTTACTTACGCGTGAGGTGCGCAATATCGGTTCAAACCGGTTGCTTGCTTGCACCTTATGTGCCGGGTCTGATAAGGTGCATCCACAAGATATAGTCCCAGAACAATAAGCGGGCAGTTTACGTGAGCGATACGCCAGAAATCCCTGAAAACATGGACGAAACCCCACCCGAGCGCCCCGTATACGATGGCCCGACGGTTTCAATCGAATCCGAAATGCGCACGTCGTATCTGGACTACGCGATGTCAGTCATCGTGTCGCGTGCGATTCCCGACTTGCGGGACGGTTTGAAGCCAGTGCATCGCCGTATTCTTTACGCGATGCATGAGACGGGGAATACGCATGACAAGTCGTACCGCAAATCGGCCCGGCCGGTTGGCGATGTGATGGGTAAATATCATCCACATGGTGATGGCGCGATCTATGACGCGCTGGTGCGGATGGCGCAGGATTTCTCGATGTCGCTGCCGCTCTTGGATGGTCAGGGCAACTTTGGCTCGATGGACGGCGATAATCCGGCGGCGATGCGCTATACCGAAGTGCGCATGGACAAACCGGCAGCCGCTCTGTTGGCCGATATCGAAAAAGAGACGGTCGATTTTCAGGACAATTATGACGGCAAGGACAAAGAGCCGACGGTCCTGCCCGCGCGCTTCCCGAACATGCTGGTCAATGGCGCCGGTGGTATCGCCGTCGGTATGGCGACGAACATCCCGCCGCACAATCTGGGCGAAGTGGTTGATGCAACACTGGCCTTGATCGACGATCCGGATCTGACATCCGAACAGCTCATCGACTACGTCCCCGGCCCCGACTTCCCAACCGGTGGTGTGATGCTCGGCCGCTCGGGCGCGCGGAAGGCTTATCTGGAAGGCCGCGGCAGCGTCATCATCCGTTCAAAAACGCGCGTCGAAGAGATCCGCAAGGATCGGTACGCGATTGTTGTCGATGAGATCCCGTATCAGGTCAACAAAGCTGCGATGATCGAAAAAATCGCCGAAGCGGTACGTGAAAAGCGGATCGAAGGCGTGGCCCATGTTCAGGACGAATCTGACCGTAACGGCGTGCGCGTCGTTGTGGAACTAAAGCGTGATGCGACGCCCGAAGTAGTTCTGAACCAGCTGTTCCGCTTTTCACCAATGCAAACCTATTTCGGCTGCAACATGCTTGCCCTGAATGGTGGCCGTCCGGAACAACTGACTCTGCGCCGGTTCCTGACCTCGTTTATCGACTTTCGCGAAGACGTTGTGGCCCGTCGTACCGCGCATCTACTGCGCAAGGCGCGTGAACGCAGCCATATTCTGTGTGGACTGGCCGTTGCCGTCACCAATATCGATGAAATCGTTACCACAATCCGCCAATCGGCTGACGCGTCTGAAGCTCGCGAAAAACTGATGACGCGCCGTTGGCCTGCCCAGCCGATCCTGGAATACATCGCCCTGATTGATGATCCGACCCATACGGCGAATGACGACGGTACCTATAACTTGTCTGAAACCCAGGCCCGCGCCATTCTGGAACTGCGCCTGCAACGCCTGACTCAGATTGGTGTCAAGGAAGTCACCGACGAGTTGGAAGAACTGGCGGGCAAAATCAAGGAATACCTTGAAATTCTGGGATCTCGCGAACGCATCATGTCGATCATCGGGGACGAACTGCGTGAGGTTCGCGAACAGTTTGCCGTGCCCCGTCGCACCGAAATCGTCGATTGGTCCGGCGACATGGACGACGAGGACCTGATCGAGCGTGAAGACATGGTCGTCACCATCACCTCAGGCGGCTACATCAAACGTACCCCACTGGCCGATTTCCGCGCGCAAAAGCGGGGCGGCAAGGGTTTGTCCGGGATGCAGACCAAAGAAGAGGACGTCGTCACGAACCTCTTCGTGGCCAACACCCATACGCAGCTGTTGTTCTTCACCACGGATGGGATGGTCTACAAGCTTAAGACGTGGCGCTTGCCGCAGTCCGGCCGGACGGGCAAGGGCAAGGCGATCGTCAACATCCTGCCGATCCCAACCGGTGTTTCCATCGCTGCAATCATGCCGGTGGATGTGCCGGATGAAGAATGGGAGAACCTGCAGATCGTCTTTGCCACCAGCGCCGGCGATGTCCGCCGCAACCGTCTGTCAGACTTCACGAATGTCCGCCGCAACGGCAAAATCGCGATGAAACTGCCCGAGGATGTAGAGCTGGTAAACGCCCGCATCTGCTCGGAAGATGAAGATGTGATGCTGGTGACAAATTCGGGTCGTGCGATCCGCTTCCGCACCACGGATGTGCGGGTCTTCAATTCGCGCGAATCCACCGGCGTTCGTGGCATCAAGCTGTCCAATGGCGATCGCGTCGTATCAATGTCGGTGATCCGTCATTTCGAAGCCACGCCCGAGGATCGAGCCGCCTATCTGAAGATGCGTCGCGCCGTTGCCGGATTGACGGACGAAGACTCAGGTGAGGACGAAGACGCCGCCGCAAGCAGCGACTTCAGCCAGGAAAAATACGCCGAAATGTCAGCAGTAGAAAACTTGATCCTGACCATTACGTCCGGCGGTGCGGGCAAGCTGAGTTCCAGCCACGATTACCCCGTCCGCGGTCGCGGTGGCATGGGTGTCACCGCGATGGACAAAGCTATGCGTGGTGGCGAACTGGTTGCTTCCTTCCCGGTTGAGATCGATGATCAGATCATGTTGGCGACCTCCAAAGGCCAATCGATCCGCGTTCCGGTCGACGGAATCTCGTTCCGGTCTCGGTCTGCGGGGGGCGTAAAGGTCTTCAACACCGGCAAGGGCGAAGAAGTCGTCAGCGTAGCCTGGATCGCCGATCAGAGTGAGGATGACGAACCTGAAGTCTAAATAGCTTTGCAATCATGAAACAATGGCGTCGCGTTCCCATATGCGGCGCCTTTTGCCGGTCAACTCACAAGCGCATCCTCAACGGCCCAAAGACGGTCTTGGCCCCAGATGCTTTGTCCGGATACGTGAAAGCTGGGAACGCCCCACAACCCGATCTCCTGCAACCTGTCCTGGTTCTGCTCAACACGCGCGCGCCAGTTCTGTGTGGTTAACTCTTGCCGGGCGATGTTCCAATCTAGTCCAGCCTGCCCAACAATTTGTGCCAAACCATTGTTCGTCGAGGCATCCAACCCCTGCGACCAGACCCCGCGCAAAAACGCCGAGCAGTATTCGGCCATTCGCCCTTGCGCATGGGCATGATCCAGCAGCGCATACCCACGCTCAACCCCTACCCCAAGCGGGTCGCAAATACGGCCAAACGGCACCCCCAATCGTCCGGCTTCGCGAGCGCAATCAAGCAGAATGTAGGAAGACTTGGCCTTGGGAACAGGCAACCCACGCATCAGCATTGGCAGAACCGGGCGCAGAACCAAATCCGCGCCACTGCGCCGGGCCAGATCCCGAACACGATCAAATGCGAGATATGAATATGGGCTGCGAAACGAAAAGAAGAATTCGATCGCCTGCCCTTCAGCATGGTTATCCTGCAGGTCTGGCACCGGAATCAGTGGCGGCAGGTCAGCCCCAAGCCCGGCGTTCTGCAAACGGTCTTCAAGATAGTGGAGTCGATCACCCCCCCAGTACCATTCACCACCATAGTAAAACGTGCCGCCTATATAGTGCCCGAACGAGGATAATTGATGATCCCCCCTTGCCTTGGCGGATGACGGGTCGGTTCCTTTCCCTTTGGAAAACTCTCCACCTGTCCAAAGCTTGCGGCTGATGTCAGAAACGCCGAGCAGGAACTCTCCGTCCTCAAGCTTTGCTGCCAGAGCTTGTTCCGCCTGAGACACCGCATGACGGTCTGGTCCGGTCGCCGAAGGTTCCGCCAGGCCGAGTTTCCGGGCCAGGTTCCTCGAATCGTTCAGCGCATTTCTATGATGTGCCACAGGGTCTGGCACGGCATCTTCGGGCGGTCCAGAGATCAAGTAAGGGCGCACAAAAACCCGATACCTGTCCTGAAATCGCTGCAATACCTGCGCGGTCAAATGACAACAGGGGTCTGCCGCATCGTGAAAGTAGTGCACTACATGGGGTTGGCGCAGAACTTGCCGCCTTCCCTCATGGAAAATCCTTCGGATGCGCAGAAGTTGTCGACTTGTCAGCGCCACAGCCAGCCGAGATTTCACATGTGTATCAAAGGACAAGGTGATCCCTCCGTTTGGGATCACCCTATTCGCATTCAGTTGGAACCCAAGCTGAAAACACGTGGATGTGACGCAACGAGACGAGCATTACAGCCCGTAAAGCCCCCCAAATTTCTGTTCCAGGTAGGCAAGCAACGGTTCTGGTCCCGGTTCAACCCCACTGGCGCGCTGGATGACGTCGCGCGGCGCGTATAACCCGCCAAAGCGCTGTACGTTTTCACGCAGCCAGCTTGTTGCGCCCGTGGTGTCGCCTGCGGCAAGCTGTTCATTCAACTGTGGCAGTGCATCAGACAAGGTCTGATATAAGCACCCGGCGTAGACATTGCCCAGCGAATAGGTTGGAAAATAGCCGAACAAGCCGACCGACCAATGCACATCCTGCAAGCACCCGTTCGACGGTTTGTCGACAGCATAGCCAAAATCAGTCTCGAACCGATCATTCCAGGCGGTTTCCAGATCGCTGACCGACAGATCGCCCGCCATCAGGGCGCGTTCCAGATCAAAGCGCAGCATGATGTGCAGGTTGTATTGCACCTCATCCGCCTCGGTCCGGATATAGCCGTTATGGACCCGGTTCACGGTTGCATAGAAGGCATCTGCGTCGGCGATGCCGAAATCACCGAATGCCTCATTCATTTGTCCGTATAGCCAGCCGGTAAAGGCGCGCGAGCGGCCAAGTTGATTTTCGTAGATCCGGCTTTGGCTTTCATGGACGCCCATCGACACGCCGCTGCCCAACGGCGTCAGCGCATAGGTCGGGTCGATACCCTGTTCATAGGCCGCGTGGCCGACCTCGTGGATGGTGGAATAGAAACAGTTGAATGGATCTGTCGCACTGGTTCTTGTGGTGATCCGCACATCGGACCCACTGCCCGAGCTGAACGGGTGCACGGCCTTGTCCACCCGGCCCCGATCCAAATCATAGCCAAAGGCAACTGCCAGCTTTTGAGACAGACGCATCTGATCCAGTTCATCAAACGACCCTTGCAGCGCTTGGGGCGCTGGCTTGTCCAGAACAGCGGCCCGCAACGCAACCAGCCGAGGGCGCATCTGATCAAAGATATCCGCGATCTGTCCGCCGGTCGTATAGGGTTCATAATCCTCGACCATTGCGTCGTAGATATTGCCGCCCTGCGCCAGCGCTGCGCCTTCTTCACGTTTGAGTGCAACAACCTCTTCCAACACCGGCAAGAAAGCGGCGACATCTTCGTCTGAGCGCGCCTGCGCCCATTTGCCTTGCGCGGCCGATGTGACCCGCGCAATGGCCTTGGCCAGATCGGCGGGCACTTTGACCGTACGCTCATAGGACCGTCGGATTTCGTGCAATTGCGCGTGACCGGCTTCGCATGTCGGTTCGGCCTGTTCCAGCCACTCTGCCACGCGCGGGTCGGACCGTCGCGCGTGCAGCACGGCCTCGATCGCGGCCATCTCTTCTGCGCGCTGAGGGGCTGCGCCGCGCGGCATCACAGTTTCCTGATCCCAGCCCAGCCGCCCGGCAATCTGCCCAAGCGCCGAGGTTTCGCGTTGATACGCCATCAGGTCATCAAATGCAGTCATCAAGTTATGCTCCACGAAGCGAAGTTGCGATGGGATAAGCGGTCAGGAAACGTGCGCGCAGGATCAGCGTCCAGACGACAACCGCAAGGAATTGGTGGAAAATGGCAATCTGCCAAGGTGCGCCATACACAACGGTCAGAATCCCGACCACGACTTGCAGCGACAGGGCCGCAAAGGCCGCGTTGAAGGCAAAACGTGTCTGCGGATGGGCGCTTGAACTACCGCGCCGCCAGACCACAACACCAAAGGCAAACAGCAAATAGCCGGCACAACGGTGGATAAACTGCACCAGACCAGGGCTTTCGAAAAAGTTACGCCACATCGGTTCCAGCATCGTCGCATCGGGTGGCAGGATTTGCCCCCCGATCAACGGCCAATCGGTGTAAGACCGTCCGGCGTCGATCCCGGCAACGAGCGCGCCAATGAGTATTTGTAAAAAGGCGAAATGCATCAGACCGGTGGACAGAGAGAAGAGTTTGGCCTCTTTCGCGCGGCGGGCCTGCATCAGGTCGCGTTCTTCGCGACCCAGCTCAAAGATATACCATGCCAGAAAACCAAGAATGACAAAGGCCAGACCCAGATGCGTGGCCAGACGATAGCTGGCCACAGCCGTCATCCCTTCGCCCTGCGTCACGCCCGAGGCGACCATCCACCAACCGACGGCACCCTGCACACCACCCAGAGCTCCGGGGATCAGCAGTTTGCCGGTCCATCCAGTTGGAATTTTCCGTGCGATCAGAAAGCCGAGGAAGCCGATAACCCAAACCAGACCGATCACACGGCCCAATTGGCGATGACCCCATTCCCACCAATAGATGGTTTTAAAATCTGCCAGCTCCATCCACTGGTTCTGAATGCGCCACTGGTCGATTTCTTTGTATTTGTCGAATTCAGACTGCCAAGTGGCCTCGGACATCGGAGGGATGGCGCCGGTGATTGGACGCCATTCGGTGATCGACAGACCGCTGTCCGTCAGACGGGTCAGGCCACCCACGGCGATCATCACAACAACCAAGGCAAACAGGATCATCAGCCAGGTCCGAATGGCCCCACGCGCACCGCCGCGCCCTTTGTCGATCATGCCAGGCTGAACCGCCCGCTGTTTTTCTGTATCTGAGACGTCTTCGAAGATGCTGCGCTTACTGCTCATGCCGTTCTCATGTGCCTTGGATTTTGTCGCAAGCTAGGGCCATGGAGCACCAAGGTCCAGCCTCAGCCCCTGTCCTTCCAGCGGACCATCTGCCGCATCACGCCGTGCAGCATCTGTACATCGGCTCGAGTCATCCGCATCCGTGACCACAGATTGCGCAGGTTGACCTTCATGCCTTCGGCTTTTTCGGGGGGATAGAAGAACCCGGCCTCGTTCAAACGATCCTCGTAATGCTCGAGCAGTTTTTCAACCTCGATCCCGGTGGCCCAGTCGCCCTTGCCCAGATCAGTGGCCTCGTGCACCACATCGCCGGACTGCCGCATCCATTCATAGGCGGTCAGCAACACACATTGCCCCAGGTTCAGCGAGGCATATTCTGGATTCACAGGAACCGAGATGATGGCGTTGGCCTTGGCGATATCCTCGTTTTCCAACCCGGCCCGTTCGGGGCCAAACAAGACCGCCACTTTCTCGCCCGCCGAAACTTTTTCAGCGGCGATTTGCATGGCGCGTTCCGGGCTGAAAACCGGTTTGGTCAACCCCCGCTGGCGGGCAGTTGTAGCGAAAACATAAGTGCGATCGCCCAGTGCCCCAGACAGATCATCAAACAGCTGCGCTTCGTCCAATAGACGGCCCGCACCGCTGGACATGGCCACCGCCTTGGGGTTCGGCCATCCATCCCGCGGGGCCACGATGCGCATCCGATCCAGACCAAAGTTCCACATCGCCCGCGCCGCGGCGCCGATGTTTTCGCCCATTTGTGGGCGTACAAGCACGAATGCTGGCTGGGATCTGTCGCTGGGCATCGTTCACTCCAAAAGTTCCGCCTGCTCTAATCCCGTCAACACCACAGGGCAAGCCATCCTGACCGCCAAATCCCGCGGCCGCAGGCATAAAAGTTTGCTTCCCCGTCGCAATCCGCTAAACCGCGCCAAAGACTGACAGCCAAGGACGCGCCAATGGACACCCCCGAGCAGCCGCAGATTTACCTGATTACACCGCCAACCGTTGCGCTCAGCACGTTTCCGGACCAGTTGGCGCGCGTTCTGGATGGCGCTGACATCGCCTGCATCCGGTTGGCTTTGGCGGGCAACGACGAAGACACCATTTCCCGTTCTGCCGACGCCTGTCGTGAGGTCGCCCATGCGCGCGACGTGGCATTGGTGATCTCGAACCATGTCTTACTGGCGCAAAAGCTTGGCCTGGATGGGGTGCATTTGGACGATGCGGCGCGATCTGTCCGCGCTGCCCGTAAGGAATTGGGTCCAGATGCCATCGTTGGCAGCTTTTGTGGCACCTCCAGCCATGACGGCATGACGGCAGGAGAAGCCGGTGTGGATCATGTGGCTTTTGGTCCGGTGGGAAAGTCTTCGCTGGGTGATGGTACGCTGGCCGAAAAGGACCTGTTTCAGTGGTGGTCCGAGATGATCGAAGTTCCGGTTGTGGCCGAGGGCGGGTTGACCCCCGAATTGATCCGCGATCTTAGCCCGTGCACCGATTTCTTTGGCATCGGGGATGAGATCTGGTCCAGCGATGATCCCTCGGGGGCTTTGAACACCTTGCTGGCAAACATGCCCTAGCCAAACAGCCAGGGTTCGACTGTCAAAAACACGCCAGCACCTGCAATTACCATCGAGGCCAGGATCGAAACCCGGCCCTGGAGCCTGTGCAATCCACCGGTGATCACCACAGACGCCGCAAAGGCGGCAAAGGCAACAGCGCACAGCGCCAAAACGATCCCGCCCGCAAACCCCAATATCGCCGGGGGTAGATGGTTGGGTGGCACGCCAATCTCGGTCAGGGCAAAGGTCCACGCCAGACCCTGAAGCAATCCGGCCGCAAAAACGGCAAACACACGCAGGATCTGCAGCCGCCGAGAGATCAGGTTCCATACCGCCAGACCAACGATTGCAAATGCCAATGATTGCGATGCAGCTGTCGAAGGAATACTCACGGCGTCGAAAGCTCCGGCACTCAATCCAAGCAAGATACCCAGTGAGAAGAACAGCAGTTGCATCAAAAACGGGCGCAAGTTCAGCGACAGAAACACCAGCGTAAGCACAAGCAAAATCGGTTTGGGGCCGCTGGTTAGAACCTGAGAGAGACCCTTCGGAAGGAATGTCTGCAGGGTTTGTTCGGTGGTCAGGGCCGCGCCACCCTGAAGTGGAATCATTGGTGTCATTTGGCCGCCTGTCAGGTACCCGGTATACGGCGCCGAGACACGCTGCTGCTTGATAACCGCTGACCCGCTACCATCAGGCCAAGTCAGTCGAAAACCGGATGCGCCGTCTGGCAGAGGCGCCGTCAGCAACAGCTTTGAAGTCCGCACCGTTTGGGGATCCCCTACAACCGGGATACTCACGCCTTCGTAAGACAAAACAACCGGGCCTGCGATATCAACCTGCAAGGTCTGCATCCACGGTTTGGCAAAGGCTTTCACCTTTGGCTCCAATTCGGACGACACCAATTGGCGCAAATCCTTGTAGTGACGGTTGTCGTCAAAACCGGTCGCGCTTTGCGGATCAACTCCGGCCAGAAACGCTTCGGCATTCAGGCTGATATCCAGAAACAAGGTGTCTGACTTGGTCCAGAACTCGACAATAGTCGGTGCCGGAGATTGCGCGAAAACAAAACTTGGAGCCAGGGTCAGCGCCGCCATACAACTAAACGACAGAACTTTTAGACGGCAGAGGATGGCAGGTATCAAACCATCTCTCATAAGAAACGCTCCGGGCTACAAATCAAATCATCAAACATTTAGCCCGAGTGTCTTTCCGAAACAAAGTGATCGCAAGCCCAAAGCGCCGCGCAGGCGGGTCTCCACCGGGATTCTCGAAGGGCGGCGACGTTCGCACTTGCACGGGCATCAGGGCTGCGGCATGACAGCATGATGACTCAGAACAGCGAAATCCTGTGTATCGGCTCGGTCCTGTGGGACGTAATCGGCCGATCTGCCAGCGCCATGCGGCAAGGATCAGACGTACCTGGGCGGATTACCCGCCTGCCCGGCGGCGTGGCCATGAACATCGCCATGACATTGGTCCGGTTTGGCATGACCCCGACATTGTTGACCGCCATTGGCCGGGACCCGGAAGGCGACGAGTTAGTTCGTTCGTGCGCTCGACTTGGCATGGTCACGAACCAAATCTATCGATCCCAAGACCTTCCTACCGACCGCTATATGGCCGTCGAAGGCGCCAATGGTCTGATCGCCGCAATTGCCGACGCGCATTCATTGGAAGCTGCTGGCGCCAAGATCCTGCGTCCATTGATGCACGGGCCCTTGGGGTACGAGAACACGCCTTTCCAGGGCCCAATCGCACTGGACGGCAACCTGACACTGGACTTGCTGGAAGAGATTGCGCAAAGCCCGGCCTTTGCCCGCGCCGATCTGCGTGTTGCGCCTGCTTCACCCGGCAAGGCCGAGCGTCTGCAACCGTTCCTCAAACACGCCCGCGCCACGCTCTACGTGAACCTGGAAGAGGCCGGCCTGTTGTGTCAGCGCGAATTCGAGGATTCCGAAAGTGCTGCCAAAGGTTTGCTGGACCGTGGCGCGCTGCGTGTGCTGGTCACTGACGGCGGCTGTTCAGCCTCTGTGGGAACCGCCGCGGGCGTTCTGACACAAACCCCGCCATCCGTCCTTGTCACGCGTGTGACAGGTGCTGGCGATACTTTCATGGCAGCCCACATCGCTGCCGAAGCCAGTGGCGCAGACAACGACACGGCTCTCAAACGCGCTCTGCATGCAGCCGCAACTTATGTTTCTGGAGAAACCCCACTGTGATCGACATTCAATACTCCGCCGAGGTCCGCAACGCCAAAGAGGCAGGCCAGCCCATCGTCGCGCTTGAAAGCACCATCATAACCCATGGCATGCCCTACCCGCAGAACATCGAAGTCGCGGCACAGGTTGAACAGGACATCCGTGATGCAGGTGCTGTTCCGGCCACAATGGCGGTGATCGAAGGCAAACTGCATGTGGGGCTTGAGGCAGACGAACTGAAGGCCCTTGGACAGGCGCAAGGCGTGGCAAAAATTTCGCGCGCGGATATGGCGGCCTGCATGTCTACAGGTGGCACCGGCGCAACCACGGTGGCGGCGACTATGATTGCCGCCAACTATGCAGGCATCGAGGTATTTGCCACTGGCGGCATCGGTGGGGTGCATCAGGGCGCGGAGACGTCATTTGATATTTCCGCTGACCTGCACGAATTGGGACAAACCCCGGTCACGGTGGTGGCTGCTGGCGCCAAAGCCATCCTTGACCTTGCCAAAACGCTAGAGGTTCTGGAGACATTGGGCGTGCCAGTTATTGCCCATGGTCAAGACGCGTTTCCCGCCTTTTGGTCCGCTAAATCACCGTATAGCGCCCCGTTACGCATGGACAATGCAGAAGACATTGCACGGGCGCATGCCACCCGTCGCGCCCTTGGGCTGCCCGGCGGGCAGTTGGTGGCCAACCCGATCCCGGTCGCAGATCAAATTCCGGCCGAGGAATTAGCCCCGATCATTGCATCCGCTCAGGCTGATGCGGACGCACACAGGATTACCGGAAAGGCCGTCACGCCCTACCTGTTGCAGCGAATCTACGAGAAAACCGAAGGCCGTTCATTGACCGCTAACATCGCTTTGGTGCGCAACAATGCCCGGCTGGCGGCCGCTATCGCCAAGGCTTTGACGAAGGGCGTGTAAGTCTGACCTATTGCACTAAGGCTGCGGATTGCCTACCTAAATCTGCAAACCACTCGGAACCGCAATGAACACACCTTTCGACGAAGAACCCCAACGCCGCCCTGGCCTATTCTCACGGTTCCGTGCGTCTTTTCTAACGGGCATCGTCGTCATTGCGCCGGTGTGGCTGACGATCTGGCTGATCTGGTCTGTCGTCGGCTGGATCGACAGCGCTGTGTTGCCGCTGATCCCACACCAGTTCCGACCCGAGCAATATGTCGGCATCAACCTGCGCGGCGTTGGCGTCGTTTTCTTTCTGATCTTCACAGTGCTTGTTGGTTGGGTGGCCAAGGGCATTCTGGGGCGGTCACTGATTCATTTTGGTGAACGTGTTGTAAATCGGATGCCGGTGGTTCGATCCATCTATTCAGGCATCAAACAGATCTCGGAAACGGTATTTGCCCAAACCGAGCGGTCATTCGAGAAGGCCTGCCTTATTCAGTACCCACGGCGCGGGATTTGGGCGATTGGGTTTGTCTCGACAACAGCCAAAGGTGAAGTTAGTCAGAAGACGGAAACCGGTGGCGATTTGCTGAGTGTCTTTGTGCCGACAACACCCAACCCAACATCAGGATTCCTGCTCTTCTTTCCTGCCGAAGACGTGATTTTGCTGGATATGTCGATCGAAGACGCCGCCAAATTGGTGATTTCGGCTGGGCTGGTCTATCCCAACGGCGCGGATCCGACGCAACCGCCGGAAGAATCACCCGAACATCGCGGGTAAATCCACCGTGCTGGTCTGACCAAGATCGTCCTTGTGGCGAGACAGAAACCCATCTGCAGCCTCGCGCCCGGCTTTTTTCAACTTGTGCAGGATCACCGGATTTGGAACTGTTTTCGTCGCCACGGACAAGCTGTTCATCAGCTCGTTGTCAGCGATCATGTGAACCAGAACACGGCTCATCTCACCCGGTTTCAGCTTGCCATCCTCGAGCAGTCGCTGAACAAAGTTGATCGCCCGCAATTCGCGAAACAGTGAAGAGTTAAAGCTGATCTCATTGATCCTGTTCTGGATCTGCTGCGGGGTAACCGGTATCTCGTCCCGCTCAAGCGGGTTGATGTTGACGATCACCACATCTTCGGGAAACGCTTTGTTGAACAACGGGTACAGCGCCGGATTGCCAGTATACCCGCCGTCCCAATAGGCCTCGGCCCGGTCGGTTGCGGGATCATAAATCTCAACGGCTTTGAACAGGCTGGGCAAACAGGCTGAGGCCAGAATGGCATCCGTTGAAATCTCGTCCCCGGTGAATATCCGGATCTTGCCGCTGCGCACGCATGTGGCACATACAAACAGGCTTGGCCCCTGATCCGCGCAAACTTCGTTGAAGTTGAACCGATCCACTACCGATTCCAAAGGATTGCTGTAAAACGGGCCGTAGGCGTAGGGCGACACCATGCGCGACAACGCATCCCCAATGGAATACGGCACTGAATATTCCATTGCTTGTGCAATTTGCGCAGGCTCTATTCCGCGGAACCAATTGGCCATGCGCATGTCGCCAATCGCGCCCATGCGCTTCCACAGCCCATCTAGTTGCTCGCGGGCGCCGTCACGGCCCGCATGCACCATACCGGCCTTAAACGCCGCGCCGTTCAGCGCCCCGGCAGAGGTTCCGGTGATGGCCGCAACCTCGATGTCTTCTTCGTCCAGAAGGCGATCCAGGACACCCCAAGTGAACGCCCCATGTGCTCCGCCGCCCTGCAATGCCAGATTGATCTTTTTCAATTGCGGCCTCCGTCACTCATTACCGAGAGCAGCTTCCAGAGCTTTATCAAACTCATCTCGTGAAATCTCTATCGAGTATCCACCATCCCATTCCTCTTCGAACTCATCTGGAGGCTCGGGATCAATCGACAACGATCCTATAAGATTATCCTCGCCAACACTTAAGACCTCAGGGCCGGAGCTTCTCTTCGGTGAGGCAGACGGATAGTGATTAATGGCTTCTAACATCGCACCTTCATGAGAAATCCTGAAGTACTGCAAATATGGTGTAGTAACTGCATTCTCATCAACCAACTTGAAGTAGCGAAATCCAGTTTTTCTCATCCAGTTGTTTTCCCTTTCATGAAAACCCCAACGCCCAAACAAACCCTAAAGCGCCGTCCAGCCACCATCCACAGAAATGGTAGTACCCGTGATCTGCGCCGCCGCATCTGAGCACAGGAAAATGGCTGTCCCACCGAGTTGCTCAACGGTCGCAAACTCTTTTGAAGGCTGACGCTCGAGCATGACGTTCTTGATCACGTCTTCGCGGCTCATGTCGTATTCTTTCATCGTGTCCGGAATCTGGGCCTCGACCAAAGGCGTCAGAACATAGCCGGGGCAGATTGCGTTGCATGTGATCGGTTCCCGAGCGGTTTCCAGCGCCACGGATTTGGTCATCCCGACCACCCCGTGTTTGGCCGCCACATAAGCTGACTTAAACGGGGACGCTGTCAGCCCGTGCGCCGAGGCAATATTCACAATCCGGCCCCAACCTGCGCTGCGCATCATCGGCAATGCAGCAGCAGTCGTGTGAAAGGTCGAACTCATGTTGATCGCAATAATCGCGTCCCATTTGTCGACCGGGAACTGATCAATCGGCGAGACATGCTGAATACCCGCATTGTTCACCAGAATATCGCAAGCTCCGGCCGTCTCAATCAGGGCCCGGCATTCGTCGCCCTTGGACATGTCGGCTTTGATGTAACGCGTATTGGTGCTGGTTTCCGCCGCGATCTCGGCGGCCAGCGCATGGTCTTCATCGCGATCCGTGAACGAGTTCAGGACAACATCCGCCCCGGCCTTGGCCAGTTCGCGCGCGACGCCAAGCCCGATCCCCGAATTCGATCCGGTCACGATTGCAGTTTTGCCCGACAGGGTCATGAGCGTTCTCCCACAGCATTTGACTATGCGCACAATGCCATGCTGCACCTGCAAAGAAAACGGGGAAACATCCGGGATCAACGCCGCGACTGCAAAATCCTTAGCGCCAAAAAAAACGCCCGCACGAAGCGGGCGTTAAGTTATTGAGGCAGGTTTCATACAGGCAAGAAACCTATCGAGCAGTGCGACCTTTATAAGCAATTCTGCGCCTTCGTCCAAGCTAAAAGTTTGATAATAAGAAAAATCATCGGTACGGTTAATCCCAACAAAATAAGGCCAGAGCAGGATTGTTTCCAAAATGAGCCCGGATTTTCTACGCCCTCTTCGCCCCGTCGCAGCGGGAATCGCCTGCATTTTCGCGTCGTCTTTCGCCCTTGCAGATTCGTCTCATGGCATAGCTATGTATGGTGACCCGGCCCTACCACCGGATTTTGTGTCCCTGCCTTACGCGAATCCAGATGCGCCCAAAGGTGGAAAGGTAGTTTTCGGAAACACCGGCGGCTTTAACAGTTTGAACCCGTTTTTGCAAAAAGGCACCTCGCCGTGGCAATTGCGATTTTGGACCCATGAAAGCCTGATGGGCCGATCCTGGGACGAACCTTTCACTCTTTACGGTCTGTTAGCCGAATCAGTTGAGACGGCGCCAGACCGATCCTGGGTTGAATTCACCCTCCGGGAAGAGGCCCGGTTCTCCGACGGCAGCCCAGTCACGGTCGACGATGTCATCTGGTCTTATGAAACCTTGGGCACCGAAGGTCACCTGCGATATCGCGGGTTGTGGGGCAAGATCGACAGCATCGAACAAACCGGCCCGCATTCGGTTCGTATCACGTTCAACGAACCTGATCGGGAACTTGCGCTGATCGCAGGTCTGCGCCCAATACTGCAAAAGGCGCAATGGGACGGAAAAGACTTCGCTGACGGTCAGTTGCAAGACGTGCCGGTCGGCAGCGGCCCCTATGTTGTCGATGGCTACGAGGCCGGTCGCTATGTGAACCTACGCAGGAACCCCGACTATTGGGGGGCCGATATTCCATTCCGGCGCGGCACCATGAATCTGGATGAAATGCGGATCGAATTCTATGGCGACGCAACCGTTCTGTTCGAAGCGTTCAAAGCCGGTGAACTGTCCGCAGTACGCGAATTCAACGCAGATAAATGGGACAACCAATACGGATTTCCGGCCATTCAACGCGGGGATGTGATCAAGACGGAAATTCCCCATGGCAAACCATCGGGTATGACCGGGTTTGTCATGAACACCCGCGAAGCACCGTTTGATGACTGGCGTGTGCGCGAAGCCCTGACTCTGGCCTTCAATTTTGAGTTCATCAACGACACGATTACCGGCAGCGCGCAGCCGCGCATCACATCTTACTTTTCCGGCTCGGACTTGGCCATGCAACCCGGTCCCGCAACCGGCAGGGTCGAAGAATTGTTGCAGCCTTTCGCGGATGATCTGCTGCCAGGCACGTTGGAAGGCTACGGCCCACCTACGGGGGACGGATCGGCGCGAAACCGGACCAATATACGCAAAGCCACAAAGCTGTTGGCCGAGGCTGGTTGGACCATACAGGACGGTGTTCTACGCAACCAGAACGGTGAAGCATTCAAGATGACAGTGTTGCTGCAACAAGGCGACACCGATATGGCGACTGCGGTCGAAATCTATGCCCGCGCACTTGAACGCTTGGGCATTCAGGTTCTGACGGAACAGGTCGACAACGCGCAATACACCGGCCGCACCGCCGAGCTGGACTTTGATATCACGCCATTCCGACGCGCAATGTCCCTGTCACCAGGAAACGAGCAGCGCCTGTATTGGGGTAGCGAGAATGCGGACGCCCCAGGAACACGCAACCTGATGGGCGTCGCATCACCGGCCGTGGACGGAATGATTGATGCCATGCTCGCCTCGGAGTCACGAGAGGACTTCGTGGCCGCCACACGGGCGTTGGACCGCGTTCTGACAGCGGGCCGCTACGTGATCCCAATCTGGAGCTTTGATATCGGGCGCATCGCCCATGTCAGCACTTTGAAATTCCCGGACACGCTGCCGATATACGGCGACGGACCGCAATACATGCCCGAAGTGTGGTGGTACGAGGAGTAGTGCGGCCACCCCCGGCCCCCAACCAGATTGTTTAAGCAAGGCTTACGAACTCGGGTGACGCTCGCAAGGTAATGTGCCGATTCATTGAACTCGAGGATGAAAACCGGGCAGTTTTGTCGTTAATAGGCTTTTGATCAGTCAACCGAGTTGCCATCGGTTATTTTTCGGCAAAATCTGGCACATCATTCGACGACACGAGATGTGGAAAAGCACCTCACGAGACCACTGCATAAAGCTATCGAGACTGCATCTAGTGTGTTGGAAAGAAACACACACATGCGCAATGCAAAGCGCTTCAAGCTATTGCAGCGCGCGAAGAACATGGCTTCAATCACGGTCTAAATATCTATATGTTTCTGACACATAAGCCTGATCCATCCAAGCCGTCCGGAACAGAATAAATCTAGCGATCACCCGTCGGACATAAAGTTCACTCGTCCTAAACGCGACGCGCCGCAGTTCGAAGGTTCCAAACATGAACCTCTCGTGCCCTGCGACATTTTGTCATGTCTCACGTGACGTAAACCCGTTCGTACCCTGTAGTCGGGGAGAGCAGTTCTGAACCCGAACAACTGAAAGCTCGCGATGCTGAACTGGACAGATATCACAAAAGACTGGGGCGCGACCTATGAGCGCGCGAAACGCCGTTTTCCGAACCTGCGCGACCAGGACATGATGCGTGTTTGCAAGGATCGTAAACGGTTCGAAGCCTATCTTGCCGAACGCCACCATCTGACGGTCAACGAGGCCCACGAAGAGGTCGAGGATTTTCTGTTTACTGAACGCCTGAACCGGGAACTTCTGGTGCACGCATCTTAGGACAGTGATGTCACCCAAAGGATGGTCGCATCCTCATCGCTGACCGAAATCACGTTATGCCCCATACTGCCATCGTAGTAGGCACTGTCCCCGCGGCGCATTTCTACCGGTTCATAGAATTCTGTGTACAGGCGAACAACGCCGGTCAACACATACATGAACTCTTCGCCGTCATGGCGTACCCAGCCTTCGAATTCGTCCATTGATCGTGAACGAACTCGGGCCCGATATGGCAGCATCTGCTTTTTTGTCAGAGTTTCAGCCAGCAATTCATGCTCGTATGTCGCAGTGGCATGGGCAGCGCCTTCGCCCATTCGGGTAACGGCCATACGCCCGATCACCTGATCCCGCTGAGGCGGCGTGAAAAGCTGCGGCACCGAAATCTCGAGCCCGATCGCCAGCTTTTTGAGCGCATCATAAGTAGGCGACATTTGCCCATTCTCGATCTTGCTGAGCGTTGACCGCGCAAGCCCTGCTTGACTGGCCGCCTGTTCCAACGTCCATTTCCGCGCTTTGCGCAGCTCTCGCACTCTTGCGCCAAGGTCCAGCGGTTCGAGTTCCGAATGATCGCCTGCGTCACGGGCAATACGGATAAGGGATTTGGGATCTTGGGTACTCATATGCCTTTCTATAGGGCCAGCCAACCGTGCTTGCAACGCGCCATGCACCGCGATAGCCAGTCGTCATGTTGTCGATCTTCGATCAAGGACCGCCGCCGCCCTGCCCTTCGCCCTTTAATCTGGCCGCACATGTCTTGCGACGGGCAGACCGGAGCGCAGCCAAGACCGCGTTGTCGGTACTTGGTACGGACGGCGCCATCGACTGGACGTATCGCGAACTACAAACAGCCATTCTGGGAACCGGAACAGGCTTGCTGCGGACCGGACTGAAACCCGGAGACATCGTTCTGATGCGCTTAGGGAATACGGTAGACTTTCCAATCGCCTATCTGGGCGCTATCGCCGTTGGCATTGTGCCCGTGCCAACTTCATCGCAACTGACGGAACCCGAGACCGCGCACATGATCGAAGATCTGTCACCTGCGGCTGTTCTGCGAGACCCTACAGTCGCCTGCGCGTCGCACCCCTGGCAAATCGACCTGACCGAGCTGACCGCCATGCGAGGTCTGCCTCCTGCTGACTATGCCATGGGTGATCCTGAGCGGTTGGCCTACGTGGTCTACACCTCTGGAACTTCTGGAAAGCCGCGCGCCGTGGCCCATGCGCACCGTGCCATCTGGGGGCGACAGATGATGGTGGACGGTTGGTACAGCCTGCGGGAAGACGACCGGCTGTGCCACGCGGGTGCGTTCAATTGGACCTATACGCTGGGCACCGGTTTAATGGATCCGTGGACCATCGGTGCAACGGCTCTGATCCCTGAACCAGGCACCGACATCTTTGCACTGCCCGCCTTGCTGCGCCAGCACCGCGCTACAATTTTTGCCGCAGCGCCCGGCGTCTATCGCAAGTTGCTCTCACACTCAGAGGAGATTGATCTACCAGACCTGCGCCACGGCCTCTGCGCGGGTGAAAAACTGTCTCGTCATTTGCACGAACACTGGCAACAGGCCACAGGAACCGAGCTTTACGAAGCCTATGGCATGTCCGAGTGTTCGACCTTCATCTCGTCCAGTCCAGCACATCCGGCCCGCGGTGAGGCGCTGGGGCAACCGCAACCGGGACGCCGCATCGCCATTCTTGGGCCGGACGGGCCCATGCCACAAGGTCAGGAAGGAACAATCGCCATCCATAGGTCCGATCCGGGGCTGATGTTGACCTATCTCAACGCCCCTGACGAGGCGCAGGCCCGGATGCTGGGCGACTGGTTCCTGACCGGCGATCAGGGTGCAATGGCCGTCGACGGGCAGATCACCTATCTGGGTCGCGATGACGACATGATGAATGCGGGTGGCTACCGCGTCTCACCGGTTGAGGTTGAATCCGTCTTGTCCCGCTTTCCCGGTATCACGCAGGTTGGCGCGGCAGCGGTTGAGGTCAAAGAGAACACATTTGTGATAGCCGCCTTCTACACCGGGCCCAAAAAGCTGGACGAAGACGCGTTACGCACCTATGTGGAGGCCAATCTGGCCCGGTACAAACAGCCGCGCGCCTTTGTTCATCTGACCGAATTGCCCAGTGGTGGCAACGGCAAGCTCCTGCGCCGCGCCCTGCCGGCCTATTTCAAGGCGTCTACCGAATGACCCAGACCGTCAAGCTCGACATCCTATCCGATCCGATCTGCCCATGGTGCTATATCGGCAAAACCCATCTGGACAAAGCGCTAGCCGCCGTTCCGGATCATCCCTTTGTTATCGAATGGCACCCATTTCAGCTGAACCCGGACATGCCGGATGCGGGCATGGATCGCCGTGAATATCTGGAACGCAAGTTCGGCGGCAAGGAAGGTGCGGTACGCGCCTATGCGCCCGTGGTTGAACACGCCGAAAACGCCGGTTTGAAGATCGATTTTGAAGGTATGAAACGCACGCCCAATACGCTGGACGCGCACCGACTGATCCATTGGGCTGGTATTGAAGGCAAGCAAAACGACGTCGTTGATGGGTTGTTCGATGCCTATTTCGTTCAGGCCCGCGACATTGGCGACCCCGAGGTGCTGGCAGATGTCGCTGACGGTGCCGGAATGGATGCAGCCGTGGTCATGAAACTGCTTAAATCAGACGCCGACCGCCAAGACATGAGCCAGCGCGATACCCATTCACGGGAAATGGGCGTCAGCTCGGTCCCGACGTTCATCGTGGCCAATCAGCACGCCGTACCGGGCGCCCAACCGCCTGAAATGTGGGCGAAAGTGATCGAGGAGATCATGTCTCAACTTGAGGCTCCCCCTGCAGAATAGCACATAGGTCTGTGCAAATTTCCGGTCTGGCGCAACCCGATCCGCCGTGATAGCGCGAACGGGTTAGGAGACCTTCATGGCCAACCGCATGTCCAAGGCGGAGTTCATTGCATTGATCGCAATGATGTTCGCCACCATTGCATTTTCGATTGATTCAATGCTGCCCGCCCTGCCCGAAATCGGCGCGCAGCTAAGCCCGGATGACATCAACCGGGCGCAACTGATCCTAACCTCATTTGTGTTGGGCATGGGGATTGGTACGTTCTTTACTGGCCCTTTGTCCGATGCAATCGGGCGTAAGCCGGTTATATACGGCGGCGCGGCGCTTTATGTCGCGGCTTCTGCCGTTGCCTGGGCGAGTTCATCGTTGGAATTGGTATTGATCGCACGCGTGGTTCAGGGGCTGGGCGCCGCCGGTCCGCGCGTGGTGGCGATGGCGATCATTCGAGACTTGTATTCGGGCCGGGAAATGGCGCGGATCATTTCGATTGCGATGATGATCTTCACGTTGGTGCCTGCAGCCGCTCCGATGCTGGGCGCAGGTGTGATCGCTTTGTTCGGTTGGCGGGGGATTTTTGTATCGTTCATTCTGTTTGCACTGGTCATCATCTCTTGGATGGGTGTTCGCCTGCCGGAGTCGTTGGCTCGCGAGAACCGTCGTCCGATCCGGCTGCCGCTGATGATCTCTGCCACGAAAGAGATGTTTTCTCATCCGACCGTCCGCCTTTCGATTATGGTTCAGACCCTATGTATGGGGGTGTTGTTCACCATGCTGACGATGGTTCAGCCGGTTTATGACGTAATCCATGACCGCGCCGATAGCTTTCCGTTCTGGTTTGGTTTCGTGGCGCTGATGTCTGGGTCAGCCAGCTTGCTCAACGCAGCCCTTGTTGTGCGCGTTGGCATGCGCCGGATGGTGACATGGGCGCTGGGGGGACAAATCCTGATTACCGCCTCAGTTACGGCCCTGAGCGCTACGCAGCTTTCGCCTGACGCCTCATTTGCGCTGTTTGTCTTCTGGCAGACCATGGTATTTTTTATGGCCGGCGTAACACTGGGCAATCTAAATGCCATCGCGATGGAGCCGATGGGCCATATCGCAGGCATGGCCGCTTCGGTCATCGGATCGATTTCAACTGTTTTGGCCGCTGCCATCGCAGCCCCTATCGGCTTGTTGTTCGACGGGTCTTTGACACCACTGACGATGGGCATCCTGACTATGTGCATCATAGCTTTTGGGCTAATGGTCCATATGGGACGGATTGAAGACAGGTTGCCTGCCTGAATTGTGCTGCGCGACTGAATCGCGCTACTCTCATCTCCAAGCCGAGGGGGGTCATTCAATGAGCGAGTATTACGATCTGGGCACCTATTCCTGTCCTGTCACAACCACGTCGCCCGAAGCACAGATCTGGTTCGACCGAGGGCTGAACTGGACATACGGCTATAACCATGAAGAAGCCGTAGTCTGCTTTAAGCGCGCAGCAGAATTTGACCCGGAATGTGCCATGGCCCATTGGGGCGTCGCCTATGCGGCAGGTCCGAATTATAACCTGCCCTGGGATCTGCAGGATGACCGTGGGAAACAAAAGGCATTGGCGTTGGCCTATGACGCTGCCCAAAAGGCACTGGCGCATATGGAGGGGTGCACCGATGTAGAACAAGCCCTGATCCGCGCCCTACCCGCCCGATACCCTCAGCGTGAACCAACCCCGGATATGCACAAATGGGATCACGATTTCGCGGATAGCATGCGTGCGACATTCGCCGCGCATCCTGATCAGCTGGACTTGCGCACTGTTTTTGTCGAAGCGTTGCTGAACCTCACCCCCTGGCAGATGTGGGACCTGAAAAGCGGTCAACCCGCTAAAGGCGCCGCCACGCTCGAGGCGCAAGAGACGCTTGAGTGGGCCATGACCAATGATCCGGCCGCCATGTCACATCCCGGGCTGCTGCACCTTTATGTTCACTTGATGGAGATGTCGCCAACTCCGGAAAAGGCGCTCAAGGCCGGGGATGTGCTGCGGACAATGGTGCCCGACGCAGGGCATCTGGTTCACATGCCCACTCATATCGATGTGCTGTGTGGGCATTACCACAACGTTGTGCATTGGAATGAAAAGGCGACCGAAGCCGATCTGAAGTATTACGAACGCGAAGGCGCGTTCAACATCTACACTGGCTATCGCCAGCATGATTACCATTTCACCATCTACGGTGCGCTGTTTCTTGGCCAGATGGAACCGGCCTTGCGGGCCAATCAGGGCCTTTGGAACACCACCCCCGAGGACATGCTGCGCATCGAAAGCCCACCGATGGCGGATTTTTTCGAAAGCTACATGTCCATGGGTCCGCATATCCTGATCCGCTTTGGCCGCTGGGATGAGGCTAAGGCGTTGGAGTTGCCATCGGACCCCGAATTGTATTGCACCCTGACTGCGACAATCCACTACGCACGCGCCATTGCCTTTGCCGCCACGGATCAGGTGGCGCAGGCGGAAGCGGAGGAGCAAGAGTTTCTGGCGGCCATGTCGAGGGTGCCTGACTCACGCCTGCTGCACAATAACCGCGTCATTGATCTGCTTGAAATCGCGCGCGAAATGCTGCGGGGCGAGATCGAATATCGCAAACGGAACTATGATGCAGCCTACACCCATCTGCGCCGCTCGGTCGAGCTGGACGACACCTTGCCATACGACGAGCCCTGGGGCTGGATGCAACCAACGCGTCACGCGCTTGGGGCGCTGTTGTTCGAACAAGGTCATGTAGCCGAGGCCGAGGCCGTTTATCGCGAGGATCTGGGACTGGGCGGAACCCTTAGCCGTGCGTCTATACATCCTGACAATGTCTGGAGCCTGAAAGGTTTACATGATTGCCTGAAGGCACGCGGTGAGGGCATTGAAATAAAACAGATTAAACAGCGCTTGGACCTTGCGCTGGCACGCGCTGACCGAGCTGTTGGCGCTTCCTGTTTCTGTGCGCAAGCCGCAATGAAGGCTGCCGAATGAAGTACCTGTCTGTCCTACTGGCCGCTTTGGTCTGCGGTCCGGCTTTAGCTGATCGTCAGTCTTTTCCACCCGTTGATCAGGCCGGTCGTGACCCCGCACTTGTTGCCTTTCGCGACGACCTTCTGGCCAAGATCACCGCGCGCGATACCGAGGCTGTCGTGGCCAGCGCCTGCCCTGATATCTATCTCAGCCATGGCGGCGACGGTGGCCCCGAAGAACTCCGCGAAAACCTGACGGTAGATCCCGAAAAGCTTTCTGAAGAGCTTCGCGATCAGGCCGATGAGATGCGTGAAAGCTACTGGGTCGCATTGCAGGATACGCTGTCGCAACCCGGTTACTTCGACGATCAAGGTGAATTCTGGATGCCGCATCAATGGCAGATCAGTCTGCCCGCATCCCTTGACCCGTTCACCGCCTATTTCATCACCGGCGAGAAGGTCACCTTGCGCGGGGAACCGTCGCGTGGCGGGGCTATACTCGGGCTGATCAGCCATGAAGTTGTTTTTGTCCCGGACTATCAGGATGGGGCTGAATACCAATCAGTGCGCCTGACGGATGGCACCTTTGGTCATATGCACAGTGACTTTTTGTGGTCCATGGTCGGCCACCGTGCCGCGCTGGTCAAATCCAATGACGGCAACTGGCAATTGTGCACGTTTGTCTCGGGCGACTAGGCTTTGGCCTTTTTCTTCTGGGCCACCACTTTTTCTGCCAGATCCCGCGCGATGGCAAACGCACCTTTGATCTTGTCGCTGTCCTTTTTCCAATCCCGACGCACGACGATCTTGTTATCCTTGACCTTGGCGAGGCCGCGCTGGGCCTGAATGAATTCCACCAACCCCTGAGGTGAG
The DNA here is from genome assembly GCF_056536585.1 of Ruegeria sp. CK2. Classification (NCBI taxonomy): domain Bacteria; kingdom Pseudomonadati; phylum Pseudomonadota; class Alphaproteobacteria; order Rhodobacterales; family Roseobacteraceae; genus Ruegeria; species Ruegeria sp. CK2. The sequence goes on from NZ_JBQFPW010000003.1 coordinate 341,343, forward strand.
GCGAATTTATCATTGTGAAACTGGATCGTGGCCCCCTTCGGCCCACCGTCCAACTTGGCAATGCCCGCCCGCTTGCACATCGCCTTGATCCGCACCACCAGCATCAGCGTATTCACCTCTTTCGGCAGACTGCCAAAACGGTCAATCAGTTCGGCAGCAAAACCTTCCAACTCGACCTTGGTGGACAGCGATGACAGGCGACGATACAGCCCTAGCCGCACGTCTAGATCGGGCACATAGTCTTCGGGGATCAGAACCGGCACACCCAGATTGATCTGCGGTGCCCACTGATCGTCGGCCTCGCTGAGACCCTCCATCTCACCCGCCTTGATCTTGGCAATCGCCTCTTCCAGCATCGATTGATACAGCTCGTATCCCACATCACGCATCTGACCGGACTGTTCTTCACCCAACAAGTTTCCGGCACCACGAATATCCAGATCCTGCGAAGCCAGCGTGAACCCTGCCCCCAACGTGTCCAGCGAACCCAAAACGCGCAGACGTTTTTCGGCCGTATCGGTCAGCTTCTTGCGCGGCTTTGTGGTCAGATAAGCGTAAGCGCGGGTCTTGGACCGCCCAACGCGACCCCTGATCTGATAAAGTTGCGCCAAGCCAAACATATCGGCGCGGTGCACGACCATCGTATTGGCAGTGGGAATATCCAAGCCGCTTTCCACAATCGTTGTGGCCAGCAGGACATCGTATTTCCCATCGTAAAAGGCGTTCATCCGATCATCGAGCTCACCCGCGGCCATCTGCCCATGGACGACCATATACGTCAGCTCGGGCAGTTGTTCTTTCAGGAATTCCTCGATCTCGGGCAGGTCCGAGATGCGTGGGACAACGTAGAAGCTCTGCCCGCCGCGATAGTGTTCCCGCAGCAGCGCCTCGCGTATCGTCACCGTATCGAACTCACTGACATAGGTTCGGATCGCTAGCCGGTCGATGGGCGGCGTGCCGATGATCGACAAATCGCGTACACCGGTCAGGGACAGTTGCAACGTCCGCGGGATCGGCGTTGCCGTCAGGGTCAGCACGTGGACATCCGACCGCAATTGCTTGAGCCGTTCCTTATGAGCCACACCGAAATGCTGTTCTTCATCAATGATCAGAAGGCCCAGATTGTTGAACCGTATTCCCTTCGCCAGCAGTGCGTGAGTACCAATCACGATATCGACCGTACCCCGCGCCATCCCGTCCCGGGTCTGTTGCGCATCTTTTGCCGACACAAAACGGGACAGTTGCCGGACCTCCATTGGGAAGCCCCGGAAACGTTCCCGAAAACTGGCCGCATGTTGCCGCGCCAACAGAGTCGTAGGCGCAATGACCGCCACCTGAACACCAGACATCGCGGCCACAAAGGCCGCCCGCATGGCGACCTCGGTCTTGCCGAACCCAACGTCGCCACAGATCAGGCGATCCATAGGTGCGCCCGAATGCATATCCTCCATCACCTCGGCGATGGCACGCAATTGGTCGTCGGTTTCTTGATAGGGGAACCGGGCGCTGAACTCTTCCCACGCGTGTGGCGGTGGGTCCATCACCGGAGCCTTGCGCAGGGCGCGTTCGGCAGCGATGCGGATCAGCTTGTCCGCCATCTCGCGGATACGCTCTTTCAGCTTGGCCTTCTTGGCCTGCCATGCACCGCCGCCAAGCCGGTCTAACAGACCCTCTTCGTGGCCGTATTTTGACAGCAGTTCAATGTTTTCGACCGGAAGATAAAGCTTTGATTTTTCAGCATATTCCAGCAGCAGGCATTCGTGGGCAGCGCCTGCGGCGGTGACCACTTCCATACCCATGTAACGCCCAATGCCGTGATCCACGTGTACAACCAAATCACCAGGGCTGAGGGACTGAGTTTCGGTCAGGAAATTCTCGGCCTTGCGGCGTTTCTTGGGTTGGCGGATCAACCGATCACCCAGCACATCCTGTTCTGCGATCACTGTCAGATCCGGGGTTTCGAACCCATGTTCCAGCGCCCAGACGGCCAGATGCAGACCGCGCTTGCCAATTCGGGTGCCGTCAGCGACGGGAACCGCCTCTGCCAGCCCTTCATCTTCAATCAAACCCGTCAGCCGTTCCCGCGCCCCTTCCGAATAGGATGCGATCAGCACCGGCCCCTTGCCCAACTTGCTCGTGATGTGGTCCGCCAATGCACCGAACAGGCTTATGCTCTCCTGTTGGCGTTCTGGGGCAAAGTTTCGTCCGATCCGCCCGCCTGCATCGATCACACCCGGCCCACTAGCCTGCGGCAACGGGCTGAACTGCATAACCCGCCTGCCGCCCACCGCCTTATCCCAGGCCGCGTCATCCAGATACAATAGGCCGGGCGGTGTTGGTTTATAGACCGTGTCCATGCGCGAGCGATTCTCCAGCGCATGTTTTCGCGTCTCGTATTGGTCTTCGATGCTATCCCACCGCGCCAACCGCGCTGGCGTCACCTGATCATCGACGGAAATCGTCGCGTCCGGTAGATAGTCGAACAAAGTCTCAAGCTGTTCGTGGAAGAAAGGCAGCCAATGCTCCATCCCCTGATGCTTGCGCCCGGCACTGACCGCTTCGTACAGCGGATCATCCGTCCCTGCGGCACCGAATTCGATCCGGTAGTTCTGGCGGAACCGAGTAATCGCTGCCTCATCCAGAATAACCTCGGATACCGGTGCCAGCTCGACCACATCCAATTTCTCAGTCGTGCGCTGAGAGACGGGATCGAACCGGCGAGCGCCGTCCAGAACATCTCCGAACAGATCGAGGCGAACCGGTCCCGATTCACCCGGAGGGAAGATATCGATGATACCGCCCCGGATTGCATAGTCGCCCGGCTCCATCACCGTTGGGCTTTGGGTAAACCCCATGCGAACAAGGAAATTTCGTAAAGCGCCTTCATTGATGCGATGATTGACGCGGGCGGTGAATGCCGCTTCACGCAGAACATCGCGCGCCGGAACCTTTTGCGTCGCCGCGTTCAGCGTCGTCAGCAAAATGAACTTCTGCGGCATTTGATGCACCAGCGCGGCCAAAGTCGCCACCCGTGCAGCCGAGATATCTGGATTGGGTGAGACACGATCATAGGGAAGACAATCCCAACCAGGAAACACGAAGACCGGCATATCCGGGGCAAAGAAAGACAACGCCGCCCGCATTGCCTCCATCCGCTTGTCATCGCGGGCCACGTGGCAAACCGGCGCGTCCGACCGCGCAATTTCGTTCAGCACAAGCTGTGCGTCAAACCCTTCAGGGGCGCCGCCGACTGTAACGTGGTTCGGAGCCTTCATCGCCTTGCCTTTCAGATTTTTGCTATCCCAGAACGCCGATCGAAATGTTCTGATACATGCCCCAAAGCGCAGTGACCAGCACCGAGATCATACCGATGATCTGGGTATACAGCCGACAGCGAGACAGGGTTTTTGCAACCCGTTCAAGCGTCAGCTCCTCTTGGCGTAACCGCCGGGCGTGAGAAATGTTCACAAGCGTCACGAATGTCATTGGAAACGCCAGCAGGAAAACTGCCTGCGCAAACTCGACTCCGTAAAAAAAGCCTAAAGTACCAAGCCCCGTGGACACAAAGCACACGATGGCCAAAAGCAGCGTTCCGGACATATCAACGATGTTAAGCATCCGATTGGTTTGGATCCGCACGATGTCGAGCAGATCGGCTTCGGCCTGACCACCGACGCGACGGGCGCGGATCACAAGATCATAAGGGACGCCCATCACCCAATGGCTGGTTGACGACCAAACCACCGCCAAGACGATCCAAAACCACAGATTTGAAAAGCTGCGCATGTCGATGAGTTCGAAGATCGAAGTGTACCAGTCCAAACCCAGCCCTTTATTCAAAATCCTCAGGGGGTTCTATCGCACCAGCGCGTCCATTGGTACCCTTGAGACCGTCGCGAATTCATGCCACCCAATGCGGCATTGTTCAAGGAGAACGAGTCATGAAACCGACCATTGCCCCTTTTCCCCTGACCCGGTTCCGGCGTGCGCGTCAATCTGCGGCTGTTCGGGGGTTGGTTCGGGAAAACACTTTGACCTGCGATGACTTGATCTGGCCGGTCTTTGTCAGGGATGGGGAAGGCGTGGAAGAACCCGTGTCCTCGATGCCCGGTGTCATGCGCCGTTCCGTCGACCTGATCGCCAAAGCGGCTGTTGAGGCACAAGCGCTTGGCATACCCGCAATCTGCATCTTTCCTTATACGGATGCGTCTCTCAAAACCGAAGACTGCGCCGAGGCCTGGAACCCAGACAACCTGTCCAACCGGGCGATCCGGGCGATCAAGACGGCCGCGCCTGACATCGCGGTCATGACCGATGTGGCGCTGGATCCCTATAATATCAACGGTCATGACGGCTATGTCGTCGAGGGTGAGATCGTAAATGATCAGACCGTCGAAGCGTTGGTGAAAATGACATTGGCCCAGGCCGAGGCCGGGGCCGATATTATCGGCCCTTCGGACATGATGGACGGCCGTATCGGGGAAATGCGCCGCGCGCTGGAAAGTGCTGGCCATCACAACGTGATGATCCTCAGCTACGCCGCGAAATACGCCAGCGCCTTTTACGGGCCGTTCCGCGATGCAGTTGGCGCATCAGGCGCACTGACCGGTGACAAAAAGACGTATCAGATGGACCCGGCCAATTCTGACGAGGCCATGCGCCTGATCGAGCGTGACCTGACTGAAGGCGCCGATATGGTGATGATCAAACCGGGCATGCCCTATCTGGATATCTGCCGCCGCGTAAAAAACACGTTTGGGGCACCGACCTACGCCTATCAGGTGTCCGGAGAATACGCGATGATTCAGGCGGCTGCGCAGAACGGTTGGATAGACGGTGAGAAGGCAATGCTGGAAAGCCTGATGGCCTTCAAGCGTGCCGGATGCGATGGCATCCTGACCTATTTCGCCCCACAGGTCGCAAGGTATTTACAAGACTAAACCGCCGACCCATTGCGGTTTTCCGCTGGTGTGCGAGGCTGCTACGCCAGCTTTTCCCGTGACATAGCGTAACAATCCGCGTAGTCTAACGGCCAAGATCGGGTTCACCCGACATTTCAGGCACTTCTACAGAGATATAACAATCATGAGCAGTTCCAACTCCCCCCGACTGACGCGTCGTGGTTTTGCCCTTGGCATGACCGGTCTGACCTTTACTGCCGCTTGCGGCAACGGGGTCGGTTCATCCAATGCCACAACGATCGACGCCCGCGTCGATGCGACGCTAAACGAAATGTACACGCGCTACCCCAATACGGTCGAGATTTCGCAAAAGGCCACTGGCATGCTGGTCATGCCGTTGATCACCGAAGCCGGCTTTATCTTTGGCGGCGCTTACGGGCGCGGTGCGTTGCGCATTCAAGGCGCAACCGTCGATTACTATTCCGCAGTTTCCGGCAGCGCTGGTTTGCAGATCGGCGCACAACAATACACCCATGTGCTGTTCTTCATGACGCAGGATGCATTAAACGATTTCCGGCGCGCCAGCGGTTGGACCGCGGGTGCCGACATCGGCTATGTTGTCGATGCGACAGGCGAAACCCTGTCAACGGATACGACGACGTTGCGGACCCCGGTCCTGGCGGCCATCTTTGGGCAGGCCGGTCTCAAATTCGGCGCAACCGTAGAAGGCACCAAATACACGCGCATCATTCCGTAACTCGGGCGATACCTACCACTTTTCCCGCCCCGTTGCCGTGTTTGTCACTGCGACGGGGTTTTCATTTTGCCCTGTCTTTGACACGTTCTTGCGCCGTTCCTCTTTCGGTCACAGCCGCCATCCACTAGTCTTTGCGACATCGAATTATGAAGAAGAATGTGGGGCATTGATGGGTCTTGTTTTTCGCTGGCTGGTGCGCATTGCCTCGGGCCTGGTCCTGCTGATCCTCGCCGGTGTGGGCCTTGTCTATTTTCTGGCCAGTCAGTCCCTGCCTGAATACGACCAAACCCTAGAAGTTCGCGGGCTGACCGCTCCGGTCGAGATCGTGCGCGATACGGCCAATGTGCCTCATATTCTGGCTGAAACCGACCCGGATGTCTTTTTCGGACTAGGGTATGCCCATGCACAGGATCGCCTTTGGCAAATGACAGTGATGCGCCGCACGGCGCAGGGCCGGTTGTCCGAAGTGTTTGGACCACGCACCGTTCATATCGATAAACTGCTGCGCCGGTTGGATCTGTATGGTCTGGCGCATCGCTCGGTCGAGGTTCAGGACGACTACACCAAAGCTGCACTGCGGTCTTATGCGGCGGGCGTCAACGCCCGCCTGACCGAGATCAACGAAGAAGCGTTGGGCCGCGGCGCGCCCGAGATGTTTCTGTTCAACACACCCGTATCCCCTTGGCAACCCGGCGACAGTATTGCGGTGATCAAGCTGATGGGGCTGCAGCTGTCCGGGCATTTGCAGGATGAGGTGCTGCGGGCCCGTACCTCGCTGATGCTGAACAACCCTGAACGGCTGGCCGATATCCTGCCCGACGTCCCCGGACCCGGAATAGCCGCATTGCCAGAATATGCATCATTGTTTCCAACCCTGCCACGTTATGCACGCGGAACCGACATGCCCAACACGCCGCTGTCGCCCTTCCCCAAACGTGGGTTGGCCGGGGCATCCAACGCATGGACCGCTGCTCCGTCCCGGTCCGCCAGTGGTGGCACCCTCCTGGCCAATGATCCCCATCTGGGGTTCACAGCTCCGGGTGTCTGGTATCTGGCACATCTGGGGCTGGCCAAAGGCGGCGTCATCGGTGCAACAATCCCCGGCATACCAGCCGTCATGAGCGGTCGCAGCGACCGGCTTGGATGGGGGCTAACCTCGTCCTATCTGGACGATCAGGACGTGCATATCGAGCAACTGAACCCGAACAACCCAGAAGAATACCTGACACCTGAGGGCTACAAAGAGTTTCGCAAACGCCCCTCGATCATCGAAATCCAGGGCGAAGCCCCTATAACGCTGACATTGCGCTGGACTGATAACGGCCCGGTCCTGCCGGGCAGTCACTACGATCTGGAAACGATCACGCCTCCGGGGCATGTTGCGTCTTTATCGTGGACCGCGCTCAGCCCTCAGGACACATCAATGACCGCCTCAATGGCGTTGATGAATGCGGACAATGTGGACCAGGCCATCGAAGTAGCCGAACAGTTTATCGCCCCGTCGCAGAACCTGTCGTTAGTCGATACGGACACGATTGGAATGAAACTGATCGGAGCAATGCCGGGGCGCCATCTGCGCAATCAAAGCCAAGGGCGCATCCCGACACCGGGCTGGATCGAAGCCAACCGTTGGCAAGGGCGCCTGCCCTATGCAAAAAACCCCGAATTCGTTGCCCCTGCAGGTGGTGTTTTGGGCAATACCAACAACAAGATCATTGATCGCCCGTTTCCAAATCACGTGTCTTTTGAGTGGGGCGATACGCAACGCGTCAACCGATGGGAACGTTTGATGATGTCCCGCGAGGTTCACACCCGCGACAGCTTTATCGAAGCGCAATTGGACACGGTCAGTTTCACCGCCCGTTCATTGCTGCCGCTGATCGGGGCTGATCTATGGTTTACAGGGGCGTCCGCCCCCGAAGGCACGCCAGAACGACAGCGCCAGATTGCCCTGACGCTTTTGGCCGACTGGAATGGTGAGATGAACGAACATCTTCCAGAACCTCTGATCTATGCCGCATGGTTGCGGGCGCTTCAGGCCCGCCTGATCTCGGACGAGCTTGGCCCTCTGGCCGGTGAATTCAAACATGTTGAGCCCTTATTTATCGAACGGGTCTACCGCGACATTGACGGTGCTGGGGTCTGGTGCGACGTCCGCCAAAGCGCGCCCAAAGAAACCTGCACAGAAATGGCGCGTCTGGCGCTGGACGATGCGTTGATCTGGATATCCGAGCGGTATGGCAGCGCGTTGGAATCGCTGCGTTGGGGCGATGCGCATCAAGCCACTCACGATCACCCTGTTCTAGGTGAGGTCCCCGTTCTGCGATATTTCGTGAACATTCGCCAGTCTACAAGCGGCGGCGACAACACCCTGCTACGCGGTCGCACATCCGGCGAGGGCCCGGATCCGTTCCAGAACGTGCACGGTGCGGGATATCGTGGTGTTTATGATTTTGCCGACCCTGACAGCTCGGTTTTTATCACTGCAACCGGGCAGTCAGGTCATTTTCTGTCTCGCTATTATGACGATCAGGCACAGCTGTGGCGGCGTGGTGAGTACATCCCGATGTCACTGGATATGGATTTGGCGCGGGCCGCAGCTGTTGGCGTCACAAACCTGATCCCGCAATAAGCCATCCGTTCGGCAAGTCCTCGCCCCTTTTTTTTCGTGTCGTGGACGCCGACAGCCGCGCCGCCTACTATCCACTGGCCGACAAACGGCGACCAGGGGACAATCATGGCCAGTATTCGCGACATTCTGAACAATCTCGCACGTGATTACGCAATCGCCTGGAGTTCGGGCGACGCCGATGCCGTGGCCAGCTTTTATGCACACGACGGACAGATTGCGATTAACCGAGGCGAGCCTATCCAAGGCCACGCCGCAATCGCCGAGATGGCGCGCGGCTTTTACAGCGAATTTCCCGATTTAGAAGTCCGGTGCGACATGCTGCGGTGGGCGGGATCTCATGCCATTTTTGTCTGGACCCTCGAAGGCCATCATTCCGAAACCGGTAACCATGTCATCGCCCGCGGCTGGGAGGAATGGGAACTGACGCCAGACCATAAGGTTCAGTCTTCGTTGGGCTGGTTTGATGAAGAAGACTACCAGTCTCAGATCAATGGTAAAAAGGCCTAGATCGCAGCAAATTGTGATGCCTGTTTATCGGTCCACAAAACTGCGATTTGAAAGCCGTCTTCTGTCTGTTCTTCAGAACGTACTACGTCATGTCGGTACAACCAGGCACGCTTGTCACCTTCTGCAAAGCTTAGCGTCAGAGTTTCCTCGCGCCGGGTGCCTTGCAGTTTTTCTGCAACCTCGGCCAATAACGCAGTGATCCCCTCACCCGATATGGCCGAAATGGCAAATATCTCGGCCTCCCGATCTGCCCGGGCCAACGCCGCTTCGCGCTCATCTGCATTCAGCAAGTCGATCTTGTTCCAGACTTCCAGGCGCGGACGGTCTTCATCAACCCCCAGCGATGTCAGGATCGTCTCGACGTCTGCCGCCTGAGCTTCGGTTTCATCATGACTGATATCCCGGACATGTACGATCAGATCAGCGCCCAGAACCTCTTCCAGCGTGGCACGAAACGCCGCCACCAACTCGGTCGGCAGGTTCGAGATGAACCCAACCGTGTCCGACAGAATAATCTCGGGGCCGTCCGGCAATTCCACACGCCGCATTGTTGGATCCAGCGTGGCAAACAGCATGTCCTTGGCCATGACCTCGGCGCCGGTCAGGCGATTGAACAGCGTCGATTTACCCGCGTTGGTATAGCCGACAAGCGCCACAATCGGATAAGGCACTTTGGCGCGTGCCGCACGATGCAGCGTGCGGGTCTTGATGACTTTCTCCAACTGACGCCGTAGTCGCACCAGTTGATCATCAATAGCACGGCGGTCAGCCTCGATCTGCGTTTCGCCGGGTCCGCCGACGAATCCCAATCCGCCCCGCTGCCGCTCAAGGTGGGTCCAGGCGCGGACAAGACGTGTACGCTGATAGCTAAGGGCCGCCATCTCGACCTGCAACACACCTTCGCGGGTTCGGGCACGATCCGAGAAAATCTCGAGGATCAGACCGGTCCGGTCGAGGATTTTAACACTCCATGCCTTTTCAAGATTGCGCTGCTGAACCGGCGTTACAGGGCCGTCGATAAGGACCAGCTCGACCTCGGCGTCATGAAACCTTTCGCCCAGTTCTTCGATCTTGCCGCTGCCGAACAACAACCCCGGCTGAGCGCGTGGCAGGCGCACAATCTCGGATCCGATCACGTCCAGATCGGGTAAAGCCACGGCCAGTGAAACTGCTTCGGCCAGCGCCGGTTCAGGGACACGGCGCTGTTCATCTGATTTGATTTCGGGATGCAGCACCCAAGCCCGGGTGCGCGTCCTGTCATGTTCCATCAAGAGGCGTCTTCGCCCTCGTACAGGTTAATAGGTTGTGATGGCATGATGGTCGAAATCGCGTGTTTGTATACCAACTGCGACTGTCCGTCGCGGCGCAACAATACGCAAAAATTATCGAACCAGGTGATCACACCCTGCAATTTGACGCCATTGATCAGGAAAATCGTGACCGGGACCTTTGCTTTTCGTACATTGTTCAGGAAGGCATCCTGAAGATTCTGTCTGTCCGAAGCCATATTTTTATAAACTCGCCGTTGTTCTTGCTACGCGCTGCGGACCAACGCGCTCCCTCTGCGTGAGTATGGAGTGCCGCGCAGAGATATTCCAGATGAAAAATAAGGCAGTAAAGACCAGACGCAGGCGTTGGCTTAGTCTCGCCAAAGCGATGGTGTGATCAAAGCAACAATTGCAAGCGTCTCAAGACGACCGATGACCATGGCCGCGCATAAGGTTATTTTGGCACTTCCGGGCAGGTCAATCAGCCGGATCGGAACATCGGTGGCCAACTCGATCAGCGGCCCGGTTGTGCTCAGCGCGGCGACGCTCAGAACCATCGCTTGCTCAAAACTGGATCCCATTGCGGCCAGCAGCAGATTGAACACTGCCAGGGTCAGCGCCAAGAGCATCAGGAAGATCCAGGCGATAAAGGCACCACCACTTTGAATGCGCCGGTTGCCGCCACCGGCACCGCTGATCGAAGACGGGTAGATCAGCCGATCAATCTCGCGCGCGCCATTGAGATACAAAGCGAACACACGCAGCAATTTGACACCGCCGGCTGTCGTTGCGACGCCGCCACCAATCAGCGCCAGCCCCATCAGGATCAGGCCCGGAGTGCCGAGCCCCGATAATTGCTGCGCATCATCCCAGTTGGCACTTTCGAACCCGGTTGTGGTCAGAAAGGCCATGACCGTGAACATCATCCCCCACAGCACCTGCAGCGCCTGGAGCGGATCGATCTGAACGCCGATTTCGCTTACCCCAGCCAACACGCGGAGAAACAGCAAGGTGGCGACGGCCAAAACGACCATAAGGCCAATGCGAAATTCGGGGTCCTTGTCCAGGCGAGAGTAACCTGTTGTCGCCGTGTCTGTGGAAAACGTCAGACGCGACAAGGCAAAGAACATGAACAAAAACAGGATCGCCTCACCAGTGACACCGGCCTGCGCCCCTTCAAGCCCGCCCACAGGAGAAATCCCGGATGTTGCCATGATCGACATGGCATGACACACCGCCGTCAGTCCGTTTTCACCGGCAATCAACAGAAGAACCCAGATCACCGCTGTCAGCCCGATGTAAACCGGAGTCAGCGTACGCGTTACACGGATAAGGCGCCCGCGGGGGTCTACCTTTTCGCTTTGTGCAACACCTGATACCGGACGCCCGGGCTGCCCCCGGGCGGTGACCTCGAACCCACCCAGCGACAAGGGCGCCAGAATCGCCGCCGCAGAAATCCACATCAACAGCCCGCCCATCCAGCCGACCTGTGCGCGCCAAAGATGCAGGGGTGCCGTCAGACGATCGGGATTTGGAAACAGATCTGCCCCTGTCGTGGTCAATGCGCTGACCATGTCGAAATACGCATTCAGAAAAGTCGTATTGCCAAGTGCATCATGAAACGGAATCGCCAGAAACACCGGCAGCACCGTGAAGCACGCCAAAAGGACCGCCAACTGACCCAAGGTTCCCCTTCTAGGGATTCGATTTGACGAGGCCAGAGCAATCGTGGCCACCAGAAACAGACCTAGAATCCCCGAATAGAAAAAGGATCTGGACGTATCATGATCATCCAGCGCCAGCGCATAGATCGCGGGGATCCACATCGCGAGGGCAACGCAACCCCAGATCAGCAGAAACAGGGGTAATCGCCGTAAAAGCCCGACTTTTTGTGTTCGAGCGCGCGCCATCAGAAGAAATCGATCGAGACCTGCATCAGCCGCTCAACCTCGGGCACGTCCTTGGCCATTGCAAAGATTGCGACCACATCTTTTTCATCGATCCGGAGGCTGCCCGTCGGTCGTAGAACGTCTTCGCCTTTGCGCACAGCTCCGACCAATACACCTTCGGGGAAATCAATATCCCGCAGCTTTTGCCCCGCCATGGGCGACGTTGACAAGACTTCGGCTTCGATCACTTCGGCCTCGGCATCGCCAATGGAATAGACCTGTCTGACCCGCCCATGGCGGATATGGCGCAAGATCGAGCTGACAGTGGTGGCGCGTGGATTGATGTAGGCATCAATTCCAAGCGGCCCCATCAGGGCCAGCATACTGGGATCATTGATCAGGGCAATCGCCAACGCACAACCTTCGGCCTTGGCGCGCACTGCCGCTAACAAGTTTGTCCGATCATCATCGGTAACGGCCAACATGGCGTCTGCTCGGTCGATCCCAGCCTCACTCAGCAATCCGGCATCCAAACCGTCACCATTAAGAACAATCGTCCGTTCCAGCGCCTCGGCAGCCACTTCCGCACAATGGCGATCACGTTCAACAATCTTTGCTCGCACGCGGCTTTCGCGTTCTTCCAGTGTTTTAGCGACTTCGAGCCCAACATTGCCACCACCGACAATCACCACACGGTCTTGCTTTTTTTGGGACTTACCAAAAACCTCCATTGTGCGGTCGACATCTTTGACGTTGGTAAAGACATAGCACTCGTCACCAACAAAAAGCTGATCTTCGGATTCAGGCGCAAACAGTGTTCCGTCCCGTCGAACCCCAACCACGATTGAACTGAGTGTCGAGAACAGATCGGTCAGTTGGCGCAACGGCGTGTTGACGATTGGGCAGTCTTCATCAACTCGAATACCAAGTAGCTGCGCCTTACCTTCCATGAAAAGCTCGGTGTCGAAAGCCGCCGGTGCCGACAATCGGCGCATCGCAGCAGCAGCAACCTCACGTTCCGGGCTGATCACCACGTCGATCGGCAGATGGTCCCGACGGTAAAGATCGGAATGGATCGCTTCGAGATAGGATTTCGACCGCAACCGCGCGATCTTTCGTTGGATTGCAAAGACGGAATGGGCCATCTGACAGGTGACCATGTTCACCTCGTCCGAATGGGTCGCAGCGATGATCATGTCGGCGTCACGGGCCCCTGCCCGTTCAAGCACGTCGGGATAACTGGCGAACCCTGCAATCCCCTGAACATCCAGCGTTTCAGTGGCACGGCGCACCAGATCGGGATTGTTGTCCACCACAGTGACGTCATTCAGTTCGCCCGAAAGGTGCCGTGCAATCTGCCAGCCAACCTGACCCGCACCGCATATAATGACCTTCATGTATTTGGCCCTTCTGCCTGAAATCTTTGAATGACAGATGCCCCCAAAGCGGTCAATTGAATTGTCATACCAGCGTGACTGAGGCAAGGTAAGCATATGAAAACACTGCTTCGCCTACTCGTACCCTTGATGGTGCTGTCCGCATGTGGCCCGCTTTCTTTGTACTATCGCGAAGGCGAAAGCGTCTCGAAGATGCAACGGGAAACCACCCAATGTCAGGTCGACGCCCTTAAGGATGCGCCGGTTGCCAATCAGGTGCGGCAAAGCCCACCGACCTATTGGCCGGGGCGAACGCATTGCGACAGCAATGGCCGCTGTTATCGCTCAGGCGGTTGGTGGCAGCCGGGGCAGATCTATACCGTGGATGTGAACCAGGGCCTGCGCAGCACCGTCGAAGCGCAGTGCATGGCTGCAAAAGGCTATCGCCCCGTCAGCCTGCCGCCCTGCAAACAGAACGTAAAATCCAGCGTCCCGGCAGTTCGGACAACAACGCTACCGCCACTTGGTACGGCTTCCTGTTTTGTGAAATTCGACGACGGTTCGTTTCAAATCATAACCCCCGGTCAGGCTGGTTAGGATTGCAGACGGGCCTGACGTCGACGGGCTAACCACAGATGCGCGGTGATTGCCGCTGCATAGATACCAATCACTGCTGCAAGCACCCCGGCATCGCCGCCACGCCATAAAACAGCCAACAGAATAGGCGTCCCTAGTAGATTTCCCGCATTGCCCATCTGCGCCATGGCCCCATAGCTCAGCGCCTGCGCCTCTGGCGTTTCATTCAACTCTGGCACGGCGGCAAAACTTCCGCCCTGAACCAATCCCAGTACTGCAAACAGCGCCACACATACCGCAGCCAGTGGCAGCCCCATAAAAGCGGCGCAAAGTATGGCGATTCCCAATGCAAAACCCAGACTAACCACCGCGACACATGACATGACACTCAGTAGTAACGGGACCGCCAACCACGATAAGACGATACCTGCCAGGGGCATGAGCCCGGCGATCGTCGCACTTAGATGCTCTGGCAGGCGCCCCGGTAAAATGGCCAGCAGGGACACAAAGGTCAGAGTATAGAAAAACCAGCCGATTGCCGGAGCGGAAATGAATGGCGAGCGGTAGGCTTTCACATGCGCGTTGACCCATTCCGAGATCCCAAATCCTACGCTTCCTGACTGCTCCAAATCGACGCGAATGCGGCAGGCGTAGATGATCCCCGCTATTAACAGCATCAGCAATCCATGGATCAAAAAGTAACCCGTCAGCCCAAAACGGGCGACCATCGGCAGGCCGGCCCAAGCGTTCAGTGCAAATGCGACCCCGAAAAACGTGCTCCACAAAACCATGGCCGCATTGCGTGCCCGGCCATGCGTGATCTGTGCAATCAAGGTCGGCGCCGCAACAACAATTGCGAGATGCGACAATCCTTCGACCACACGCGTTAACAGCATGACATAAAAGCCAAGCCCGGTTGCTTGAAACAGCGACATGGCCCCGCCCAAAAGAAGGCCCAATATCAACAAGGTGGATGGACCGATCCGACCGGCAATCGCCCCTGAAAAAGCGCCCAGAATGACCCCGATCAAGCTAACGATCGACAACAGCCATCCAATCGTATCCGAGTGTGCAGGATAAAGCTGTGATATCTCGGCAAACGGCACCGCGATCTTGGCAAATTGGGTAGCGGCGCCGAGCCCCGCGAGCCATAACAGTACAACTTGAAAGAAAACGCGAAAAGAATCCGTCATGTCACGGTTCTACTAGGCCAGCACCGCGCGTTGAACGCATAAATTATGCGGTGCTGGCCCGAGAGCCGCTGACCAACCGAACCGGTGTGCCATCCGACAGATACAAGCGCTCCCACCTGATTTCGCCCGCGCTGATCCGGATCCGGTCATGCACAGCCTCGGATGTCAAAAAAGCCTTGGGATTGGGCGAGTGCTGATCCCACCACCCCTCGTTCGCCAATTCAGCTTCGGCATGGCGAATTTCTTCGGTGGCGAATTGCCAAAGTGACACGCCCAGCAAGGCCTGCTGGCTGGTGTTCCAGTCACGCGCCCGACTGGCCGAATAGGCAAGACACTTATGACTGGCCTCTTCTACGAGATGAACACATTCGGTGGAACTCATGACCAGCCGCCGCAAGGCGCTGTCATCTTCCTTGATGGGACCAAGGGCTGAAAACACCGCCTGTTGTGTTTCCAGCAATGGCGTTTGGGCACCGTTTTCCCATCTGGATATCGTGGTTTGATCGACCTGCAACAATTCGGCCAGAGCCGCCTGTTTCAACCCAACAGACCGGCGCAATCGTTTCAGGCGCTTGCCGAAGGCGGGATACCCTCGAGTCTCGAGCGCGTAGCTGACAATATGTACAGGCCCCTTATTCACACGCGTGTCCTCGTCTGACTGGTTCCCGACACATGTGATCGCCAACTATTGGACGACGACAGGTCGGAAACGCGATCAGGTTATCGCGGCTGATTACTCTGCCGGTTCCGGTTCATCCAGTTGCGCCACCCGCGCGCCGGACTTGTTGGACGTGACCACACCCAGAGATTTCAACTTGCGGTGCAAGGCGCTGCGCTCCATCCCGACGAAACTTGCCGTACGGCTGATATTGCCACCAAACCGGTTGATCTGAGTCAGCAAATATTCCCGTTCGAATGCTTCGCGCGCCTCGCGCAATGGCAGGGTTGCCAGCGCACCAGACAGAACCACCCGGCCTGATTCTTCGGCCTTGTCCTCATCGCTTGGCAATTCACGGGCTTCAATCGGGCCCGTCCCATCACCCAGGATCAGCACGCGTTCTATCAGGTTCTTCAACTGCCGCACGTTGCCGGGCCACGTCATGGTTTGCAACAAAGCCACGGCTTCTTCCGACAATTCGCGAACAGGCAAACCCTGAGATTCGTTGCACATTTCGATAAAATGCTGCGCCAGAACAGGGATATCTTCGCGCCGGTCTTCCAGCGACGGCACCGCAATCGGCACCACGTTCAGGCGATGATAAAGTTCTTCACGAAAGCGATCCGATGCGATCTCGTCGTCCAGATCCCTGTTGGTTGACGATATCACCCGCAGATCAACACGCACTTTGTCGGTGCCACCTACGCGCTGGAACTGCTGATCCACCAACACGCGCAGGATTTTCGACTGAGTGCCCAAGGGCATGTCGGCGACCTCATCGAAGTAGACAACGCCGCCATGCGCCTCTTCCAGCAGGCCGGATTCAACACCGCGTTCCGAGGATTCGCGTCCGAACAGAACCTCTTCCATTCTCTCTGGCTCGACCCCAGCACAATTGACGGTCACAAACGGAGAGTTCGCCCGGTTGGAATGCGCGTGGATATATCGCGCCGCGATTTCCTTGCCGGACCCGGCAGGACCGCTCAGCATCACACGGCCATTCGATTTGGTCACTTTGTCCAGCTGACCCTGCATGGCCCGGAACGAGGCGGACTTGCCGATCATATCCGAATTGCTGACCTCTTTCCGCTTGAGCGAGGCATTCTCGCGACGCAGGCGAGAGGTTTCCATCGCACGGCGGATCACCACCATCAGTTGGTCGATGTTAAAGGGCTTTTCGATAAAATCATATGCGCCCTGCTTGATCGCCGCCACGGCGATTTCGATGTTGCCGTGCCCTGAAATTATCACCACCGGCACATCCGGGTTGTCCCGTTTCACCGATTTCAGGATATCGATCCCGTCCATGCGGCTGTCTTTCAGCCAGATATCCAAGATCAGCAACCCGGGGGGCTCGGAATTGATCGACGACATGCACTCATCCGAGTTTGCCGCCAGCCGGGTTGAATAGCCTTCGTCCTCCAGAATGTCGGACACCAGTTCGCGAATATCGCGTTCGTCATCTACGATCAGAATGTCGCTCATCTTTGGCCTGCTTTCAGTTTGTTGGTTTTAATCGCCTGCTTCTGTGGCGCGGCTGTTGGGGCGATATTGGGCCCCGGTAAGCGGATCACAGCCATCGCGCCAAAATGGTCCTGTCCGTCAAAGACGGGCGCGTCTTCCAAAGTCAGCGCGCCGCCATGTTCTTCGATAATCTTTTTGACAATGGGCAGCCCAAGGCCGGTCCCTTCGTCACGTGTCGTAACATAAGGTTCGAACAACCGCGCCCGGTCTTCAGGAAGACCGATGCCGTTATCCGCAATCGTGATGATCGTACCCGCATCATCACTGGAAACCGCCACTTTGATTTGCGGTTTTAGGTTGTCAGGTGCGCCTTTTTCCTTAAGTGTTCCAATGGCTTCACCTGCGTTCTTGATCAAGTTCGTCAGGGCTTGATTCAACATCGTTGCATCCACATCCACCAGAACTGGTTGATCCGGAAGATCGGCATCGATTTGCACATCCGGCTGTCCCGCCTGTTGCAGCAGCACCGCTTCGCGCACCAGACCTATGACATTTTCCTCACTGCGCTCAGGCTCCGGCATACGTGCGAATTTCGAAAATTCATCGACGATACGCCGCAAATCGTTGGTCTGCCGCACGATCACATCGGTCATCGATTCAAGGCTGTCGCAATCTTCCTCATCCAGCTTGCGCGAAAACTTCCGCTTGATCCGTTCTGCACTGAGCTGGATGGGGGTCAGCGGGTTCTTGATCTCATGTGCGATGCGACGTGCAACGTCGCCCCAGGCCGCCATCCGTTGCGCGCTGACCAGGTCGGTCACATCGTCAAAAGCCACAACATAACCTTCCAGACCACCATCTTCACCGCGCCGGATCGCCATACGAACCAGCAGGTTCTCCAACTGACCTTTTCGGGCCACCTTGACCTCGCCCTGAACAGCCTCTTGCCCGCTGCTTTTTAGATTGTCGAACAACGGCAGGAACTCTGGCACGGCAATGCCGATGGCCAATTGGTCCTCACCGCGCGACCAGTCCAGCAGCCGCTCGGCCGAGCGGTTAACGAAGGTCACGCAGCCTTCGGAATCCACGCCGACGACGCCTGACGTCACCGAACTCAGAACAGAATCGAACAAGCGACGGCGGCGCTCAATCTGACGGGTGTTCTCCAGCAAGGTATCTCGCTGACCTTTCAACTGGCGGGTCATCTGGTTGAAGTAACGCCCTAACATGGCGATCTCGTCGTCGCTGGCCTCTTCTATGACCTGCACACCCAGATCACCGGCACCGACGCGTTGCGCAGCCGTTGTCAAACGGCCCACTGGCCGTGACAGGCGTTCCGCAAACCACATACCCAGCGACATCGCCGCCAGAATCAGGATCAACGCAAAACCGAGATAGAGTAGTCCGAAGTTGAACAGGACCCTGCCCCGTTCACTTTCCAACTGCTGATAAAACCTCGCTGTTTGCTTGGTATCATCAAGCAAGGTCAACAAATCTCCGTCGACCTCACGACTGACGTAGAGATAGCGGTCCAGATAGGATTGCAGCGGTACCAACGCGCGGAATTCGTTGTTTTCCCAATCTGCAATAATCAGGAGCCCAGTGTCAGTCGACTCGACGATCTGTTCGGGCGTCGGTGGTTCGTAGTTGAATAGATAGGAACGATCCCCGCGCGAACGGATTTCACCACTGCCATCAATGACATATGCCTCGCGCAATCCGCGCTGAATCTGCGCTTGCCCTTGCGCCAGAACCTCGCGCAGCTCGGCATCAGAGATATAGAAATCCAGCGAGCGTGCGTTGTCCAGAAAACGCGCCAGAACGGCGGCATCCTGTGTCAGGCCCTGGCGGTGTTCTAGTTCATATGCTTCAGCCGCAGTGAGAGATGAGCCAACAACCTGGCGCACCCGGTCTGAAAACCACCCCTCAAGGCCGATATTAACAGTCAGACCGGCGAAAATAGCCACCGTGACCGTTGGTACAAGCGCCAGCAACGTAAATGCACCGATCAACCGCAAATGCAGGCGTGAACCGGCGGATTTCGCGCGCCGCGCCGCGATCAGACTGCCCACCTGACTTAGAACAAGCGCTGCGACCACGAGGACATAGACCAGGTCAGCAAGCAGAATCAGCCGTAGCGTCGGAGCGGTCGCCCCAAGATCAAATGGACCAATAACAAGGTAGGTTGCCAACGCCAGCACGGGTCCTAGAAGAACCAACCCCAAGGTGCCGAAATTGCGCAGTTTTCGGGATTTCCGCCATCGATTAATCGATAGGATCATCCCGCTCTGTGCTCGGGTTGCCACCGTCTGCCCTCATCCTGATGTGCCGCTTGTGCGGCTTACCGCCATATATCGTGGTCTTTACCCGAGAGAGGCCCGGATGCCACGGTTTGTGTGGCGATATTACATCAGTTTGCGTCGGCGTGTCACCTGTATATCGAGATCTGTAATCTTTTTCCGCAGCGTATTCCGGTTAATCCCCAGTAAATCGGCGCATTTCGCCTGATTTCCGCCCGTTGCATCCAGTGCAATTTCAATCAACGGCGCTTCGACCTCACGCAAAATCCGCTGGTACAGGCCCGGAGGTGGCAGCATATTCCCGTGTAAGTCAAAATAGCGCCTCAGGTGTCGTCCGACAGACGTCGACAGCTTCTCGCGTTCCCCGCCCCCCAAAACCGGTTCAGCCTCGGGCTGGCTTCCCAACACCATTTCGACCTCGGCCTTGGAAATCTCATCTGCCCGGCTGGTCAGGCTTAGTCGGCGGATTGCATTTTCCAACTGGCGTACGTTTCCCGGCCAGGAATATCTCCGAACCAGCTCAACCGCCTCGGGGCTAAGCCAGCGTTTCGCACCGCTTTCCCGCTCCTCTCGCGCAAGAAAATGTTCAGTCAGCAAGGTGATATCATCCACCCGCTCGCGCAGCGCAGGGACATGGATCGTGGCACCACATAGCCGGTAGTACAGATCCTGACGGATCCGCCCCCCTTCCATGCCTTCGGTCAGGTCAGTCTGACTGGTGGCCATGAACCGCGGAACATGATCGCCTGGTGTGTCCATCATTCGTACGATACGGGCCTGAATCTCGTCATCTATGTCGGCAATCTCATCGATCAGCAACGTGCCACCGCGTACCCGAGCCATGACCCTGGCCGGCCCTTCCAAATCACGAAGATCAGCTGCAGTCGCAGTGACAAACGGCAACGTGCGCCGGTCCGAAAAATCGTGAATAGCCCTTGCAATCAGGGATTTCCCGGTGCCACTTTCACCTGAGATCATCACCGACAGGTCGGTGTTCATCACCCGTGCCACCAGCCGGTAAAGCGCCTGCATGACCGGTGTTCGCCCAACCAGAGGCAGCTCATCCGGGCGTTCGCCGCTATCGTCGGCGGGCTCGATTTGTGATCGTTGCTTTTGATCCAGCGCCCGGGCGGTACGCTTCATCAGATCCGGCAGATCGAACGGCTTTGGCAGATAGTCATACGCATCCGCCTCAGCCGCCTGGATCGCCGTCATGATCGTATTCTGCGCCGAAATCACGATGACCGGCAGACCCGGACGATCTTCGGCAATTTTAGGCAACATTTCCAAACCATTGCCGTCCGGCATGACGACGTCCGAGATCACAACATCACCCTTGCCTTCGCTGACCCATCGCATGAGTGTTGTCAGGGATGAGGTGGCATGCACCTTGCACCCTGCACGCGTCAGTGCCTGCGTCAGAACCGTGCGGATCGTGCGGTCGTCATCTGCGACAAGTACGGTGCCATCCATCAACTGCTCTCCTTATTGTCTTCTGTCTGGTCTCGCGGCGCACGACGCAGCGAGATTCGAAATACAGTGCGGCCCGGCACAGACTCGGCCGAAATCCATCCGTCATGATCCGAGATAATCTTGCTGACCAATGCCAAACCCAGCCCTGTGCCGTTTTCCCGGCCCGAAACAAACGGGTCGAATATGTCACCACGGATGTCTTCCGGCAGGCCCGGACCATCATCAATGATTTCGATCTGCAAGGGCAGCGAGTGACCCGATCCATCGCTTCGTCGCAGGCGAAACGAGTGTTCGAAATATGTGCGCAAGCGAATGGACCCGCCTTTGGGCCCAGCCGCCTCGGACGCGTTTTTAAGCAGGTTCAGAACCACCTGCAAAAACTGATCCGGATCGCCATAGGCGAGCGGCAGCGAGGGGTCATAGTCCTCGATGATTGCCATATCAGCTCCAAAGCCCAACAGTGCCGACCGGCGCGCCCGGTCCAACACATCGTGGATATTGACCGGTTTGAAATCAGGTTGCTGAAGGTTTCCGAATTGCTCGACCTGCTCTAGCAACTTCACAATTCGGCGACTTTCAGCAACAATTAGATCCGTTAGTTCAAGGTCTTGCTGCGCAATATTCATGCTAAGAAGTTGCGCGGCGCCGGTGATTCCGGCCAAGGGGTTTTTGATCTCATGGGCCAGCATTTCGGCCATACCGATGGCCGATTGTGCTGCTGATTTGACCGTGTTCCCCCGTGTCATCCGCCCCGCCAATTCCCGAGGAGATATGATCATGATCATCGATCCCGGATGACCGACCAGTGGGGCAATCTGTAGCGCGCATTGCAATGGCGCGCGGTTCCCAGATCCAGCGTCGACATCATTCACGAACAAGGGGGTACCCTGCGCTCGTGCGCGTAAAAACGCCTCTTCCAGCGGGGCATCCACAGCGATCTGATCCCAGACCGGATGGCCAATAACCGCCTTGCGCGAGGCATTCAAAAACCCTTCGCCCGATGAATTCACATCCGAGATCCGGTCGTCTGAATCAATGATGAAGGCGGGAACGGGCAGCGAGTTCCAGATGCTTTTGTCCGAGTTCATGCCGCTTCCTCGGCCGTGTCGCTCAGCGCATCGCCGATCAGGCGCAACACGTCGTCTGTATCGCGCGACGTTAAGACAGCGCGGCGCAAGGGTGCAGGCGTGCCAGCCTCATCCATGTACCATCCCAGATGTTTGCGTGCCACGCGCAGGCCAAGATCAACGCCGTAGAAGGCCAACATCGCTTGGTAATGGGCCTGCACCATATCAACCAACGCTGCGCCGGTCGGGATTTCGGGCGCGCCGGTTCCATAGATCTCATGACAAACCTGGGCCAGAACCCAAGGCTTGCCCTGCGCCCCTCGCCCAATCATAACGCCATCGGCACCAGATTGATGCAAGGCGGTGCGTGAAGCATTGGTGTCCGTGATGTCCCCATTTGCAATCACCGGGATCGAAACGGCGTCTTTGACGGCACGAATGGCCCGCCAATCGGCATGACCTTTGTAAAACTGGCAGCGTGTGCGCCCGTGTATCGTGACCATCTGAATGCCTGCGTTCTGTGCCCGCCTCGCCACGTCCGGGGCGTTCAGCAAGGCATCGTCCCAGCCCAACCGCGTTTTCAGCGTGACCGGCACATCTACCGCCTCAACGACTGCCTCGATCAGTGTCAGCGCATGGTCCGGTGTCTTCAACAAAGCCGAGCCGGAATACCCATTCGTTACCTTCTTGGCCGGGCAACCCATGTTGATATCAATCACGCGCGCGCCGCGACCCGCGACCTGTCGTGCGGCTTCGGCCATCCAATGCGCCTCGCGCCCAGCAAGCTGAACAGCGGTGTTTTCAACGTCGGCCGACAGTTCCGCACGCTCACGCACGCCAGGCTTGGCTTGCACCATCTCCTGACTGGCGACCATTTCGCTTACCACCATCCCGGCGCCAAAGCGCATCACGAGATCACGGAAGGGCCGATCCGTGATTCCGGCCATAGGCGCCAGCAGCACAGGCGGGTTCAGATCCTTGTCAGCAAGATGCAGGGTCAACGTGCTTAATCCTTGGGCAGTTGCGAGTTTGATATCGAATCCGCGGCGTATGAACAACAAAACGGCGGCTCGCAAGCCCGCAAAATCATCATACGCCTATTTTTTAGGCACAGTGACGCGGGTGATTGCCTCTGCTTTCACCGCCCCCTAAACAAAGACCAGAGCACAGGAGAACACCCCTAATATGACAACCGCCGCCATCATCGTCGCCGCAGGACGCGGTTTGCGCGCCGGAGGGGATACGCCCAAGCAATGGCGCACGCTGGCGGGACGGCGTGTGGCCGACTGGACCATCGACAGGTTTCGAGGTCACGTGGATCACATCGTATTTGTGCTGTCGCCTGACGACGCGGCCGCATGGGACGAATTCCAGAACAGCGACCTGATTCTGGCCGAGGGCGGTGATGATCGCGCCGGGTCGGTGCGCAATGGGCTGAACGCCTTGGCAGACCTAAGGGTGGAAAAAGTTCTGATCCACGACGTGGCCCGGCCTTGCGTCAACACGCGGATCATACACGATGTTCTTGCGGCACTAGACACCAACGTCGCCGCGGCCCCTGGACTGGCTATAACTGATGCCCTTTGGACCGGTGAGCAGGCAACTGTCACCGGAACGCAGGACCGTGCGGCACTTTTTGCTGCGCAAACTCCGCAAGGGTTTCACTATGCCGCCATCGTTGGCGCGCATGCGGCGCATCCCGGCGGGGCGGCGGATGATGTGGAGGTTGCCCGGGCGGCAGATATCCATGTGGCCATCGTGCAAGGTGACGCAGACAATATCAAAATCACCAGACCCGAGGATTTTGCCCGGGCGGAACGCATAATGGGGCTGAACATGGATGTAAGACTGGGCAACGGGTATGACGTGCACCGGTTTGGGGATGGGGATCATGTGATCCTCTGCGGCGTCAAAGTTCCGCATGACCGCAGCCTGCAAGGCCATTCGGACGCGGATGTGGGAATGCATGCTGTGACCGATGCGATCTATGGTGCGTTGGCGCAGGGTGATATCGGCCAGCATTTCCCGCCCTCTGATCCGCAATGGAAAGGCGCCGCTAGTGAAATCTTCCTGCGGCACGCGGTCGAGCTGTGCAAACAGACGGGCTATCGAATTTCGAATGTCGATTGCACGCTGGTGTGCGAGTTTCCAAAGATCGGGCCTCATGCGCAGGCCATGCGGGAAGAAATGTCCAGAATCATGGGATTAAACCCCGATCAGGTCTCGATCAAAGCCACAACCTCCGAACGTCTGGGCTTTACCGGGCGCAACGAGGGCATCGCCGCATTGGCCACGGCCTGCTTGGTGAAAACATGAACGTCGCGCAGCTGATCGGAACCGTTTGCGGGGTCGGACACCTGCGTCCCGCACCCGGCACCTGGGGATCGCTGGCAGCACTTCCGTTGGCTTGGGTATTACACATAGTCGGTGGGTTCCCCTTGCTGGTGGTGGCGACATTGGTCGTGTTTTTTGCGGGCCTTTGGGCCACGCGCATCATGACTGAAGGACAGAAAGATCACGACCCCTCAGAGATCGTGATTGATGAGGTTGCGGGCCAGTTCATCGCGCTCTGGGCGATTTCATATCCGTCCTGGGCCCATGGGATCGAGATTACCGCGCTCTGGCCCGGCTGGGTGGCCGGGTTCGTGCTGTTTCGGTTCTTCGACATAACTAAACTCGGCCCGGTAGGTTGGGCAGACCGCCGTGGCGATCCGATGGGCGTTATGCTTGATGACGTCATCGCCGGTGTATTTGCAGCGATCGGCGTTCTGGCCCTAGCTGGCATTGCCCATGGAGTTATGGGCCTGTGACCGCCGCCGATCTTCTTGACCGCGCCAAAGCGCGCAACGTGATGGTTGCCACGGCGGAAAGCTGCACGGGTGGTATGGTTGCCGCCGCACTGACGGACATTCCCGGCAGCTCGGCGGTGGTCGAACGCGGGTTCGTCACCTACACGAATAGGGCCAAGCAGGACATGTTGGGTGTTCGCGCCGAAACACTGGGCACCTATGGCGCTGTGTCGGAAGAGGTAGCGCGAGAAATGGCCGAAGGCGCGGTTCGCCATTCGCAGGCCCAATTGGCCGTTTCAATCACCGGCATCGCCGGACCCGGCGGATCCGAGTTCAAGCCCGAAGGCCGCGTGTGCTTCGGATTGGCGGCCAAAGGACATCCGACGCGGGTCGAGACCATCGAATTTGGCGCGCCGGGTCGTGACGCCGTCCGTCGCGCAGCGCGCGATCACGCGCTGGATCTGCTGTCCGACGGACTTTCTCTTTTCGCTTAAATTTCTGGCAATCACCCCAAAATGGCGCAAGTTTAATCGCCAGTTGAAAAAAGGCTGCCAAAATAGGCGGTCTTTTGGGGTACTGCCTCTTTTTTCCCCGCCCGTCATTCGCTTCAACCCAGTGCACACCACTCACGGCGTGCCGGTTTGCAACGTGTTTTTGTAGACCGACACAACTGAAGCGAAAGAGGAGAACGGCCCATGAACGGAGCCGATACAGCCTGGATCATCGTCGCAACCGCACTGGTCCTGTTCATGACATTGCCAGGCCTTGCCCTGTTTTACGGCGGCCTGGTCCGGGCCCGAAACGTACTCAGTGTCTTCATGCATTGCTTTTCCATTGCCTGCCTGATGAGCATTTTGTGGCTGGTCGCGGGTTATTCCATTGCATTTGGTCCGGGTGAGTCCGGCCTTTGGGGTGGCCTGGGCAAGGCATTCCTGAACGGCGTCGATGTTGACACCCTGTCCGGCACCCTGCCCGAGATACTGTTCTTTGCGTTTCAGATGACATTTGCGATCATCACCCCGGCCTTGATTGTTGGCGCATATGTCGAACGGGTTGGGTTTGGGTTCGTCCTGACGTTTTCGGGTCTTTGGATGTTGCTGTGTTACGCGCCCGTGGTGCACTGGATCTGGGGCGGCGGCATGCTGACCGATGGCGGCATTCTGGGCGAGATTGGCGTGCGGGACTTCGCAGGCGGCATTGTCGTGCACGAAACAGCCGGCATCGCTGCGTTGATCATCGCTGTTGTACTTGGTCCTCGCCTTAACCGCACGACGCCGCCGCATAACCCGGGTTTTGTCATGATCGGGGCAGCGATGTTGTGGGTCGGCTGGTTTGGCTTCAACGGCGGCTCGCAACTGGCAGCCGACGGTGGCGCCGCAATGGCCATGACCGTGACGCATTTGTCGGCGGCCACGGCCTCGCTGACCTGGGCCTTGTGGGAAAAGGTCAGGTTTGGCAAAGCCTCAATGGTGGGGCTTGTCACCGGCACAATCGCTGGTTTGGCCTCAATAACACCCGCCTCTGGCTTTGTTGGGCCGGTCCAGGCGCTGATCATCGGTGGCGTTGCGGGCATCCTGTGTCAGGAGGCCGTGTATGTTATTCGCAACGTCCTCAAAATCGACGACACGCTGGATGTGTTTGCTGTGCACGGGGTCGGCGGCATCTTTGGCACGCTCATGATCGCGCTGTTTGGTCTGGGCACATGGACCGCGCAGCTGGGCGGGCTTGTTATCGTGGGTG
The DNA here is from genome assembly GCF_056536585.1 of Ruegeria sp. CK2. Lineage (NCBI taxonomy): Bacteria > Pseudomonadati > Pseudomonadota > Alphaproteobacteria > Rhodobacterales > Roseobacteraceae > Ruegeria > Ruegeria sp. CK2. Next base: position 367,933 of record NZ_JBQFPW010000003.1, read on the forward strand.
CCTTTACGGCAGTTGTCACAATTGTCTTGGTCAAGGTGGTTGCACTGATTACGCCGCTTCGCGTAGACGCTGAGACCGAGACAAACGGGCTCGACCTTTCTGTCCACGGAGAGCGCGCCTACGATATGAGCAGCTGAGCCCACCTTAGCCTGCTCTGCCCGCAAGGGCACAAGCGGACCTTTAGGGGTCCGCTTTTCTTTTCTGCCATCCCCTCTCGACTCTGGCCTTGTCGACGGGCTATCAGCCCGCAACGTCACTGCAATCCGCCGAGGTCCCGACATGATCCCCAGTTCATTTCCCGATAGCACCGAAATCGCCCGCCTGACCGCGCGGATGCTGCTGGAGATCAAGGCCGTCCATTTCAATTCCCGCGAACCCTTCACGCTGTCCAGCGGTTTGCCCAGCCCGACCTATATCGATTGCCGCAAGCTGATTTCGTACCCGCGCATCCGTTCGACCCTGATGGATTTCCTGACGGTCACTGTGATGCGCGACGTAGGCTTCGAGGCATTCGACAACATCGCAGGCGGTGAAACAGCAGGCATCCCCTTTGCCGCGATGGTCGCCGAACGCATGGCGCTGCCGATGACATACGTTCGCAAAAAGCCCAAAGGCTACGGTCGCAATGCTCGCATCGAAGGAACGATGGGCGAAGGCGATCGCGTTTTGCTGGTCGAGGACCTGACCACCGATGGCGGATCAAAGCTAAGCTTCGTTGATGCAATCCGGGAAACCGGCGCGACCTGCGGGCACACGGCCGTCATTTTCTATTACGGCATCTTCCCTGAAACCGAGAAAACGCTGGGCGATCACGGGGTTCAATTGCACAACCTTTGCACATGGTGGGACGTGCTGGCCGAGGCCAAAGCGCAGAAAGCTTTTGATCAGGAAACACTTGATGGCGTCGAAGCCTTCCTGAACGACCCACGCGGCTGGCAAGAGGCGCATAAATCGTAAATTAGGGGCTGTGAGTGGTTTGGGGATATCGGCAGTCCGAATCGTCCCCTTGCGCGCTTATTTAGCTATTTTTCACCTCAACCCTACCAAATGTTGCGAGAACACTGTTCTCATGACAAGATGGGGTAATGTTATCCCCAATCGGGTGGGCAGTTATCCCGACTTACCCCCATTCATTTGCAGATAGCTTGAACCGGGGCATCACGTGTAGAACCGCCGAATGGCAGCGGGGGCAGTATGAACGAGATCAGCAGTATCGAGCAGGCAGCGGCGCAAATTCAGAACGCCGAAACCATGCCGCATTCCATTGAGGCTGAACAACAGCTTCTGGGTGCGATTCTGACCAATAACGACCTGTATGACCGGGTCGCCTCAATCATTGGGGCGGAACACTTCTATGATCCGGTTCATTCGCGCATTTACGAGGTCGCCGCGACCCGTATCGCCAAGAACGCGCTGGCCTCACCGGTCACGCTGAAATCCTTCATGGCCGAGGATGAAGGCCTGAAGGAACTGGGTGGCCCGGCTTATCTGGTTAAACTCGCCGGTGCCTCGATCAGTGCCTTTGCGGTGCATGACTATGCCCAGATGATCTATGATCTGGCGATCCGGCGCGAGCTGATCCGGCTTGGTCGCGATATCTCCGACAAGGCGGCACGTGTTGAAGTGTCCAGCGAACCCAAGGAACAGATCGTCGAGGCCGAACAACAGCTCTACCAACTATCCGAGCAGGGCCAGACCGAACAGGGTTTCCAATCCTTCCTCAAGGCGGTCACAGAAGCCGTTAACGTCACCAACGAGGCCTACCAGCGCGGTGGCGGCATGGCTGGGATTTCCACCGGTCTGGCCGATCTGGACAAACAGCTGGGGGGTTTGCACCCATCTGACCTGATCATTCTGGCGGGGCGACCGTCGATGGGAAAAACCTCTCTGGCGACCAACGTGGCGTTCAACGTGGCCAAAGCCTATAAACGCGGGCAGAAGCCGGACGGTAGCGAAGGCGCCATTGATGGTGGCGTGGTCGGCTTCTTCTCATTGGAGATGAGCGCCGAACAGCTGGCAGGCCGTGTTCTGGCCGAAGCGTCCGAGATTTCGTCGCACAAAATCCGTCAGGGTGACATGACCGAGGCCGAGTTCCGCCGCTTCGTGGACGCAGCCAAAGAACTGGAAGCCTGTCCTCTGTTCATTGACGATACCCCGGCCCTGCCGATCTCGCAGCTGGCCGCCCGGGCGCGGCGATTGAAACGGACCCATGGGCTGGACCTGCTGGTGATCGACTATCTGCAGCTATGCCGCGGTATGGCGGAGAACCGCGTGAACGAGATTGCCGAGATTTCGATGGGCATGAAGGCCATCGCCAAAGAGTTGCAGATTCCGGTGATTGCCCTGTCCCAGCTATCGCGTCAGGTCGAAAACCGCGACGACAAGCGCCCGCAACTGTCTGACCTGCGGGAATCGGGCTCGATCGAACAGGACGCCGATGTGGTGATGTTCGTGTACCGCGAAGAATACTACAAAGAACGTGAAAAACCCGGTGACCACGAGCTGGACAAGATGGAAGAGTGGAAGCAGGCCATGGAACGCCTGCATGGCAAGGCCGAAGTGATTGTCGGCAAGCAGCGCCACGGCCCCATCGGGACGGTTGACCTGTCATTCGAGGCGCAGTTCACCCGCTTCGGCAATCTGGTCAAGCCCTGGCAGCAAGACGGTCAGGTCGAAGGGTACTGATCACCGTCAATCGGCGTATCACCAAAGCTCCGGCTTGTTCAAAGCCGGAACACAGCGGGACGGACCCGGCACAGGTGTCAGATCCGACCCATGCAGCGATTGACCCAGCCACCCATGAGGATGGTTCAGCGGAAGTGGCGCAGGTACAACATCCTGAGAAACAGGCATAAATCCGGTTTTTCTGTAATATTCAGGGTCACCATAGGTCACCGCGATGTCGAACCCCTTTCCGCGCAGGTCGTCCAATCCATAAGCGATCAGTTTCTGCCCGACCCCTGCCCGCTGCCGATCCGTCCGAACGGCAACCGGTGACAACAAACAGACCAGCCGCGCATCCCCGGCAAACTCAAGCCGTGAAAAGAAGATACACCCAAGCAAGGTACCCTTATCCAACGCGACATAGACAAACAGGTCCGTATCCGGCGTTGTAACCATCAGATCATCGACGAACCCGCGGATGATCTGACCCTCATCGACCCCCTCGGACGCGGAAAAAACGCTTTCGAAAAGGTTTGGAATTTCGACTTCAAACCCCGCATATCCTTCGACGCATTTCATCACATGTTTCCCCGAGTGCAGCGCGTTCTGATCCCGCGAGTTTTAAATCACCTTATGGCGTCAACATACAGCCCATAGCGGCCAACAGCGGTCACATATAATTGGTTACGTTCCAGCATGATAGAACGACCGGCAATCGCGGTCGGGTTTGATCCCGCTTGGTGCAAAACTATTGGCCGACACATTCGATCAGAATGTCTAAAACCGGGTGAATTAACCCTGTATCAAGCCGGAAGCTGCTTATGACGCACGGAAATCCCCCGATAAACTGCCTCTGCCCCCTTGACCTCGAAGGCTCCGATGTCATGAACAGTGCCATGAGTACCGCGCGTTTAAAAATCAATCTTCAAGCACTCGTCAGCAATTGGCGGGCTCTTGATGCGACCACCGAAGTTGAAACCGCAGCCGTGGTCAAAGCCGACGGGTATGGCCTGGGTGCCGGGCCGGTTTCATCCGCACTGGCCGAAGAAGGCGTGCGCACGTTCTTCGTGGCCGTGGCCGAAGAAGGCGCCGACGTGCGTAAGGCTGTCGGCCCCGGCCCGACGATCGAGGTTTTCTCGGGTCATATGGAAGGCGATACTGATCTGCTGCGGGCCAATGACCTGACACCGCTGATCAATTCCCCGGAACAGTTCCAGCGCCATTTACAAGCGCTGCCCGACCATCCGTTTGGTATCCAACTGGACAGCGGAATGAACCGTCTGGGGCTTGAGCCTGCTGACTGGGCCGAACTGCATGAGAAGATCGAGGCATTGAACCCCCGCCTTGTGATATCGCATCTGGCCTGTGCAGACGAACCTGATCATCCGATGAACCAGCAACAGCTCAAGACGTTTCGCGAGATGACCGAAGGCGTGTCAGCACCCCGGTCTCTGGCGGCAACGGGCGGCACTTTGTTGGGCTCTGCGTTTCACTTTGATCTCTGCCGTCCGGGCATCGGGCTGTATGGCGGGTTGCCGTTTGCAGGGGCCAAACCTGTCATAACCATCGATCTGCCGGTCATCCAAGTGCGCGCCGTCGAAGTCGGTGAAACAGTCGGCTACGGCAACACCTGGACCGCGCGGCGTCCGTCGCGCATTGCAACCGTTGCGGCAGGCTATGCCGACGGTCTGCACCGCGCTATCGGTGGTGGAATCGACACCTTTGCGGGCGATCAGCCCTGTCCGGTTGTCGGGCGCATCTCGATGGACTTGATCACCGTGGACGTCACCGATCTGCCCCACGACCCGGATCACCTGCGCATCCTGAACGGCCATCAGACCGTGGATGATCTGGCCGAAGCCGCTGGCACTATCGGTTATGAAATCCTGACCTCGATCGGCCAACGCTATTCACGGGGTTACGTGGAATGACGCCTGTTGCAATGCTGGGTGGATTGGGCCGCGCGGTCCTCGGCTTGCTGGCCGCATTCGGGCGTGTGGCCTTGTTTGCGCTAGACGCCATTTCCCACATCATCCGCCCCCCGTTTTACCCGCGAGAATTCGGTCTGGCCCTGCTGAACATAGGCTGGCTGTCGCTGCCAGTTGTTGGCCTGACCGCGATCTTCACCGGCGGTGCCCTGGCATTGCAAATCTATGCAGGCGGTGCCCGTTTCAATGCCGAGGCCGTGGTGCCCCAGATCGTGGCCATCGGCATGGTGCGCGAACTTGGGCCGGTGCTGGTTGGACTGATGATCGCTGCACGCGTGACCTCATCCATCGCGGCCGAGATAGCGACTATGAAAGTGACCGAACAGATCGACGCGCTGGTCACCCTCTCGACCCATCCGATGAAATACCTCACGGCCCCGCGTGTGCTGGCGGCGGTGATCACTGTGCCCGCACTGGTCGCGGTCGGTGACGTCATCGGTATCGCCGGAGGCTACACGGTCGCCACCCAGAACCTGGGCTTCAATCCTGCGACCTACCTTAAGAATACGGTCGATTTCCTTGAACTGCGCGACATCGTCTCGTCCCTGGTCAAAGGTGCTGCGTTTGGCCTGATCGCCGCCATCATGGGCTGCTATTACGGTATGTCCTCGGGTCGCGGCGCACAGGGTGTTGGCCGCGCCACCAAGGGCTCGGTCGAAGCCGCCGCCGTGCTGATCCTCGCCGCCAACTTCGTTCTCACAGGGGTGTTCTTCTCGCTATGATCCGGATGGAGAACGTACATAAAGCCTTCGATGACAACCACGTCCTGCGGGGCATGAACCTAGAGATTCCCAAGGGCACGTCGATGGTCATCATTGGCGGCTCGGGCACCGGTAAATCCGTGGCGCTAAAATGTATTTTGGGCCTGATCACCCCAGACAGCGGCAATATCCTGGTCGACGGCAAAGACGCGCAATCCGGCGACCGCGACGCGTTTCTGGCCCGGTTCGGGATGTTGTTTCAGGGCGGCGCCCTGTTTGACTCCCTACCCGTCTGGCAGAACGTCGCCTTCCGCCTGCTACGCGGCTCGCTGAAACGCCCTGCCGACGAGGCACGCGAAATCGCCATCGAAAAACTGCGCCGCGTCGGCCTGAAATCCGACGTTGCCGACCGCTTCCCTGCTGAACTGTCGGGCGGTATGCAAAAACGCGTGGGCCTGGCGCGCGCCATCGCCGCCGAACCCGAGATCATCTTTTTCGATGAACCCACCACCGGCCTCGACCCGATCATGTCCGGCGTCATCAACGACCTGATCCGCGAGATTGTGACCGAGATGGGCGCCACCGCGATGACCATCACCCACGACATGAGCTCGGTCCGCGCCATCGCCGACAATGTCGCGATGCTGCACGCAGGCGTGATCCAGTGGACCGGGCCCGTTACTCAGATGGATGCGTCGGGTGATCCGTATGTCGAGCAGTTCATCAGCGGGAGCGCAGAGGGACCGATTGAGGCGGTGCGGTAGTGAGTAGTCTACAATTGTTCTGCCTTTCAATGCCCGGCGCATACTTCAATGCGGCGCTACTTGTCTGGTTTTTTGTAGTGTTTTCAGAGCAAGGCTTGATCTTCTCGATTTCCCGCGGTTTTTCTATATTCAAGCCGTTTCTGAGATGCCTAATTTATGGCGCCATCCCAGGTATGATCCTAACAAACATTGTCTCAAATTTTGTCAAAAATTCTGTGATTTTGATCAGCCTTCCAGCTCTTATTGGCGTGACTGTTTCGGCCTGGCTCTTGCATCAAGAGATTCTCGCGAATGTCCAATCCAAAAGAAATGGAAACGCTGCGGTGATTACCGTTTTTCTGATCATGGTAGCGTTAGTAGGCTGGATAAGCCTACAATTTGATTGAAACAAGCTAGAATGCCCCTCCGCCTCGCCACCCTTTCCCTGCTGATCCTCTACCCCATCGCGTGGTTCGCCCCGCTGATGCGCGCCGGGTTCCTTCCGATCTTTGGCCTTTCAGAGATCAGCGTCATCACCGGCCTTCAGTCCCTGTGGAAATCCGACGTCTTCCTCGCACTGGTCGTCACCATCTTCGCGCTCTTCGCCCCCTATATCAAAACCATCGGCACCGCCCTGATCCAATGGAACCTGCTGGACGCCCGTGTCCAACCCGCACTGAACATCCTCGGCAAACTGGCCATGGCCGACATCTTCCTAATCGCGCTTTACATCACATTGGCCAAGGGAATCTCATACGCGACAATCGAAACAGCGTGGGGTCTATACCTGTTCACACTCTGCATCCTGGCGTCGATCCTTCTGGGCTACCTTACAGAGCGCCAAAGCAAGTCCAGCGACACTCCGGTTTAATCAACGCGACGGCGCGTCAGCGCCCGCCGCACCCGATGGCCCGCAGGGCCTGAGGACGCGGCGCGCCACCGGCGGTGAGGAAAGCCCGCAAGGGCTTGAAGAACCGCCCGTCCTCGGGCACCAAGGGCGCCATGGCAAAGACGACAACTTTCTCCTGCTCAGCCTGCGGCGCGACGCATACTCGCTGGTCCGGGCGTTGTGACGGCTGCGGCGAATGGAACACCATCATACAGAACGCACCGTTGTCAGCTGGCCCGGCCAAAAAGTCTTTGGGTGGAAAGCGCGGTCAGTCCATTGTCCTGTCCGATCTGGCGACCGACGAAGCCCCGGCACCACGCACCTTGTGTGGCGTGGACGAACTCGACCGCGTGCTGGGGGGTGGTCTGGTGCCAGCCTCGGCCCTTCTGGTCGGCGGTGATCCCGGGATCGGGAAATCGACCCTGCTGCTGCAAGCTGCCGCTCGGTTTGCGCGGGCCGGCGTCAAAACAATCTATGTCTCGGGCGAAGAGGCCAGCGCTCAGGTTCGGATGCGCGCCCGGCGCCTTGGGCTCGAGGACGCGCCGGTGCAACTGGCGGCCGAAACCAACCTGCGCGATATCCTGACCACGCTTGAGGCCGAGAAACCCGGCCTCGCTATTATCGATTCGATCCAGACCATGTGGGCCGACAATGTCGACAGTGCCCCCGGCTCGGTGTCACAAGTTCGTGCTGCAGCGCATGAATTGACCACGTTTGCGAAACGACACGGGGTGTCGATCATCATGGTCGGTCACGTCACCAAGGAAGGCCAGATCGCGGGTCCCCGCGTTGTTGAACATATGGTCGACACCGTGCTCTATTTCGAAGGCGAACGCGGCCACCAGTTCCGCATCCTGCGCGCCGTCAAGAACCGTTTTGGTCCGGCGGACGAGATCGGTGTGTTCGAGATGACCGGTAAGGGGCTGGCTCAGGTCACCAATCCCTCTGCACTTTTCCTGTCCGAACGCGGCACACCAAGCCCGGGGTCTGCTGTATTCGCAGGGATCGAGGGCACCCGGCCCGTACTGGTGGAACTACAGGCCCTTGTTGCCCCATCGCCGCATTCGCAACCCCGCCGCACCGTTGTAGGCTGGGACAGCGGGCGGTTGGCGATGATCCTCGCGGTGCTCGAGGCCCGCTGCGGGATTCCCTTTGCCGGGCTTGATGTGTATCTCAACGTTGCCGGCGGGTTGAAAATTGGCGAACCTGCAGCCGATCTGGCAGTGGCCGCCGCACTATTGAGCGCGCGCGAAGACACGACCCTGCCCGCTGATACCGTTGTTTTTGGAGAAATCTCGCTATCTGGGGCACTTAGGCCGGCCCCGCAGACCGAAAACAGGTTGAAAGAAGCGCAAAAACTTGGTTTCACAGCTGCGATTGCTCCGGCAGGTGGCAAAACCGGCACTGTGGCAGGTCTGACACTCACCCGACCCTCTGATTTGGTGGGGTTTGTTGGCGAAACCTTCGGAGCAGGTTAAGGTCGCGCCCTGAGGGGCAGAAAAAAAGAACAGGCGAGGGCCATGGAAGGTTTTACAATTATTGACGGGGTGGTCGCCCTGATCATCGTTCTGTCGGGCCTGCTGGCCTATTCGCGCGGGTTCATGCGCGAAGTCATGGCCATCATAGGCTGGGTCGCGGCCGCCGTTCTGGCGTTCATTTTCGCGCCACAAGCGGTACCGCTGGTCAAGGAAATCCCGGTGGTTGGAGATTTCCTGCGCGACAGCTGTGAATTGTCGGTGATCACCGGTTTCGCAGCCGTCTTTGCAATTGCCCTGATCGTGGTCAGCATCTTCACACCGCTGTTTTCCTCGCTGGTGCAGCGCTCGGCGCTTGGCGGGCTGGATCAGGCGCTGGGGTTCTTCTTCGGTATTGCTCGCGGCATCCTGTTGGTGGCCATCGCCTTCTTTGTCTACGACACCGTAATGACCGGTCAGTCTTATACGATCGTTGACGAAAGCCGCTCGGCCAAAGTGTTCGAACAGTTCAGCTCGCAAATCGAAGAGCAGAACCCAGAACAAGCTCTGGGCTGGGTGACACAACAGTATGAAGAGCTGGTGGCAAGCTGTACCGCTGGTACCGAGGCACCTGCCGAAGCGGCACCCTCCGACAGCTGATTACACAAGTTCACAAGTTTGTATCTAAGCCCGGCGTTTGACCGGGCTTTTTCTTGCGCAGCACTCAGACGAAGCCTTCTCCGCCGCAGACAGTGCAACGGCTTGATTTCACCCCGAAACACCCATCACAACGGCTGCTGATCGGCTTGCCATAAACATCGCGGCTTTTGATCACTTCACCCGTCCCGTTGCAAATCTGACAGGGCGCCCGCCCCATACCCTGGCACCGATGGCAGCGCCGCTTGGGCTTTTCTTCTTTGCGATAGGTAGGTTTGTTTTGCCACATACTCGAACCCTGCCTGCGACTTTGGAATAAGAATTGCACCGACGCATCAACATGACAGCATATATGTTTGCGCATGTCACCAACCTCGTGCTGTATCTTTGCCGAACACAAATGTGACCTGCGGCAATAGGTGTTTGTGATCCTTTGATGACAGCGCCGCTGTTAGGCATTATGTGGAACCCAACCCGTCACGGAATCGGAGCCGCCGATCTTGTTCTTTCTGTATTCATTTGCTGCCGCGGCTATGATGTTCGCCTATTTGGCGTCAAGAACAGCAGAAATCACGCGCTATGCGCCCTCGATGCAAATGATCCGATCCCGGCGGCCAGTCAAACCTCGCGTCAAAAAATCATAGAAGTTGGAGCCCGTACATGTGTGGGATTTTGGGGATCGCAAGCCGGACACATGATGTCTTTGCGGAAATCTATGATGGGCTGTTGATGTTGCAGCACCGCGGCCAGGACGCCTCGGGTATCGTTACTTACAATGGCGAATTTTTCCGCGAGAAAAAGGCCAACGGTCTGGTGAAGGACGTCTTCAATGCCAGCGATGCCGAGACTCTTATGGGCAAAATCGGCATGGGCCATGTCCGCTATCCAACAGCAGGATCGCTCAGCGCGTCTGAGGCGCAGCCGTTCTTCGTGAACGCGCCCTACGGCATCTATCTGGTTCACAACGGCAACATCACCAACACCGCCGCGCAGCGCGAGAAGGTCACCGGCAAGTACAGCCGACACCTGCGGACCACGTCGGATTCCGAAATTCTGCTGAACGTGATGGCCGACAAAGTCGCCGATGCGATCAAGGTCAATGGTAACGCCGACCCGATCCGCAACATCTTTGCTGGGGTCAAAATGACTATGGAACGTGTTCAGGGCGCCTATTCGGTGATCTGTCTGGTGGCGGGCGTCGGGATGCTGGCCTTCCGCGATCCTTATGGCATTCGCCCCCTGTCAGTTGCCAAACGTGAGGCCGATGGCGCAGGCGACGACTATGCATTTGCGTCCGAGGACGTAGCTTTTGGTATCAATGGTTTTGACAAGCTGCGGGACGTCAAGCCGGGTGAGGCCATCCTGATCGATCTGGACGGCAACATGCACACGTTCCAGGCAGTCGACGGCCAGCTGACACCTTGTATCTTTGAATACGTCTATCTGGCGCGTCCGGATTCGATGCTGGACGGTGTATCCGTTTACAAAACCCAAATGCGCATGGGCCAGACGCTGGCACGCCAGATTGAGGCCGCAGGGCTTGAGATCGATCGGATCATACCGGTCCCTGACAGCGCCCGCCCTGTGGCACTGGAAGTCGCCAAGGCCACCGGCATTTCGTATCGGGAAGGTCTGGTCAAGAACCGCTATGTCGGACGGACCTTCATCATGCCAGGTCAGGAAGAACGCCAGAAATCCGTACGACGCAAACTAAATGCGGTTCCTTTGGAGTTCAAAGACCACAATGTCTTGCTGATCGACGATTCGATCGTGCGCGGGAACACAATCAAGAAGATCGTTCAGATGTGCCGGGAAGCAGGTGCTAAGAAAGTTTACGTCGCCAGCGCCTCACCGCCGGTGAAATATCCAAATGTCTACGGCATCGACATGCCGACAAAACACGAATTGATCGCAAACGGTAAAGACATCGAAGAGATCCGCGAAGAACTGGGTGCAGACGCCCTGTTCTATCAGCATCTGGACGATCTGATCTGGTCCGCCAAAGAAGGCAATCCTGACATCGAGGCGTTTGACTGTTCGTGTTTTGACGGCGAATACATCACCGGCAGTGTCAGCCCGGATTATCTGGACAGCCTGGAAAACAGCACCCGCGTCAGCAAAAAGCGGGAGGATATGCAAGTTCCGGGCGGGTCGTGGAATGCAGCCAAGCTCGCCTCGGGTTGATCACCGGCATCGACAGGCGGTCTCGACCCGAATCGCAATGCGTTTGGATATCTAGTGCCGCGGCATGTATTGCCGGTTTCGCCTGACCATTTGCCGTCACCGGTAGAAATCCGCGCACGATGCCATCCAGAATATGACGGTCTAGCAAGGGGTTCCAGAAAGCCCGTGTCAGATGAGATTTTGCGACGCTGCGGCAGTCTTTTGTTCCCTTATCCCGTTTGATAGCCGGCACCTGACCACCACTCACCAAAAAGGGGTTGGGGCCCTGCCCTGACCGCATTTCATGTCAAACGCCACTGTCAAAAGCGCGGCCACTCAAAAGGGCGCGTTGAAAAAGAATTCGGTCTCGGTTCTGGGGATATTTGGGCCGAAAGCTGACCTGCATGCTCTGATGCGACTGTCATCCGGCCGTGTGAAAGAGGTGAAAACCGGCAGCCGGGTCGCCTCGGGCACGGTGGTTGCCATCGACGAACATGGGATTATGCTGCGACAAAGCGGCCAAACCAAGCGGATCGCCATCCCCGGCAGCTAATCGCGTCTTGACGCCCCGCGTGCGGCGGGTCAAACCGCAGTCATGACCGATCAGACCAAAATCGCCCTTGTCACAGGGGCTTCTCGCGGATTGGGTGCAGCCTTGGCCGAGGCGCTGGTGCCCGACTATCACGTCGTCGCCGTGGCCCGCACAACCGGCGGGCTGGAAGAGCTGGACGACCGCATTCAGGCCAAAGGTGGCTCGGCCACTTTGGCGCCGATGGACATCACGGACCCCAACGCCATGGCGACCCTGTGCCGTGGCATTCATGATCGTTGGGGCAAGATCGATCTGTGGCTGCATACCGCAATCCATACCTCGGCCCTTACGCCTGCGCATTTTGTCGACCCCAAGGAATGGACCAAGGCGATCAATACAAATGCCAATGCCACGTCAATCCTGATCCCGTATGTTGCACCACTTTTGGGTGAGGCCGGGCATGCCGTATTCTTTGACGACCCCAAAGCCGGAGAGAAATTCTACGGCATTTACGGTGCGACCAAAGCGACCCAGATGGCCCTGGCGCGCAGCTGGGCAGCTGAGACCGAGCGCACCGGACCTCGGGTTTCGATCGTCGAACCTGCGCCTATGCCGACGGCGGTACGGGCCCGGTTTCATCCCGGTGAAGACCGCGATGCACTTACCAGCACGTCGGACGCAGCCGCGCAAGTTCTCGCTCAGATTTAGGAATGGCCCTTCGGGCCATGCCTCCGGCGGGGATATTTTTAGCCAGATGAAGCGGCGCGTTATGCGATATAGACGCCGTTGCGACCTGCCAGATCGACAAAAAACTGCCAAGCGACGCGGCCTGAGCGCGCGCCGCGCGTGGCTTGCCATTCAATGGCTTCAGCCCGCAGCATTTCCGCATCGACAGTAACGCCATAAGCCGCGCAGTAGCGGTCGATCATGGCGAGATATTCGTCCTGATCACAGGGGTGGAAGCCTAACCACAGGCCAAAACGATCCGACAGCGATACTTTTTCCTCAACCGCCTCGGACGGGTTGATCGCGCTGGAGCGTTCGTTTTCGATCATGTCCCTTGGCATCAGGTGGCGGCGGTTAGAGGTAGCGTAGAACACCACATTCTCGGGTCGGCCCTCGATGCCGCCATCCAGAACCGCTTTGAGCGATTTATAGTGCTGGTCATCATGGCTGAAAGACAGATCATCGCAAAACAGGATGAACCTGTGCGGCGCGGCGCGCAGGTGGTTTAGCAAGCGCGCGACCGAGCCCATATCTTCGCGCTGCAGCTCCACCAGTTTCAGGTCAGGATGATCCGCGTGCAACGTGCCATGAACCGCCTTCACTAGGCTGGATTTCCCCATCCCCCGCGCGCCCCAAAGCAGCGCGTTGTTGGCCTTGAAGCCGGTTGCGAACCGACGCGTGTTATCCAGCAGAGTATCCCGCGACCGATTGATGCCCACCAGCAAGTCCAGATCGACCCGATTGACCTGCGCAACCGGCACCAGCCGATCTGGATCCACGTGCCATACAAAAGCCGAAGCGGCGTTGAAATCGGGCGCGGCCAGAGGTGCTGGTGCCATACGCTCCAACGCGTCGGCAATACGATTCAGGGCTTGATCGTCCATCGGTTCCTCCGGAGTATTTCGCAGGGTTTCAATCATGTTCCGTCCCGCGCAACAAGGGCTGCACATGAAAAAGGCGCGCCAAACAAGGGCGCGCCTGATCCAATTTCACAAGCACATTACTTGTCGTCTTCGAAGTCCTGCATCAGGTCATCGTCTGCCTCGGCTTCGTCGTCGTAATAACCGTCGGCACGCAGTTTTTCTTCGCGCTTCTTCTCGACACGTGCCACCAGGAAGATGGAGACCTCGTACAGACCATAGACCACGACAAACAGGATGATCTGAGTGATCACATCTGGCGGTGTGACCAGCGCAGCCAAGACAAGGATGCCTACCATCGCGTATTTTCGAACGCTGCCCAGGCCTTCGGCACTGACCAGCCCGGCTTTGCCCATAAGGGTCAGCAACACTGGCAACTGGAAACACAGGCCAAACGCAATGATGAATTTGAGTGTGATGTCCAAGGACTCGTTGACCTTGCCAAAGAAGGTGATTTTCACGCCTTCAGCGGTTTCAGGGACAACAACGATTTCTTCAGGTACATCGCCACTTGTGGCTGACAGCAGGTTGGCGAAAATCGAGCTGACATCTGCAAAGCCCAAAAAGAACTGCATCGCCAAGGGCGTAACGACAAACTGCGCAAAGGATGCGCCCAGCAGGAACATAAACGGTGACGCGACAAGAAAGGGCATGAAAGCACCCTTTTCAGACTTGTAAAGCCCCGGTGCCACAAAGCGCCACAACTGGTACGAGATCACCGGGAACGCCAGCGCAAACCCGAACACCATCGAGATCCTGAACAGCGTGAACAAGTATTCCTGAGGCGACGTATATTGCAGCGTCGGCGCAGGATCACCCAGGGCACGCAGCGTTGCCTCGATCGGTTGCACCAAAAATTGCAAGATCGGTTCGGCCACCGTGAACGCGACGATGATGCCAATAACAAACGCGATGACGGACCGGATCAGCCGCGTGCGCAGTTCGGCCAGATGTTCAATCAAAGGGGCCGAGGAATCCTCGATTTCGTCGGTCTTGCTCATGTTTTGCTTTCAGTGTTCAGCGCGGCTTCGGCCTCTTCTGCCTTTGCCAGTGCGTCAGCAGCTTCTTTGGCCTTGCGTTCGGCCGCAGCACGGGCGGTCGTGGCCTGAATTTTCTTGGCCTGTTCTGCCCGTTCGGCCGCAAGCTTGCCAGTTTCGCTGTCTGGATCGAACTTGGTTGGATCGATGCTTTTGGCCATGTCTTGCGCGGCCTCTTTCACGCCGTCCATCGCGCTCCCGACCGGGTTGGTCGCGGCATTCAGCCCCTTTTTGATCTCATTCACGCCGGCCTCATCAGCCGCATCGTTCATCGCCGAGCTGAATTCACGCGCCATGCCCCGCGCCTTGCCAACCCATCTGCCAACATTGCGGAACAACACCGGCAAGTCTTTTGGCCCGACCACAATCAGGGCGACGACGCCGATGACCAGAAGCTCGGTCATGCCCAGATCAAACATTGAGAATTAGACCTTGTCTTTTTCGGTTTCCGGCGTGACGTCCTTGGCCAGTTCCGAGGCTTCCTGTTCGCCCTCTTCCACGCCTTCTTTAACACCCTTCTTGAACGAAGTGATGCCTTTGCCGACTTCGCCCATCAGCGAACTGATTTTTCCGCGTCCAAACAGGACCAGAACCACAACTGCGATGAGCAGGATGCCGGGTAAACCGATATTGTTAAGCATGTCTTTTCTCCTAGTGCGTCGACGCTACGCGCGCCGTAAATCTGTTTTCGCGTTGTGTTTACGACCCAAAGCGCTCTGCAGAAAGAGATCTGAGGCATTGGAGGGCCCGAAATTGATGAGTTTGGGCATTTTCTAAGGGCTCGCCTTTTTCAACTGACAGGTTTATGTCAGTTGATGGTGGCTAGGTCTAGGGCATCTAAACCCAGTCAACGGAGACTCAGATGACCCAAGTCGCAGAAATTGTAACATTCAAGCTGGCCAATGGCACCACCTCGGAAGAGTTCGTGAAACTCAGTCAGGCCTCGGAAGAGTTCGTGCGTTCAGCGCCCGGCTTTATGCACCGTCAGCTCAGTCTGGGCGAGGAAGGTCAATGGACCGATTATGTGATTTGGCAGGACATGCAGTCCGCGAAAGATGCCGCCGCGCAATTCCCGGAGCAGAATTTTGCCTCGGCCCTGATGGCCACTATGCAGCCAGACAGCGTTCAGGTCAGACATGAGCATGTGCTATGGAATATGACATCGTAACGGACAGGGCGGCGCGCCCGAGGAAAGCAAATGCGCCGCACTGATCGACTGTTTGATATCATTCAGATCCTGCGCGACGGCAAATTACACCGCGCGCAGGACATTGCAGACCGGCTTGAGGTGTCGGTCCGCACGATCTATCGCGACATGGACACGTTGGTTGCTTCGGGCGTTCCGGTCGAGGGCGAGCGTGGTGTGGGATATATGGTGCGCGAGCAGATCACCCTGCCCCCGCTGAACCTGACACCCGCCGAGCTTGAAGCGCTGAATCTTGGCATGGCCATTGTGGCCGAGGCAGCTGATCCCGACCTGAAGGCGGCTGCGGGGTCGCTTGCCGACAAGATCGATGCTGTGCTGCCGACACAGGTCGTGGCCGAGGCCGATACCTGGAAATTCGCCGTCTATCCCTTTGCAGATGCCGCGCGTGGGCTGGCCCATATGGCCCCGATCCGAGCGGCGATCAAATCCCGTCAAAAACTACGCTTGTCCTATCGCCGTATCGACGGTGTTCTGACAGATCGCGTGATCCGCCCCCTCCATATGGAATACTGGGGGCGAGTTTGGACGCTGACCGCCTGGTGCGAATTGCGAGATGGCTTTCGCGTCTTCCGTATCGACCTGATCGAAACCGTCACACCTATGCCCGAAGTCTTTGCGGACGAGCCCGGAAAACAGTTGAGTGACTATGACCCAACCGCCTGATACCGCGTGATTATCTTCGAAGCTTTATCAGCGAGATGGCCGGGTACGGGCGGCACCGAGATCACTTCAGATATGGCTCGGGATCGACAGATTCAAATCCTTTACGCACTTCGAAGTGTACATAGGCATTGTCGCCACCGCGCAGCGCAGCGATCTTTTGACCGCGCCGAACCCGATCACCCTTTTTGACGGTGATGCCTTCGACATTGGCGTAAACGGTCAGCAGATCGTTGGTGTGCTTGACCACTATGATTGGCACTTGGTCTGCATCCGCCGTGATGGCCGCAACTGTTCCTGCTTCGGCCGCTTCAACCGAGGTCCCCGGGGCAGCTGCGATATCGATGCCTTCGTTCTTGCCCTTGTCGTAGGTCCGAATGATCTTACCCGACACAGGCAGAGACAACGCCCCTGATCCGGTGGAATTGCTGGGCGCCTCGGCTGTGACATCCGGCGCCTCAGCCGCCTCAATCTTTTCTTCCGGCAATGGTTGTGTCGCACTAGGCGGGGTCGGTGTGGGTGAGCCCTGTCCCGGCTGAGTCACCTCGGTCGCAGCAACCGGAGCAGCCGCTGCGGTTTGCCGAGGGGCCGCCTGGTCCTTGACGGGAATAAGCAGGTACTGCCCTTCCCGGATTGCGAAATCGGGCCCCAGCCCGTTCCATTCGGCCAGCGACTCGACCGGTACGTTGTACAGGCGCGAAATCGTATAGGCGGTTTCGCCACGTTTCACTTTATGTCGCGTCGGCTCTGGACCGGGCTGCACGGGCGCCGTGGTGGCTTTGGGCTTGGCGGGCTCCAATGTCGTCGTCTGAACACCGCTAGAATCGGGTGCCTGATCAATCGCTGTGCCAGCAATTGTGGCAATGTCTACGCCACTCGCACCGCCGACCGATCGCGGCAGGGCAAGGATTTCGCCATCACGCAGCCCGTCATTGGGTTGCAGGCCATTGAACCGGGCCAGTTCCCCTCCGGGCAGGCCCACACGGGCGGCCACATCTGCAACCGTGTCACCCCGGCGGGCAACGGCGACCTGATAGTTGGGATAGGTGATAACGCCGCGCCCATCCGGTGCTGGCCTGTTGGCAGTTGCGGATAGCGCGGCTGGCGATGTCGAAAATCCGCCGACTTCACCGCGCAGATCATAGTCCAACGGACCTTCGCACCCGGCCAAGACCGCCAGTGCGGCAACCCCTGTCGCACAGCGGCGTATCGCTGATTTGGAAACTGCTCTCATCATTTTGTCCTCAACGCCTGCCCCTGTTTTCCGGGGTTCCGGCGACCAATTCGATACGTCCTTTACGTCTCGTCCTTCCCAAGCCCCTCAAGCAGAGGCACAAAACGAACAGACGTTAATTCGTCATAGTCCAGACCGTCCTCGGTACGCGTCACCTTGATAAGCTGCTGCACCGCATCCGACTGTCCCACGGGTAGCACCATGATACCCCCGATTTTAAGCTGCGCCAAGAGCGGTCCTGGCGGGTCCTCGGCGGCGGCTGTTACAATGATCCGGTCAAACGGTGCCTGCTCGGGCAAACCATAGGATCCATCTGACAACATCGAAGTGATATTGGTCAGCCCCATTTCGCTGAACAGCTTGCCGGTTTCGTCTACCAAACGCCGATGACGCTCGACTGTGTAGACACGGCGCGCCAGCTTGGACAGGACGGCTGCCTGATACCCCGACCCGGTGCCAATCTCTAACACCGTGTCGCGTGGGCGCACGTCCAGGGCCTGAGTCATCAACCCCACAACTGAAGGCTGGCTGATCGTCTGACCACATGCGATGGGCAGTGGCATATCTTCGTAGGCCCGGTCCGCGAACAGGCCAGTAACAAACCGGCCTCGGTCAACCTTTTCCATCGCAGCCAGAACACGCGCATCTGTCACGCCCCGCTTGCGTAGGGCGAACAGGAATTGCATCACTGTTTCTGGGTCCAGTCCGCTCATTCGATCGACTTCAACGCCTCCAGCGTATCATAGGCCGTCAGGTCGGCACGCATCGGTGTGACCGAGATATATCCTTCCAGATTGACGGCGGCATCTGTTCCCGGCGCGGTTGGGTTGTGCTGGTATCCGCCCTTAATCCAGAGAAACCGTCGCCCAGAAGGCGAGCTGTGCGGCTCGACCGAAAAGCGGGTATCCTTGCGATAGCCCTGCGGCGCGACACGAGTGCCCAAAACTTCATCGGCTGGAACCGGTGGAAAGTTCACGTTGTAGAACAGCCTGTAATCGCCCTGCTCGTCTGGTGTGGCGTCCAAAATGCGGCGCACGAGATCGGCGCCAAACCGCTTGGCGGCCTCGAACGGGTCTTCCAAACCCAGATTGCGCGGTCCGAAATACTGCGACAGGGCGATTGCGGGCACACCTTGCAAAGCGGCCTCCATCGCGCCACCGATTGTCCCCGAATACAGCGTGTTTTCGGCCGAGTTGTTGCCCCGGTTCACCCCTGACAACACCAGATCCGGCGGGCATTCGGTCATCACGTCGTGCAACCCGGCCAAAACGCAATCCGCGGGTGAGCCTTCGGCGGCAAATCGGCGGTCCCCCAGTTTTGCGACCATCATGGGATGGGTATAGCTGATGCAATGCCCAACGCCCGATTGCTCGAATGCGGGTGCAACCACCCAGACCTCACCGTCGGGTCCGGCCAGATCCGCTGCAATTGCCTCGAGCGTGATCAACCCCGGAGCGTTAATCCCATCATCGTTGGTCAGAAGAATACGCATGCCCGTTCCACCCCCGCGTTTGGCCCTTGATAGACGCGCCACCGCGTTGCAGCAAGCGACGCGCCGCCACAATCTGCGGCTTTCGCGCACCACTTAGTTGGAAACTGCGGGGCAAACCCTGTCAGACCGGAAATACAAAACACCTGTCACGTCGAATGGTTAGCCACATGACCCTCCCCGGACCCGGAACGAACACGTTCGGAACCGTTGCCCTTAGGATCGAGCCGTCATAGTCCATACGGAACTCGACGAGGCTTTCATTGCCTAAAAACCGGGCCCGCTCGACAACACCGCGTGCGGCAACTCCGTCCGTGGCCGTCGGCAGGGGACCTTTGCCGTTACGGTCGAAATCCAGCTTGATATGTTGCGGGCGAAAGACAATCTCGACATCTGTTCCGTCCGGAACCCCTGGCGCCAGGAATTGACCAAAAGGTGTCTCGGCCAATGCCCCGTTAACTTGCGATCGCAACACGTTGACATCGCTGAAAAATGAGACCGCGGCTTTATCCGCGGGGCGTGTGTACACATTGTAGGGCGCGCCTTGCTGCACGATACGCCCGCCCCGCATCAACGCAATCTCATCGGCCATGCGCATCGCCTCTTCCGGTTCGTGCGTGACCAGCAGAACAGCAGCGTCTTCTTCCTTAAGGATTGCCAGCGTTTCGTCACGGATACCATCGCGCAAACGGTTATCGAGCCCCGAGAAGGGCTCGTCCATCAGCATGATGCGCGGACGCGGGGCCAGCGCACGTGCTAGCGCGACACGCTGCTGCTCGCCCCCCGACAGGTGATGCGGAAACCCGTCGATGAAGCGCATCAGATCGACCTTGGCCAACAGCTGTTCCACGCGGGCGCGTTTATCGTCTTTACTGCCCTTAAGGCCAAACGCCACGTTGTTGGCTACGCTCAGATGCGGGAACAGGGCAAAGTCCTGAAACATCAAGCCAATTTCCCGCCGCTCGGGCGGCACCCGAAACACCGTGTCGCAAATCAGCTTGCCATCGACGTAGATCTGGCCGCTTTCCTGCATCTCGACACCCGCGATCATTCGCAGCGTCGTGGATTTTCCGCAACCAGACGGGCCCAGCAAACAGGTCACCTGCCCCGCCTGCACGGTCAGTGAAACATCATCCACCACAACCCGCCCGTCATACCGGGCGACCAGATTTCGAATTTCCAACCGAGGAGGAGCTGCGTTCTCTGTCACCAATGGACCCCGTTGCCTTTCCCGATCAATTTCATCGGGCTTGGGCCGAGATAGCAATCCCGCCCCTCAGGCGCAAGCGATCAGCTTACGTGCGCAACACGCCTCAGCCCACCTTGTTCCGGAAACGACATGATGCCAATTCCAAGCCTAGATTGACCAATGCCGTATATGGGATGGCCGGTGGCTATGATCGCCGCGTTGGCTCATCTGTTCCTCCGCTCCTCTGCCACCATTCGGCGTAGCCATCCAGAAGCGTTTGTAAGTCGTCGAGTGACTGAGGAAACTGAGAGAAACTGTGAACGACGGGCACATCCACCCAAGGCATCTTTTCATCAGTCATCAATTCCACGAACGGTTCGAACGACGCGGCTTGGTCCAGCACTGACGTCCGCAGGTTAACTCGCCAATCCGCCCCTTCAATCCGGGAATAGATGAAATTCAGGCACGACGCACAAAAATAATGCGTCCGTCCGCTTGAATGGCGACCGCCTTTGATCACTTCGCCAGTGTAAGAGAAACTGTCGCTAGGAAACATCGTCGTGAGAGAATACGCGCTCGCGCTGAATTTGTGACAATCGCGACAATGACACGCCAGGGTCAAAAGCGGCGACGCGGTCACTTTGACCCGCACAGCACCACAAAGGCAGGCGCCTGCATACGGAGGTTTGGGACATACCATCGGAGACTCTCACTTTCTTTCGTCACTTGCGGAACGCAAACAGACTTAGGAACTGCTGTGCCGAACACTTCGAGCCCCGTGCGCAACAGAAACAGAGCCCGTCGCTGGATGCAGTCTACGTACCCAACCTTCTGGCGCAACGTCCGCAGCGAGCCCTAAAGCAACCTATGCTGCAATTTGCACTAAAGCCAGCCAAGCACTGATAGGCGATATCAATTGCAGCTCAAACTGAGTTGGTGCGCAAGGTCAATATGCGCACCAATCCCAGCCGAATCTTGTCACAGCTCCACAACGACTTGGCCGACCGCAGATCCACTAGTCAATTGCGTATGAGCTGCACTGACATCGGCCCAACCAAACCTTTACTCGTCGACTACTGGTCTAAGCCCGCCCGCATCTGCCATGTCGGCCAATATCCTCAGGATGTCACCATGGGTTTGCCGTCCGATATTGCGATTCAGCGGGATCAACATGAAGACGAAGTGCAGAGACAGACCTTTGAAATGCACAGGCGTCGAATCAATCTCGACCGTTGAGGCGACATGGCCATTGAGCTTGGCGGCTTCGAACGAGTTCGTCAGGTTCGGCCCACCCACGCTGTCGAAAACCACATCGAATCCCATGCCATCGGTATGCTCTACCACATAGTCCTCGATTTGTTGCATTGTGAAATCCAATGGACGCCCCCTGAGGTTCTCGATCAGGGCCACCTGATCTGCGCCGCGGCCTGTTACGGACACTTTGGCATCAGGGTGACAGGCGATTTGGATGGCAATAACACCAACGCCAACGGCACCGCCTTGCGCCAGCACGGTCTGCCCTTCGCCACCACCAGCACGGCTCAGCCCTTCGTAGGCGGTGATACCGACGAGAGGCAGCTCTGCGGCGTCTCGCATCCTCAGCGTCTTGAGTTTGTATGCAATAAGGCGGGCATCTGCACTAATGCACTCTGCGAGAGAGCCCGGGATGTCCCTCAACCCACCGTCACAGCCATATAACTCATCGCCTATGGCAAAATCTCTGACGCCTTCGCCAATTGCGACGATTGTGCCAGCAAAATCCATGCCAAGCACAGCTAGTAATTTGGTGGACAGAGATAGGTCCGCGCCCATGCCTCGGATCATTGTATCGACGGTGTTGACGTTGGTCGCGGCCACTTTGACAACTACATATCCGGATGTCGTGACAGGGTCAGGCATTTCAGTAAGCGCGAACGGCGCGTCGGATCCATAGGCGTTAAAACCAATGCTTTCATTAAGGTGTTCCTTTGGGATGTTGCATCAGACGCACATCGTAACAATGCACGCCTGACAAGATCATTGTGTTTCGGGGTGGTCAGTTGATGTCCTGAACCTGCATCACCAGATCGCCCCATTTGCGCTGGTTCTCGATGTCGTGTTCCAGACCTTGTTCATCAGCGATGGTGAAACGTTTGACGGCTGGGGTCTTGCTGGTCGCCTGATAAAGCCAATAGGCTTCGGCTTTCAGCGCTTCATCAATTGGCTTGTCGATCGATTCATAGACCATCTGTTTGCAGGCATTGATCGACTCTGCTGGAAACTGTGCTATCCGCTCGGCCAGCGCTGTCACGTACGGGCCTATTTCATCCGGCTCCAAAGCTTTGTTGATGGTGCCCAGACGCTCTGCATCATCCGCGTCGTAGTCCTGCGCGCTCAGGATGATCTCAAGCGCTTTGCCAAGGCCGGTTTGACGGGCCATGCGCGAGGCGCCACCGCCGCAGGGCAGGATGCCCATTCCGACCTCCATCTGCATGAACTTGTACTTTCCCCGCGTGGCAAAGCGCATGTCGAGCGCCAACGCTAATTCGTGCCCGCCTCCGCGTGCAAAACCTTCGAGCTTCGCGATGGTGGCCTGCGGCACCTTGCTGATGCGTTCGCAGACTGACTGCAGGTCCAAGAGCTGAGCATCTTCGCGGGATACCGCCTCAGTCGACATGTCCTTGAGCAGGTCGGTGTCATAGTGGCAGACCCAGATTTCCGGGTTGGCAGATTGAAAGATCACGACTTTGGTGTCGCGGTCGCGCTCTAAGCGCATGGCCAGACTGTTGAGATCGGCCAGCATTTCTTGGCCTTGCACGTTCACAGAGCCAAAGTTGAATGTCACTGTGGCGATGCCGTTCTCAACGGCTACGTCAAAGGTTTGAAAGCTCTCGTATTTCATCAGGCAGTCCTTTCTTGGGCCTCGACGCAGCACGCGTGAGGGTAAGGGAGTGTTAAAGTTGGAAGTGGCTGGCGCTTTAGCGCCGCGCGGGTCAGTTGGTCTGGCTAATCAAACCTCTGATGGTGTTCATGACGTCGGCAACGTGACCTTTGTCCAGTGCTGCGGCATGCGGATCCGCGAAGCCTCCGCTGTCATTGTCAAAATAAGCGCCGGAAGCATTGGCGAACCGCTCTCCCAATGCCGCATCAATCAGAATATCAGCGCCTATGGTCATGTCGTTCCCAGCTACGCCAAAGCCCTCTTTCACCATTTTGGAGGCCAAAAGTGATCCGGGATTTACAGCCACCATAACTGGTGCTCCGGCTTGCGACTTAGCCCAATTCTGGGTCCAGATGGTGATCGCCAACTTGCTTTGGGCGTAGGCTTCCATATCCGCCAGCGGCACATTACCCTGCATTGCCTTAAGGTTCACCGGGGCCTGTGCCGCCGATGACAGATTCACCACACGCCCGTCGGCAGGAATGATCGGCAAGAGCAATTCGGTCAGCAGATATGGCGCAAGGGTGTTTACGACAAAGCGAATATCCTGACCATTTTCAAGCACGGTTTGCGGGGCTTTCAGCACACCTGCGTTGTTGATCAACACATCCAGTTTGCCATGCTTGGCCCGCACGCTTTCGGCCAGTTTTCGCACCGCGGACAGATCGCTCAGATCAGCGGCATAGGTTTCGACATCGCCGCCGACTTCGGTGGCAGCACTCTCCAATTTGGGTAAACTGCGACCATGCAAGAGCACTTTGTGCCCATCGGCTGCCAGCTTCTTTGCTGTCAGCAGGCCAATGCCGTCGGTTGAACCTGTAATGAGAATAGTCTTTTTCATCGGTCTGATCCTTCAGGAAAAGTCAGGCAGCACAGTGTCCGCCAGATGTTCGAGGGTTGTATAGATGGGCGCTTGATTGAACCTTAGGTTCAGCGCGACGTGATTGACCCCGAGCGTTTTAATCTCGTGCAGATAGCTGCGCAGGAAGTTGGTGCCAGACTGAAACCCAAGGTGGATCGGGCGCGGAGGCGCAGCGGGGTCGGCAACGACATCGACATAGAGCGATTGCATGACAGGCTTATCCAGTTGGCCTGCTGCTTTCACGAGTCGCCGGTAGTCTGCAATGACTTGGCCCTGAGCCACCACGCTGCGCGGATAGGTCATCCAACCATCTCCGTTCTGCGCCACCCAATCGGGTGTTTGCTGGCTGCCACCTGTTATGAGCATCGGCAGGCGCGTTCCGTGCGGCTTTGGCAATAGGTCAATCTCGCCAGGCAGTTTGCCCAGTGCGTTTTCATGCTTGGAGTAAGCCGATCCAACCGCACGGATGTATCCAAAGCTATCGCGGAAACGCGTCCCACGGTCATTATAGCTCTGGTTCATCGCCGGGTATTCCTCAGGGCGATCACCAGAAGCAACACCCAACAGCAGACGCCCACCCGACAGCACATCAGCCGTCGCTGCCGCCTTGGCGACATGAGCGGGGTGACGTAATGGCAGGATCACACTCGATGTTCCAAGCGCAATCCGGCCCGTCACTGCTGCCAGCGCACCCAGATAGACAAACGGATCGAAGATTTGGCCGGGATCACCGAAGCTTGGAACATTGAAAGGCACATCCCGCAGCCAAAGTGCTGCAAACCCAAGTTCCTCGGCTTTCTGAGCCGCTTCCAGATGATCCCGTAGCGTTGGTTCTGCGCCGACGGCATATGCTTCGAGAGGCAACACAAGGCCAACACTCAGTCGCCCGGGACGGAACACTCGGTTGTAGGCCACGTTGACTTGGGCAAACCCAGTCGGCTGCATTTCATCCAACATATCTGGCCCTCCTTCAATAGCGCACCAAAGTGCGGCTCTCGATGCTTTTGCGAATGGTAGTGACGTTTGGATCCTCGACCATATCGAGCGCGCTATGCGCAATCGACGGTAGTCCTTGATTGTCATAGATGTTGAAGATTGCGACCTCATCCGGCGTCATCTTGGATTGATATATCCATTCATGATCAGGATTTCCCACCAGCCCCATGATTTGCCCCTTGCGGTCGGGATAGACCAGGTCCAGCAGAATCCAGTCAGACGGGTCAACGGACGACGGGCGAACAAAGCCTAGGGGTGCCGAGTTTATAGGATGATCCACAGGACGCCATACATTGACAAAGGCATAGTGTCCTTGCGCCCATTCCGCTGCGGTCTCGACGCCCAACAGATCGACGAGGCGTTTCTCGGCTCCATTTCTACTGTAGTCACTGTGGACATTGCGCGCCGGTTTACGCGTTGCTTCGGGGTCATCCACCCGGACGGTGTGATCAAAAACCACAACCTCTCGCGCACCCAGCCTGTCCTGCAGCATCGCCTTTAGTTCCGTATCGTAAATCGGTTTCCAGCCGTCGCCTGCAAAGTCTCGGACCTGCGTTTTCAGTGACGTGATTTCAACGGCATCACACGCAAATGAAACTGAAGAAGTCGTTGTGCGGTTGTCCGCTAGCACAACAGATGTCGCTGCCAGTTCAGGGGAAATCAGGTTGCCTGCGATCCCGCCAGCATCAAGTTCAAAGGCTTGCCGATAAGACTTGTGAACATGGTAGTTGACTGTGGCTGTCCGTGTCATTTGCGCCTCCTGCATAAGCTCTGTTGTGTCTGTGAAAGGGATTTAACTTCGATCAGACTGCAGATAAACTGCTCAATTATGGATTTATAATTCGGATATTGAATATAATGGGCTTAGACACAGATGCGCTTCGATTGTTTGTAAGGGCGGCAGAATTGCTGAACATCAGCGCTGCGGGGCGTGACCTGGGCATGGTCCCAGCGGTCTCCAGCGCAAGGCTTGCCAAGCTGGAGCAGAACCTGGGTTCCGAGCTTTTGCACCGCACGACGCGCAAAGTGTCGCTGTCGGTTGAAGGAGCCGATTTCCTGCCCTTCGCCCGCGAGATCGTTGCGCAGGAAGAGGCAGCACTTGCTGCGTTGGGTAAGCAAACGACAACGATCAAGGGTACATTGCGTTTTGCCGCGCCAAGCAGCTTTGCTCAGCTCTACATCGCGCCAATCCTGCCTAAGTTCCTTGAACAGCACCCCGATCTCAAGCTCGATCTGCGCCTGTCGGATGTGCAGTTCGACCTGATCGAAGGAAGCTATGATCTAGCACTCAGGAACGCGCCACTCGTCGACACCAGCCTGAAGGGCCGCAAACTGGCTGATGACCAGCGTATTCTTTGTGCTGCGCCACACTACCTCGACAAGCACGGCGTTCCCGAAACACCAGCCGATTTGAAAAGCCACCGTCTGATCGCTTTCCAAAACCTCCAGCCGCGGCCACTGACAGGGCCGGAAGGCGAGAACGCCATTTTCGATCCTGCATCTGCGAAGGGTCAATTGATTATCGATGACGGTAAAAGCCAGGTCCGCGCCACGCTTGCTGGAGCAGGTATTTCATTGAACGCTCTATGGAGCGTGCATGACCAACTGAAGTCAGGCCGTTTGATACGGGTTCTTCCAAGCTTTGAGGCCAGTGAAGACAATGTCTTGTGGCTGATCTATCCCAAGTCCAACGTATTGTCCCCGAAAGTGCGGGTGTTCATGGACTTTCTGGTCGCGGAGATTGGCGCAAAGCCTCCTTGGGAAACATGAGCGCAGGGTAGGTCAAGTGCGCTTTCAGACATCCTGACGCCAAGGTTGAGGACCAGGCGCAAAGCGGACATGCCTTATCCAATCTCAAAAGTCCGCTTTGTCCGCAAAGCGGACACTATGTCAAAAGAACCTGCCAACCTAGTTCGACAGGTTTACCGAAAGCTTCCAGATCGCGCCTTATTAGGTCCGACAACCTCAGCAACAGCCGCCGGAAGCAACCTCGCCGTTGGCTTCAAACGGGCTTTCTCCGCCGCAGCCTTCGAAAATGCCATAATGGGTCGAGAAATCGCCTATGAACTCAAAGTGCCGGGCAAAGCGGGTGTCTTTCAGCATCATCCAAGTATTACCGCAAACCGGAAAGACCTTGCCGGCCTCGATTATGTGATGATCATCCAGCGCAAACTCATGCGGTGCGTGTGGCACCGTGCCCTTGTAGATGACGGCCTGGCCATAATCTTCACAGGCTGGTTCCAGTTCGGGCAGTTTGAACAGACGATACGTGGCCGACAGGAAGTTCAACGGGGCCACGCGCTGTTCCAGCGCGGGGTTTTCGATGGTCAGCGGGCGATGCGTCACCCGGCGTGGGTCGCCAAAGCCAGCAGCACGCGACATAGACAGGAAGTCGTTCCAATACAGTGCGCCGGATAGACACTCACCATACAGCACCTCATCTTCGGCCATCGCTTTTGGCACGCGGCGATCGGCATACACATCCGAGAAATACATCTCGCCAACGTCTTTTAGCAGGTGGTGCGCTCCTCTCAGAACAGCCTCTTTATCGGTGGCCAGATTGATCACGCAGTTTGACACGATGATGTCAAAGGAACCGGGCGCAAGGTCCAGTTCCTCCAGCTTTTCGATAAAGCCGTGATGGAATTCCACGTTGCTGCTCGCATGACCAAAGGTCTTTGCGTGATAGTCTTGATGCGCGCGCGCCACGTCCAGCTGTTCGGGGGTCATGTCGACGCCAACAACGCGACCGTTTTCGCCCACCATCGCGGACAGAGCGTAGACGTCCCGTCCTGCGCCACATCCCAGATCAAGAATATGCATCCCTTCAAGATCCAGCGGCGCGATCAATCCGCAGCCATAGTAACGGGTCAGCACATCATCATGAATTTGCGACAGAATACCCTTAAGGTGATCTGGCATGTCATCCGGTGTGCAGCAGGCATTGGTTTGCAGATCGGCACTGCCTTGCAGCACTTCACCATAATAGTTCTGTACGGATTCATGCTTCATCCCGGTGCTCCTTTGTTCTCGAATGTCTCTCAGCTAAAGCAGGTATAGGTGCTGCGCAATCCGCTAGAACCTGTTTTGACAAAAGCGTGAGGGGCGAGGGGATGGCTTACCCCAGCAGTTCAAAATTCACACCCGCACAAACTTTGCCATTCACCTGAACCTCTAACCTGTGCGCGCCGGGCACCAGTTTGAATGTGGTAGCGTCTGCCTTCAGCTTGTGGCGCTTGGTCAGCGAGAGTTGCCCGTCCTTCAAAACCGACTGTTTCAGCTTATGCACCTTTGCAGTTGTTTTCCCGCCCGGGCGTTGAAAGTGAATGATATAGTCAACCAGCACCGGCTGCCCCGAGGCTCCGGTCAAATCGACTGAGAACTCAAGCGCGTCACCGATCCGGGGCGAGCCATTCACCTGAACGTCCACCGCAACCTTAGCATCCGGGTCATAGCCCAGCATCTTCATCGCCTGCGGGTGCCCGGATTTCACCAACCCCCGCAGCGTATGCGCTGTCATCCAGTCCAACTCATCCCGGTGCTGCTGATCCTGTTTCTGCCAGGTCTGTAACTGGTTCAGAACAAGTTCTGGGTCTTTCTTGGTGATGTCGTTCAAGTGGTTCGCGACCGACCGCGTGACATAGCGCGTCTTGTCCCCATGCAACCGGTCCAGCAATGGCAGCGGATCGTTCAGGCCGAGCCCGATCGCCTGCCCCCAGGGCAAACGCGGCCGCGTGCCTTCGCTGACAAGACGGCGCACGTGGTAACTGTCATGCCCACACCACCGATCCATGCGTTCCATGACCTGATCGGGATGTTGGTTGAGGAACGGACGAATAGCCCATTCCATCGAAAAGCGCTGTGTCAGTTCTTCGATCACATCCAACGCCAGTTCGGGATGATCCAACCCGATAGAAACCACCCAATCCCCCAGGGGCGCAAAGATGAAATCGCCAAAATCATCATCCGTTTTGTCGGGATCCAATGGCGGTGGCAGGGCACTAAGGATGACGGGCGCGACATCTGGCAAATCGCCGGGAACGGCGTACTGCAAACACTCGGCGATCCACGCCATACGCTCCTTCAATTCAAGCTCTAGAAGCCGGGACATAACCCGCGCCTCGAACGCACCTGCATCAAAGGACGGGTCGGCATCGGCGAACAGACCCGCAAGGTAGCGAGTCTTTTCGGCGTTAAACAACTGATCCTTCAGCGAAAAAGCCTGTGCCATTGTTACATCGTCAAATTGGTTGCGCCGCCATCCAGCAGGATGTTCTGCCCGACGACAAAACCGGCGTGCTGCGAACACAGGAAAGCACAGGTCGCGCCAAACTCCTGCCGTGTCCCATACCTGCGCGCGGGAATCGTTGCGGCACGTTCGGCGCGCGCCTCATCCATCGAGATGCCCTTTTGCGCCGCAACCCCGCCATCCAGCGAATTCGCCCGGTCTGTGGCGTGAATTCCCGGCAACAGATTGTTGATCGTCACGCCATGCGGCGCAACTTGCCGCGCTGTTCCGGCCACATACCCGGTCAGCCCTGTCCGCGCGGCATTCGACAGCCCCAGAACCGCAATCGGCGCGCGCACGGATTGCGAGGTGATGTTGACCACCCTGCCCCAGCCTTTGTCCATCATGCCCGGCAACAGGGCTTTCATGAAGGCAATCGGCGTCAGCATGTTGGCGTCCAGCGCCTTGATGAAATCTTCCCGATCCCAATCCGACCACAAGCCGGGGGGCGGTCCACCCGCATTGGTCACCATAATATCCACCCCCTGCGCGGCTTCGATCACCTGCGCCTGTCCCTCAGGACTGGTCACATCACAGGCAACGGTTTCGACCGAAACACCATGATCCGCACGAATGCGCGCGGCCTCGGTTACCAGCGCCTCAGCCCCGCGCGCGTTCATCACCAAGTTTACACCAGCACCCGCCAGAGCCTCGGCACAGCCCAGACCGAGCCCTTTGCTGCTGGCGCATACCAGTGCGCGTTTTCCGTGAATTCCAAGATCCATTCTAACCCTCCCAACCAATTCTTGCCAAACATCTAGCACCGGTCCGGCAAGGAAGGCTAGAAACGGATTTTTCAAGCACGATCAACGCTTAGTCGAAGAACTCTTCCCGCACGATCTTGCCATCAGCGACGTGGTAGATGGCGACTTCGTTCATATCAAAGCTCTCACCGGTTTCTTTGAATTTGCCCTGAACCTTAAAAATCACGGCAAAGCGGTCATCGCCGTGTAACATTGGATCGCTGGCGCTGAAGTCGCTGACCTCGGTGGCATTGTCCCACCAAGCATGTTTGCCCCGGATCGCATCCAGGCCATGGGCTTCCCGCCCCATACCCTGATCATCCACAGCCTCGACCGAAACAGCATCTGCTGCATAGATCTTGCCCAGATTCTCGGTTGTCCGGTTTTCTCGGCATCCGGCCACAAGTTCCAGAGCTATTTCTTTCAAATTCATTGCTCCACTCCACTTTTTTGTTCACTTTATGTTCTTTTTGCCATAGCGATCCGATTCGGAACACCCCCTTTGTCTTGCCTCGGCAGGTTTCCCCGCCTATACGCGCGCTCATGCTTGATACCGCCACGAACCAACCTGTATTGCCGCCGGAGATCGCGCGGCGTCGGACATTCGCCATCATTTCGCATCCGGATGCGGGCAAGACGACCCTGACTGAAAAGTTCCTTCTATATGGGGGTGCGATCCAGATGGCGGGCCAGGTGCGTGCCAAGGGTGAGGCGCGCCGCACACGATCGGACTTCATGCAGATGGAGAAGGATCGGGGGATCTCGGTCTCGGCCTCGGCCATGTCGTTTGACTATGACACCTTCCGGTTCAATCTGGTGGATACACCCGGACACTCGGACTTTTCGGAAGACACCTATCGCACGCTGACCGCCGTGGATGCGGCGGTGATGGTGATTGACGGTGCGAAAGGTGTAGAAAGCCAGACGCAGAAGCTGTTTGAAGTTTGCCGCCTGCGCGATCTGCCGATCCTGACCTTCTGTAACAAGATGGACCGCGAAAGCCGCGATACGTTCGAGATCATCGACGAAATTCAGGAAATGCTGGCCATCGACGTCACGCCCGCCGCGTGGCCGATTGGCGCGGGTCGTGACTTCGTCGGCTGCTATGACATGCTGCGCGACCGGCTGGAACTGATGGACCGTGCCGACCGTAACAAGGTGGCCGAAAGCATCGAGATCAACGGGTTGGACGACCCGAAACTGGCCGAACACGTGCCCGAGCATCTGTTGGAAAAGTTCCTGGAAGAAGTTGAGATGGCACGCGAGCTGCTGCCCGCCATGGACCCGCAGGCAGTGCTTGAGGGGCATATGACTCCGATTTGGTTCGGCTCGGCCATTAACTCGTTTGGGGTTAAGGAGCTGATGGAAGGCATAGGCTCATACGGTCCGCAACCGCAGATTCAGTCCGCCGAACCCCGGCAGATCTCGCCCGAGGAAAAGAAGGTCGCAGGCTTTGTCTTCAAAGTACAGGCCAATATGGACCCCAAGCACCGCGATCGGGTGGCCTTTGTGCGCATGGCCTCGGGACATTTCAAGCGCGGCATGAAGTTGACGCATGTCCGCACGAAAAAACCGATGGCAATCTCGAACCCGGTGCTGTTCCTCGCTTCGGATCGCGAGCTTGCGGAAGAGGCTTGGGCTGGTGACATCATCGGCATTCCCAACCACGGCCAGTTGCGCATCGGCGACACGCTGACCGAAGGTGAGGCGATCCGGGTCAAGGGCATTCCGTCGTTCGCGCCGGAACTGCTGCAAACCGTGCGCCCGGGTGACCCGATGAAGGCCAAACACCTAGAGAAGGCCCTGATGCAGTTCGCCGAAGAAGGTGCCGCCAAGGTGTTCAAACCATCGATTGGCTCAGGATTTATCGTCGGCGTGGTCGGCGCACTGCAATTCGAGGTTCTGGCCAGCCGGATCGAGATGGAATACGGCCTGCCGGTGCGTTTCGAAGTCTCGCAATTCACCTCGGCCCGCTGGGTCAGCGGTGACAAAGCCGAGGTTGAGAAATTCGTCAACGCCAACAAACAACATATCGCCCATGACCATGATGGCGACATCGTCTATCTGACTCGTTTGCAATGGGACATTGACCGCGTTGTTCGCGACTATCCCGAGCTTACCCTGACGGCGACGAAAGAGATGATGACGTGACGCAACTGGCTGATTGCGCAGTCGAGTCTGGCTGTGCAATTCTGCGCTCATGAGCGAAGACGATCTGACTTTCCCGGGCGGCCTGCCCGACATGCTGGACAGCTATGAAAACCGGCGCAGCCCATTTGAGTTTGGTTTGGAAACGCTGCCACCATTGGACGCAGACCTTGCCTCGATGGTCCAGCAGATCGTGCCCGAAAGCGCCACAGTTCTGCCTGAACCAGATCTAAGAACCTCATGGAACCGCAAGCGCGCAAAAATCGCCACAGAATTTGTCGGCAATTCCGAGCTTGCCTTTCTGAACGCACAACTGGTGTCAAACCTGCGGAAACGCTCATACCCTCGCCGCGCCCCCGCGCTTTTCTGCCGTCTTTGGGGCGAACACCCCGATCACCTGATATCTGCGTTAAATCTGCGCTGGTTGGTCTCGTCGGTTCAAACCTTTGCCATCCACGGGGAAACATCGACGCAGCGTGAGGTCGGTCAGGCCCTGCGTATGCTATTCGGCATGATGAAGCTCTATGAATTCGAACGGTTATTTTCCGGTGTGGCCCCCGATACGCCGCACAGGATGCGCGGCAAAAGCGAGGCGTCGCTGCCCTACGAAATGAAATCTTTTTCCCTTGAAAAAGGCGGATTAGACGTCAATCTCATCGCGCCCATCTGGACCAAAGCATTGCAGGATACCACCATCGCACCGCTGGTCGATCACCTGATGACCGAATTGAACAAAGACCCCGGCAGCGTTTTTCGCAGGTTAAAGCTGATGCGCGACACACGCCTGTCCCGGCAAGCCCGCGCATGATCACCTGGGGGATCGTTTCAATGGTCCGGGGGCCAACGGACACTATTCTTGGTTTTGCCGCCCATCATCTCGATCTGGGCGCGGATTTTTTGTACATCTACATGGATGAACCTAACCCGGGCGCGTTTGAGGCATTGTCCTGTCATCCTAAGATCCGGGTTCGGAACTGTGACGACGCATTCTGGCAGGAACGGCGGCGCAATCGCCCCGAAAAGCACCAGATCCGCCAGACCGTTCATGCGACATTCGCCTATCGTTATACCAAGCTGGATTGGCTGGCCCACATCGATGTTGACGAATTCCTTTGGTCGCCAGAGCCAATTACAGACCTTCTGAGTTCAGTTCCTGCCGACAAACCGGCCGTGCGCGTTCGACCTATCGAAGCAATCGGTGGCAGCGAAGACTTGTACAAGGCACATATCCCGAACTCAGCTGACCGAGAGGCCATCGTCGAGGAAATCTATCCGAATTACGGCGCTTTTGTTCTGGGCGGCTTCTTAAGCCATGTGCAGGGCAAGCTGTTCGTGCGATCCGGCATGGAGAACCTAAACTTTCGTATCCACAACCTGTTTCAGAACAAGAAGCTGCTGCCTTGTAAGTTTGAAGTACCACAAATCGAACTCTGCCACCGCCATGCGCCGGACTGGGAACATTGGATTGCACACTACAAGTTTCGAATGGATCGCGGTTCGTATCAACCGGGTATGTCCCCGAATGTTCCGCGCGATCAAGGCGGGTTGAACAAGAACGAATTGCTCAGCTGGATCGAGGCTGAACAAGGGCCCGATGGCCTTCGCGCATTCTACACTGAAATGAGCGGCGCAGACCCTGATGTACGTGCCAGACTGGAAGCGCATGGCATGATCAAGCACCGGCCACTGAGTCTGGATGAAAAAGTTGCGAAACACTTTCCCGGAAGTAGCTGAATTGTTGCAAAAATTCGGGGACAGGCACCACAACCCGCTGATCCACAGGTCTTTGTTTGACCCTGACCCACGTTTTTGTTATGTCCGCGCTCAAGCCGAAACAGCGCACAAGGCGCATGGCCATCCGGGCCCGGCACATTTCAGACGCGCGGGCCAGGTCAAGTGTCCGCATGAACCGGACATACATGACAAAGTTTAACGAACTAAACCTGAACCCGAAGGTCCTCAAAGCGATTGAGGAAGCTGGATACGAAACCCCAACTCCAATTCAAGAAGGCGCGATCCCTGCCGCGCTTGAAGGGCGCGATGTTTTAGGCATCGCCCAAACGGGAACCGGCAAGACCGCAAGTTTCACGCTGCCAATGATAACGCTGTTGGCCCGCGGTCGCGCACGGGCGCGGATGCCGCGCTCGCTTGTGCTGTGCCCGACACGGGAACTGGCTGCGCAAGTGGCTGAGAACTTCGATACTTACGCCAAACATCTCAAGCTGACAAAAGCGCTGTTGATCGGCGGTGTCAGCTTCAAGGAACAAGATGCACTGATCGACCGGGGTGTCGATGTGCTGATCGCCACTCCGGGCCGTCTGCTGGATCATTTTGAACGCGGCAAGCTGCTGCTGACTGGCGTTCAGATAATGGTGGTGGACGAAGCCGACCGGATGCTCGACATGGGCTTCATTCCTGATATCGAGCGCATCTTCTCGCTGACACCATTCACCCGGCAGACCCTGTTCTTCTCGGCCACCATGGCGTCGGAGATCGAGCGGATCACCGACACGTTCCTGTCCGCGCCAAAACGGGTCGAGGTTGCCCGTCAGGCCACCGCCTCCGAGACGATCGAGCAAGGCGTGGTCATGTTCAAAGGCGGTCGCCGCGATCGCGAAGCCAGCCAGAAACGCAACGTATTGCGCGCATTGATTGATGCCGAAGGTGAAAAGTGCACCAACGCGATCATCTTTTGCAACCGTAAGACCGACGTGGACATCTGCGCCAAGTCACTGAAAAAACACGGATATGATGCCGCAGCCATCCATGGTGATCTGGATCAGTCCCAACGTACGAAAACGCTGGACGGATTCCGCGATGGAACCCTGCGCCTGCTGGTTGCCTCGGACGTGGCCGCGCGTGGGTTGGATGTGCCTTCTGTCAGCCATGTGATCAATTTCGATGTCCCCGGCCACCCCGAGGATTACGTCCACCGCATCGGCCGAACCGGTCGCGCTGGACGCGAGGGCAAGGCGATCACGATTTGCTCCTCTCGCGATGAAAAAGCGTTGGCCGCAGTTGAGAAGCTGATTCAGAAAGACATTCCGCGCCTCGACAACCCGATCAAGGCCGAGGAGCCTAAAGCCGAGGCGCCAAAGCCCGAGCGGAAATCCAAAGCTCCGGCCCCGAAAAAGAACGACGATAAAAAAGTTGAACCCCGCAAGGACCCCGAGCCTAAAGGGCGCGGTCGTGGCCGCCGGAACGATCGCGGACCTGACGTTGTGGGTATGGGTGATCACCTGCCCAGCTTCATCGCGCTAAGCTTTGACGAACGTCGCACGGGTTAGACCAGGTTAAGGCACCGAACCACTGACCCTAGATGGCCAGGACCAGTACCAAAATCGACAGCCCCAACAATGCAATCCCGGCGATCTCTCGCCGGGTGATGGTTTCCTTAAAGAACAATGTCGAAGCCAGCAGACTTAGGATCAGTTCCACCTGCCCCAACGCTTTGACATAGGCTGCATTCTGCAAGCTGAACGCCCAGAACCAGCAGAATGATCCACCCAGGCTGGTCAGCCCGACGAAGATGCCGGTGCGTCTGGTGTCCCAGACCGCACGCAATTCGGCCCGGTCACGCCACATCAGCCACAGCCACATGCTCAGGAATTGAAACGTGACAACGGTTGCCAGTGTGATCAGGGCGCGGAACGATGCCTCGATCCCCCCGAGCTCAAGCGAGGCACCGCGATAGCTGACAGCTGAGAACGCAAACAATACGCCGGACCCAAGACCCAGTTGTGACGCCCGATTGGTCAGATGGCGCCACCATGCACCGTCGCCACCAGGTGTCTTGGACAGCAACAAAACAGCCGTAAGCCCCATCAGGATCGCCAGAAACGCACCGGCGGAAATGCCGTCTCCCAAGATAACGAACCCGACAATGGCTGTCTGAATCACTTCGGTCTTCTTGAAGGTAATCCCGACCGCAAAGTTGCGCTGCTTGAACAGGGCGACCACGCAGATTGTCGCAAGGATCTGCGCTGTGCCTCCGATAACGACAAACATCCAGAACCGGGCCGTTAGCGGCGGCAGCTCTGCCCCGGTAGTCCAGACCACAATGATCAGACCCAAAATCGCCAACGGCATCGAATAGGCAAACCGCGCGAAAGTCGCACCAGCAGCGGATAGCTTCACGCTGCTTAGCGATTTCTGCAACATGAAGCGCACGGTTTGAAACGTGGCCGCGGCGATCGCGACGGGAATCCATAAACTCATGGCGTCCCTTGTGTCGCTTAATCAGGACTTTGGCCAGAGCGGATGCGCCACCGGATCTTTGGCATGCCAGAAATACTCTCGGAAAATCTGGCCGTAAGACCGATATACGTAAGCCTCGTTACAGGCCAGATATCGGTCTTTCCCAGACCGATAGAGTGCGGGCAAGCGATACCACGGCGCGGCCGGATTCATGTGGTGAACAACGTGCAGGTTATTGTTCAAAAACAGAAATGCCAGCAATCCGCGATCCTCGACAATGACCGTTCGCGCCCGAGATTTTTCGTGCGCACGGTGTTCCAGGAAGGTACGGATCTTAACCAGCCCCAAGCCGATATAGGCCGAGGCGATGAAGGCCCCGACCGGCATGGCCGACTGCGCCACGATCCAAAGCACAACCGCAACCCCAGGCAAATGCATCGCCCAGGCCAGCAAGACAGCCTTATCTCCTCGTAGAGCGCCGCGCCATTCGTCCTGCAGGAACGCTGCTTGCCCGATTGCCGGGCCCAGCACCACACGGCCCAGCAATGTGTTGTTGGCGGTGTACAGCCGCTTTTGCCATCCGGACAAACCGCTCCAGACCTGCGGGTCCAAATAGTTGGATTCGGGATCATCATAGGGATCTGTCAGGTTTGCATCCTGATGATGTGCCAGATGCAAATCCCGAAACCGATTAAAAGGTATGAACAATGTCAGAGGCAATGCCATCATTGCTTCGTTCAACCACGTGGCGCGGAACGGGTGCCCGTGCAACGCCTCATGCGTCAGCGACGAATGCAGCGCCGCGACAAGCCCCATCGCTGGAATGGCCAGCCACGGCGACCAGCTTGCAAGCAAAAACACCACCGCCAGCCACGCGGCATAGCAGGCAACGATCAGAACAAATGTTCCCCATTCGGGGGACTCGGGCCGCGTCGGTTCAGCCATTGCGACCCCACGAAATCCCTGCCCAGATGCGTTCGTAGACCACATACATCGTCAGACCGATGGCCGTATTAACCAAGGCGACGGCGCCACCCACAGCGGCAGAACCCGTTGCGATCAGGCCAACACCCGTCATGACGGCCAGGCCCATCGCATTCCAAACGACTGCCTTCACGACAGATCTTTGTCGCGTTTCCATTCCAGACCCCATTTTTATTGTTCTGCAAAAGCGTTACAGACCGCGCCTCATGTGGGGAATTCCGAATATGATTAACAAAACTCATCATTCATGATATTTATCACCACATGCCTGATAAAATCGACAAACGAGATCGCGCCGCTCAGTTCCGTCTCCGCTTGGCCCGGGCCATGGAGGACCGACAGATGAGTCAAAGCGCGCTGGCGCGTGGTATCGGCGTTGACCGGTCCACCGTCTCGCAACTTCTGACGGATGCAGGTGCGCGCCTTCCCAATGCCCATGTGGTGGGCAGTTGCGCCTCGGCTCTTGGTGTGTCCGCTGATTGGTTGCTAAGCCTGTCGAACCGACCCGAAAGTGCGGCGGAACTGTTGGCAAGCTCCTTAAGCATGGCAGAAGCGCCGCGTGCACTGGTCGATGAGAGAATCTTTGAATGGCATCAGGAGGCTGCGGGTTACAAAATCCGCTATGTCCCGGCCACCCTGCCCGATATGCTAAAAACCCGGGCGGTGCTGGAATGGGAATACGCGCCGCATCTGGGTCGGACTGCGGACCAGGCCATCGGCGCGTCTGAAGACCGCCTGAAATGGATGCGCAGCGCGCAGTCGGACTATGAGATTGCGATGCCGCTCTATGAGATTCACAGCTTTGCCCATGCTGTCGGGTATTATGAAGGTTTGCCCCTTCATGTCCGGTTGGAACAGATCGACCATCTGCTGGCGTTGTGCGAGCAGCTTTACCCACGCATGCGTATCTATCTATTTGATGCAAAAAGACTTTACTCCGCTCCGGTGACGATCTTCGGACCGTTGCTGTGCGTATTCTATGCTGGCAGCCACTACATGGCTTTCCGCGACCGGGACCGGATCGAGATTTTCACCCGTCATTTCGACACGCTTGTACGCGAGGCTGACCTGACAGCACGCGACTTTCTGGCCCATCTGCGCGCATTGCGGAAGGCGATTTCCGGCCAATCAAAGACGAAGTGATGCAGCAGCGTTCAACCTGTGGTATCGTCAACCGGCGCGAACCTTCGGGTGATCCAACCAAAGACGGAGGATATCAGGAATGGACGCACTCCAAACCGCTCAATACGCACGTGCCTTGTACACCGCTCATGGCGACCGGGCCGAGGCGGAAGCTGCGCAAAAGATGCGCGAATGCGAGGCCGCCGGAAACCGCCAGCAAGCACAGGATTGGCAAGCTGTCCGCCAGTCAATCCGCCAGATTCGCGGCCCAAATCAAGGCTGACGGCGCCTAGAGCTTCGGGTCAGGATTGACCGTGTGACCATCCACCGCGATCACCTGGCCCGACACCAGCCGCGCCGCGTCTGAGGCCAGGAACACGGCCATATTGGCAATGTCCTGTGCCTCGACAAACCGGCCCATCGACGTACCCGAGGCATACCCCGCATATACCTGATCCCGGGTCATGCCCTTGGCGGCGGCTTCACGCTGCAAAACACCTTCCATGCGGGGGCCTTCGACCGAGCCCGGGCAGATCACGTTGCATCGCACACCGTGCGGCCCAAGCTCCATTGCCAAGGTTTTTCCCAGCCCCACCATGCCCCATTTCGCTGCTGCATAAGGCGCGCGATTGGGATATCCGTACTGGCCTGCGGTCGACGCCGTGATCAACACAGCGCCACGGCCCTGTCGCTTCAACATCGGGGTGGCGTGCTTCGCGCATAAGAATGCGCCTTCAAGATTGACAGAAAGGCAATTTTTCCAATCTGTTAAGCTCACATCCTCAACCAACGCCGTCGGCCCCGCTATACCGGCGTTTGCGCATAGCGCATCCAACCCGCCCCATTTGGCGTCAATCGCTTCAAACATTCCGGCAACTGCGGATTCATCCGACACATCAACCTCTGCCGTCATCCAGTCAGAGGGGCAATCGGCGAGCCTTTGTGGATCCACATCCGCCACCCAGACCTGCCATCCAGCCGCATCAAAAGCCTCGGCCATCGCCCGCCCAACACCCGAGGCGCCTGCGGTGATCAGTACACGTCCGCTCATGCGGGTTTCCGGATCGCAGCCCCGGCCCCTTCGGGATACGGCAATCCAGCTTGTGCCTTGGCAACCCGTGCCATTGCGGCCTCGATCTCTGCCGATGGCGCGCTGGGGCGGCGGGTTTCCAAGCTGACATGCAACAGGAAGCTTTCACCGGTCGCCAGCAGTTTGTCACCTTCAAACATGCTGTGGAACACGTGCAGCTTCTTACCGGCCCCCAGCAGCATCTGGGTCCGCACCTCGATCTTCGCGCCCGCCCGGACCTCATCAACATAGCGGATATGGTTTTCCGCAGTGAAATAGCTGCCGCCCGAGGCAATATAGTCGGCGTCACAGCCGAGTATCTCCATGAACCGGTCTGTCGCCGCGGCAAACGCTTCAAGATACCGCGCCTCATTCATGTGGCCGTTGTAATCCGTCCAGTCCAGTGGCACGGCGCGCGCCAGCGTCAGGATCGGCTGGCTCAGGTCAGCTTGCTCCAGCGTCGGCAACACCCCGGGTTTCAGCGTCAGGTCATGCTGGTTCAGCACCGCGCCCGCGCCCCAGTTCTGCGCCTTGAGCGCGCGCATCATGCCGACAAGATTGTTGTCCCTAATACGTTCCAGCTCGCGGATCGAATGCATCCCCGATTGCGCATCGGATTGATCGGCGATCATATCGACCAGATCGTCGGTGAACTCGGGCACATCCATCAGCTTGGTCCAGGGCCATTGCAACGCCGGGCCAAACTGCGCCATGAAATGCCGCATCCCGGCCTCGCCCCCGGCCACGCGGTAGGTCTCGAAAAGGCCCATCTGCGCCCAGCGGATGCCAAACCCCATGCGGATGGCCTCGTCGATCTCTTCGGTCGTGGCGACACCGTCTTTGACCAACCACAAGGCCTCACGCCAGACAGCCTCGAGGAACCGGTCGGCAATATGTGCATCGATTTCCTTCTTCACGTGTAGCGGGAAGAACCCGACCGAGGTCAACAGGTCTTTTGCCCGTTGGATCATCTCGGGTGGGTTTACTTCTGTCGGCACCACTTCGATCAACGGCAACAGGTAAACCGGGTTGAACGGATGCGTGACCACAATCTGTTCGGGCCGCAACGCCCCGTCCTGCAACTCGGACGGTTTGAACCCGCTGGTTGAAGACCCAATGATGGCATCTGGATCACATGCCTCTTGCAAACCCTTGTAGACCTTCAGCTTCAGATCCAGACGTTCCGGCACGCTTTCTTGAATCCAACTGGCGCCGGACACGGCCTCAGCCATGTCATCATGAAAGGTCAGCGTCCCTTCGGGCGGCAAAGGCACGTCGCTGAGCCCCGGCAAAGACCGGCGCGCGTTGTCCAGAACCTCAAGGATCTTACGCTCCGCCTCAGGATCAGGGTCGAACACCCGCACATCCCAGCCGTTCAGCAGAAAACGGGCGGCCCATCCGCCACCGATCACGCCACCACCAATGATTGCTGCTGTATTTGTCATACTGTCCTCTAATCGATACAGATCGTCTGCAGGCGCCCGGCTTCATCCAGATGCGAAATACATCCGAATTGCGGCGTGACCGCGCTGCATTGTTTTGTGTCTGACAGGCAGAAACCGGCACAATCGGATGCCTTTTCGCAGGTCTTGCCTGCACCCGGCAGCGGCAGGAAGCAGACATAGCTGCGCGCCCGGCCGGCGATTTCATAGGTACCGCCTTTGGCCTCGCATACCCGTTTGTCCGACGCATCAGACGTACCGACACCCGGCTGATTGTCGGTCTGACAACTTGCCTGAACCGCGAAGCACAGTAAAAGCATCGTCGCTGAGATCAAACGCATGTTCAGATCCTTACGCCACCGCTGTCGCCGGTCAGCTTTTCCATTCGGCACCTTGCAGGTGCTCAGTTTTTGGGCGCCCGCTTGGCCAAACCCAGTTTCTCACGCACCTCTTGCGGCCCAATGACCCGCGCGCCCATGTTTTCGATGATGTTTCCGGCCCGTTCGACGAGCTGCCAATTTTCGGCCAGCACACCTTTTTCCAGCCACAGGTTGTCTTCCAAACCAACCCGCACGTTACCACCGGCCAGAACCGAGGCCGCCACGTAAGCCATCTCATTGCGCCCCAAAGAAAACGCACTGAAGGTCCAGTCTTCAGGCACGTTGTTCACCATCGCCATGAAAGTGTTCAGATCATCCGGCGCGCCCCATGGCACGCCCATGCACAGCTGCACCAGCGCGTTTGGCTCCAGAATGCCCTCTTTCACCAGTTGTTTGGCAAACCAAAGATGGCCC
Source organism: Ruegeria sp. CK2 (assembly GCF_056536585.1). Lineage (NCBI taxonomy): Bacteria > Pseudomonadati > Pseudomonadota > Alphaproteobacteria > Rhodobacterales > Roseobacteraceae > Ruegeria > Ruegeria sp. CK2. Next base: position 409,751 of record NZ_JBQFPW010000003.1, read on the forward strand.
GTATCAAAAGCTTCGATCTCGGGCTTCACGCCCAGATCAGTCATCATCTGCCCCATCGCGCGCAAGGCACCCGGCGTGTTGGTCATCACATAGTCGGCTTCGGCAAAATTCATCGTGCCGCAGTCCAACGTGCAAATCTCGGGCAGGCATTCGGCCACATGCGCCACGCGCTCGGTCGCCCCAACCAGATCGGTTCCCGCCTCGGCCAGTGGCAGCGGGCTTTCGACACCGCCAAAGACCATATCTCCGCCCATGCCCGCTGTCAGGTTCAGGACGGCGTCCACTTCGGCATCCCGAATGCGATCAGTGACTTCGCGATACAGCGCCAAATCACGCGAGGGTGCGCCGGTTTCAGGATTGCGCACATGGCAATGCACCACCGCGGCACCAGCCTTGGCCGCAGCAATCGCACTGTCGGCGATTTGCTTCGGCGAGCGCGGCACATGAGGGCTGCGGTCCTGCGTCCCGCCCGAGCCCGTAACGGCACAGGTGATGAAGACTTCGCGGTTCATTTCCAGAGGCATGGCGTTTTCCCCAAGTTATACCCGGTTTTGTCATGGGTTTTCCCCAGACTTCTCCCCGGATTCCGATTTGCGTCAGTGCCAACTCTGGCGCAGCCTTAGGCAAACAACTTGGCAATATGCGAATCAGACTTGATGAAATCCGCAAAAAACATACTTCAGCCCGAACATCGCGCCCTGAAAACGGCGGTGCTGGTTCTTGATGAATGCAACACGCTTAGCTTTGCCTCGGCGGTTGACCCGATGCGCGCCGCCAACCGACTGGCGGACCGACCCGCGTTCGATTGGGATTATGTGACCGCTACGGCGGAACCGGCGATGCTGACCAGCGCGCTAAGCGTTCCGGGCACTCCGCTTGCCCGATTGCAAAGCTGCGATCTGATGATCGTGGTCGCGGGGTTCCAATTGGCGCGCCACGCCACGCCCAGCCTGCTGGCCGGCTTGCGGCGCATCGCAGCCGCCGGGGCCACCATGGCCGGGATTGACGGCGGCCCCTGGCTGCTGGCCGAAGCCGGTCTTCTGGACGGTCACCCCGCCACAACCCATTGGGAAGATTTGGATAATTTCGCCGCCCGCTTCCCCGAAGTCGACATGCGCCCCGACCGGTTCACTGTCTCCGAAGGGCGCCTGACCTCTGGCGGTGCCATTCCGGCCGTCGAGATGATGTTGCATATTATCGCAGCCCGACACGGCGCCGGTTTCGCGGCCCGCGTCTCGGGGCTGTTCCTCTACGAAGGCGCGCCCGAACCGTCGAAACCGCAAAGCCGCACGGGTCTGCCCCATCGCCATACAGCGCTGACCGCCCGCGCGAACACGCTGATGGAATCCTCGCTGGACGATCCGCTGGCGCTGTCCGATATCGCCTCAAACCTGGGCACCAGCCCCCGCACCTTGCAACAGCAATTCCGCCTGCGCCTGAACACGACACCGCAGGATCACTATCTGCAACTTCGTCTGGCCGAAGCGCGTCGTCTGGTCACCGATACGAATATGCCTCTGATGGATGTCGCCATGGCCACCGGCTTTGTATCGCAATCCAGCTTTGCCCGCGCATTTCGCACAGCGCACGGTCAGTCGGCCCGGGACTTGCGGCAAAAACACACGCAAGCCACCCATCACTGACTGGCCCCCTTCATCTGACCAAGCAATATCCCCGGGGCATCACCGTAGGTGACGGAGCAGAGCCCTGCCTTAGTAGGGCATCGGATGCGCCTTATGGGCGGCACCGATCTCGGCCAGGACGTCTTTTGACAACTCCAGATCAGCCCCTGCCAGAATGTGCTCCAACTGGCTCACCGTCGTGGCCCCAAAAATCGCGGACATCATGAAGGGGCGTGACCGGCACCAGGCCAGCGCCATATGCGTCGGGTCCAGACCATGTCGCGCGGCAATCTCAAGATAAGCCGCGACCGCACCGAAGACGCGTTCGTATTTGCGCCCGCCCATCTCGGGAACCAGCGACATTCGAGAGCCTTCGGGCACCGCTCCGTCCTGATACTTACCCGTCAGAAACCCGGCGGCGAGCGGGGAGAACGCCAACAATCCCACATCCTCGTGCATGCTGAGTTCAGCCATATCCGTGTCATAGAGACGGCACAGAAGCGAGTATTCATTCTGAACCGATGCCACACGCGGCCCGCCGGTTTCCTCTGCCAGTCGCAGCCATCGCGCCGTGCCCCAGGCGCTTTCGTTCGAAAGACCAAAGGCGCGAATAGTTCCCCTGTCTACCTCTGCCTGCAACGCCTCAAGACACTCCTGCATGTTGTCGACAACTTCGTCGGTATTGTGGCCGGTTGGCGCATAGCTCCAGTTCTGTCGAAACATATAGCTGCCGCGATTGGGCCAGTGAAACTGATACAGATCGATGCAATCTGTCTGCAGTCGCCGCAGCGACCCTTCAATCGCCTCGGGGATCGTCTGACCCGAGATCGGCGCCCCGTCTCGGGCATGCGAAAACCCCGCCCCCGAGTGTTTGGTGGCCAGAACATAGCTGTCCCGGCGCGCCGCATTGGCGGCGTTCCAATTGCCAAGGATTTCTTCGGTGCGCCCAACGGTTTCTTTCGAGATCGGGTTCACCGGATACATTTCGGCCGCATCGACAAAGTTGATCCCGGCCTCAAGCGCCATGTCCATCTGTTGATGCGCGTCTGCCTCGGACGTTTGGGTGCCAAACGTCATGGTTCCAAGACACAGATCCGACACCATGATCCCAGCGCGGCCCAAAGGCTTCATTTCCATCCGTCACTCTCCTGAAAATACGTTCGAAGACAAAGCGCTATGCCTCGGCCTTCTTTTCCCACCGCCCCGACTCCTCGGACCAGTATTTCGCAGAACATCCCGCATCAGTCAGATCTTTCCACTGACCCCGCGCCTGCCTAACGGCCTGGTCGTCATTGCCGTCGAACAGGATACAAACCCGCTCAAGCGCCCCAACCTCGCTGGGATCAACCACTGCGCCGTCGACCGCCATGACACAGGCCGGATCATTGGCGGCTTCGGCCTCAGTCGTCAGCAATATGGGTTGTGCCTGGTCATGTGGCCCACCGGCACGGCCATGCGGCAGAAATCCCTCTTCGGGTCCCAGCCACAGTTTTTCATCCAGCCAATCCAACCGTGCAGGGTCGGTGCCCCGCACGGCAATCCGCCACCCGGCCTGCCGCGCCTTGTCCAACAGGGCCGGCAAGGTCCGCTCTAACGGCTGGCGGGTCAGGTGATAGAAATAGACTGCCCCCATCAGATTATTCTTCATCGGTCTCGAAATTGTCCTGCACGAAGCGGCTTAGCGCACGCACGCCCCAGCCAGTCGCCCCTTTGGGCGCGTAAGACGTCTCTGTGGTGACCGAGGCGACACCCGCAATGTCCAGATGAATCCAAGGCGTTTCTTCTTTGACAAAGCGTTGGAGGAACTGCGCAGCCGTGATCGATCCCGCCGGTCGGCCACCCACGTTCTTCATGTCGGCAATACGCGACTTTAACAGCTTGTCATACCCGGCGCCCAGCGGCATCCGCCACGCGCCTTCATCTTCTACCTTGGCGGATTTCAGGAATGCATCACAGAACGTATCGTTGTTCGAAAACACACCGGCATTCTCGTGCCCCAGACCGATGATCACCGCGCCGGTCAGTGTTGCCAGATCGATCATGCCAACCGGTTCGAACCGCTCCTGCGCGTACCACATGACATCACACAGAACCAAACGGCCTTCGGCGTCGGTATTAATAACCTCGACCGTATCGCCCTTCATCGACGTCACCACATCACCGGGACGTGTTGCGTTACCTGAGGGCATGTTTTCTACCAGCCCGACCAGCCCGACCACATTGGCTTTGGCCTTGCGCTTGGCCAGGGCCCGCATAGTGCCGGCCACCACACCCGCACCGCCCATATCCATGGTCATGTCTTCCATGCCGCCTGCAGGCTTCAGCGAGATGCCACCGGTATCGAACACGACACCCTTGCCGACCAGCGCGAGCGGGGCATCGCCCTTGTCTCCGCCTTTCCAGTGCATGACAACGACTTTTGACGGGCTATCCGAGCCCTGCCCGACGCATAACAGCGTGCGCATGCCAAGCTCTGCCAATTTATCTTCTTCCAGAACTTCGACCTCAAGGCCAAGATCTTTCATCTCGGCCAGGCGATCTGCAAACTCGGTGGTGGTCAGAACATTCGCAGGCTCGTTGGTCAGATCCCGCGTCATCCGTACACCATCCGCGATTGCGTATAGAGGTGCGAACGCTGCCTTGGCTTCTTCGTGTTTCGAGTGGCCGATGGTCACCGCCCCAGCACCGTCGCTTTCCTTGGTTTTATGCGCGTCAAAGTCGTAGCTGCGCAGGGCAATCCCCATCGCAAGATGTTCGACATGCACCTGATTTCCCGCCATCACCAATATATCTTTGCTGCCCGCCAGTTTGGCCACGGCGGCACCGGCTTTACGCGCTTCGTCATGTTCGGGGCGGCGCGGCAGAACCAGAACGTCCAATGCCTCAGCCGCCATACCCGCGGGCCAAGCCAGAGAGATCACGTCGCCTGATTTGGACTTCCCAAATTTCTCACTTTCCACCAGCCGTGCAACAGCGCCTTTGGTCAACCGGTTCGCGCGGCGCGCAGCCGGGCTCATTTTACCGTCCGACGGAATAATGATCACGACGCGCCCTTCGGCCTGCGCCATTGCGTCTACGTCGAAGGCCTGAAAATGGATCGGTACAAGACTGCTCATTGCAAACTCCTCAAAATCTGTTCCCCAAGACCTAGCCTGCGCTGCCCAACTTGACCAGATAGCAGTTTTCCCCGTCTCGCAATTGCATTAAGGTCCCGAAAAAATAACCGGCGGGCTCGGGGGAGAATGAAGTGGCACCAAACGGCAGGCATAGGCCGTCGCGCATTGTCAAATGCGTGGTCGATTCCGGCCTGAACCCCCACTTCACAAGCTTAACGAGGGCACGCCCGTGATCCTCGATCGTTACTTCGCCCGTCGATTTCTGCAGAGTTTTCTGGTCATAGGAGCCATTTTCCTGACCCTGATGATTCTGATCGATCTGATCGAACAGGTGCGCCGCTTTAACGATGTTGATTTGTCCTTTGGACGTTTGCTGCACTTGACCCTGCTGAACACCCCGGCCGCAATCAGCGAAATGCTGCCTTTGCTGGTCATTTTGTCCACAATCGCTCTGTTTGTTGGGCTGGCGCGTACATCTGAACTGGTGGTGACCCGCGCCACGGGCCGGTCCGGCATCCGTGCGCTGGTGGCCCCTGTCCTGCTGGCGCTGACCATCGGTGCGCTTGCCGTGGCATTGCTGAACCCGATCGCAGCGGCCACTTCTGAAGAATTTCAGCGCCTGTCCGATTCCTATCGCAACAATGGCAGTTCTGCGCTGTCGATCAGCAGCGAGGGTCTTTGGCTGCGGCAAAGTGCTGAAAACGGTCAGGCTGTGATTCACGCCCGTGGCACCTCGAATGGAGATACGCTGGGTCTGAATGACGTGACCATCATTACTTTTGCCCCCGATGGCAAACCAACTCAACAAATCATCGCTGACCGAGCCGAGCTGCAGGATGGAAAATGGGTGTTGTCGCAAGCGAAAATCTGGACGCTGCAGGATGGGCAGAACCCAGAATTCAACTCGGTGGCGCATGACCGGTTAGAGCTGCCAACATCACTTACGCGCGAACGCATTCTGGATACTCTTGGGCAACAAGACTCGGTCTCGGTCTATGACCTCCCACAGCTGATATCGGATCTGCGCGAGGCCGGGTTTTCGACCAAACAATACGAAGTCTGGCTCCAGGCCCAACTGGCCCGCCCCTTCTTCCTGGTCGCAATGGTCTTGATCGGAGCAGCCTTCACCATGCGCCATGTCCGTTTCGGTGGTACGGGAATTGCCGTGCTGACGGCCGTTCTGTTGGGCTTTGGTATCTATTTCATCCGCAATTTTGCGCAAATTCTCGGGGAAAACGGACAATTGCCCATCTATGTCGCTGCCTGGGCGCCGCCCTTTGCCGCAATCTTACTGGCTCTCGGCTTGCTCTTACATGCGGAGGATGGCTGATGCGGCACATTGTTGCTCTGCTGCTGACAAGCGCAATTGCCTTGTCGGTTCCCGATGGCCTTGTTGCGCAAACGACAACGCTGCAGGCGCAAGGATCGCAGGAACAGCAGGAACCGGCTCTTCTGGTCGCCGACAAGGTGTTCATCACCTCAGATCGCGCCCTTGTGGCCGAGGGCAATGTCGAGGCGTTCCAGGGCGACATCAAATTGTCTGCGAGGCGCGTTGTCTACAACCGGGAAACCGGCGAGCTGACACTGGAAGGCCCCATTCGCATCGATCAGGGTGGTCGGTCCACGGTTCTTGCCGATTCCGCCCAGCTAGACAGCGGCATTCAAAACGGCCTGCTGATCGGCGCGCGGATGGTGTTTGACCAGCAAGTTCAAATTGCGTCGGTGCAAGCGAAAAGGGCATCGGGCCGCTATACGCAATTCAGTAAGGTCTCGGCTACCTCATGTCATGTCTGCGACAATGGGAAGCCGCCGCTGTGGCAAATTCGGGCCCGCAAGGTCACGCATGATCAGCTGGAACGACAACTCTATTTCGAAGGCGCGCAGCTTAGGGTGCTGGACTATCCGGTATTCTATTTCCCTTACCTGCGCCTGCCTGATCCGACACTGGACCGCGCGACAGGCTTTCTGGTCCCGTCGATCCGGACAACCTCGCAGTTGGGCACAGGGGTGCAGGTCCCGTATTTCTTCAAGCTGGGAGATCACAAGGACCTGACGCTGACGCCCTACCTCTCGCCCAAAACCACAACACTGGGCTATCGATACCGTCAGGCGTTTGTGAACGGCCGCATCCAGATCGAAGGCGCCTATACACGAGATGATGTGCAGCAGGACCAGGACCGCGGCTATCTGTTTGCCAACGGCTGGTTCACCCTGAAGAACGACTACCGTTTTACCTTCAATCTTCAGACCGCGTCGGACGATGCATATCTTGCCGATTACGGCCTCCCGGATCTGGATCGCCTGCGCAGCGAAATTGCGTTAGAACGGATCAAACGCGACACAGCGTTCAGAACCAGTCTCATTCACTACAAAACCCTGCGCGACAGCGAAAATCAGGACGAGATTCCGTCGCGCGTGTTTGATCTGAACTACCAGAAACGCTTTTTTCCAAGCACACTTGGGGGCGAAGTCCGGCTGAGCTTTATCGGTCATGCCCATGAACGCACCAGCGACGAAGATGTCGTCGGGCGGGACATAGCCCGGGCAACGTTTGATGCAGAGTGGTTGCGCAGCTGGACCTTTGCCTCGGGCCTGCGGGCAGATGCCCGGCTTGGGGCGTCGATTGACACGTTCAACATTCGCCACGACAGCAACTTTCCCACGGAAGTCACCCGTTCGACCCCGCGCGCGGCCCTCACCCTGCGCTATCCGATGACCCGGCGTGAGAAATCCGGCGCGACCCAATTCCTTGAACCGATTGCGCAATTTGGCTGGACAGATGTTTCTGACACCGACGTCCCCAATGACGAAAGCACCTTTCAAGACTTCGATCAGGGCAACCTACTATCGCTGTCACGGTTCCCCGCAGAAGACCAACGAGAAGATGGTGCGACAGCGGTCGTGGGCCTCAATTGGGCCCGGTATGCTGCAAATGGCTGGCAGGCGCTGGCTACGGTTGGTCAGGTGTTCCGGGCGGATGCCGATCCGAATTTCAATCTGACGTCCGGATTACAAGGCACATCCTCAGACCTGTTGTTGGCGGGCCAGATCCGCACTGCCAATGGCTGGTCACTTGCCGGGCGCGGCTTGTTGGATAGCGATCTGAGTTTTGTCAAAGCCGAGGTTCGCGGCGCTTGGGAGAAAGATGGTGCCGGCGTGTCAGGCAGTTACATCTGGCAAGAAACAGACCCCGCTGAAAATGCTACCGACGAGATCTCTGAGATTTGGCTGCTTGGGCGGTACCCAATCGATCAAAACTGGCTAACAGAAGCCGAAGCTCGCTATGATTTCGCCGAATCCGAACCCATCCGCCTTGGGCTCGGTGTGACCTACCAGAACGAATGCGTTCAGGTTAACATGTCCGTAACGCGACGCTTTACTTCAACATCAACTATTGAGCCTTCGACCGAATTCGGCTTTACCCTGTCGCTGACAGGTTACGCCCTCGAAGGTGGTGGCAAAACATACAAGAGAAAATGCAGTTGATATCAGGTTTCTTCAGGTTTCTTCGTTCCGGTTGGCTTAAACCGGTTGCTCCGGCTTTGATCGCCGCGTCGCTTAGCTTCGTTGCGCCGCATGTCAGTGCCCAAGGTTTGTTCTCACCTGCGATACGCGTCAATCAGGACATCGTCACGTGGTACGAATTGGACCAAAGGCTTCAGTTTCTGACCGTGCTGGGCATTCCCGGCGGCTCGGATGAGGAAGTCCGACAGGCTTTGATCGATGACAGGTTGCGTAAACAAGCGATGAACGAGGCTGGAATTCAGGTTGCCCCCGAAGATGTGCAATTGGGAATCGATGAATTTGCAGCGCGCGGACAATTGACGACAGAACAATTCCTGCAACTGCTCGGCGAGGCCGGCGTTGCACCTGAAACCGTTCGGGACTTCGTGGCAGATCAATTGTCCTGGCGCGACTACATCAGTTCTCGCTACCTGTCTCAGGCCCGCCCGACGCAAGACGAAATCAACCGCGCTTTGGGACAGGCAGGTGGTGGCGGGCTGCAAGTTTTGTTGTCCGAGATCATTATTCCCGTAAACCCCCAAACTTTGGCCCAGACCGAGCTTTTGGCAGAAGAAATTGCCCAATTACAGGGGTTTGATGCGTTTTCTGCCGCAGCCGCGCAATATTCCGCAGCGTCCACTCGCGACAATGGCGGACGCCTGGATTGGCTCAATATCTCCAACCTGCCACCTGCGCTGCAACCGGTGATTCTGGGCCTGCAGAATGGCGAGGTCACTGATCCGATCTCTCTGCCAAATGCCGTCGCTCTGTTTCAGCTACGTGGTCTACGCGAAGTTGCAACAGGCGCACCCAGATACTCCAAGATCGACTACGCCATTTACTACCTGCCCGGCGGCCGCAGCGCCGACACGCTGGCAACTGCTGCGCGGTTGAAAGAAGAGATCGACACTTGCGATGACCTCTATGGCATCGCGAAGGATCAGCCGCGCGAGGTTCTGGATCGCATCGACGCAGCCCCGTCCGAGATTCCGCGCGATGTGGCCGTCGAACTGGCCAAACTTGACCGAAACGAAGTGTCGACAACGCTAACCCGCAACAATGGCCAAACGCTGGTGTTCCTGATGCTGTGCAACCGAACTCGCGACCTGGGTGAAGACACGTCACGCGAAGATGTGGCCAATGCCCTGACCCAGCAGCGCCTGCAAGCATTTGCCGACAGCCTGCTGGAACAGCTACGGGCCGACGCAACCATCACCGAGCAATGACGGCTCCTATCGCGCTTAGCTGCGGTGATCCGGCTGGAATCGGCCCGGAAGTCGCAGCTAAAGCGTGGAATCACCTGCGTGACGCCTGCCCGTTTGTCTATATCGGCGATGCCGCTCACCTGCCGGATGAAACGCCCACGCAAGTGATCGAAGACCCGTCGCAAGCGTCACGAGTCAGTTCAACCGCCTTGCCAGTGCTGCAACTAGAGTTCCCGTCCGCGAACAGACCCGGCGATCCTGATCCAGCAAACGCACCGTCGGTCATTGATGCCATCGAACAGGGGGTTGCTTTGGTGCAATCCGGCAAAGCTTCGGCGCTGTGCACCGCCCCGATCCATAAAAAGGCGCTCATCGACGGGGCCGGGTTCGCCTATCCCGGCCATACCGAGTTTCTCGCTGCGCTGGCCGGGCGTAACCGCGTGGTGATGATGCTCGCCAGCGATCAGCTGCGCGTGGTTCCTGCGACCATCCACATTCCCTTGTCACGCGTTCCTCAGGAACTCACCCCGGAGGTGTTGCGCGAAACTATCGCGATCACCGCTGAAGGCCTGCGGCAGTATTTCGGCATCCCTCACCCGCGACTTGCCGTCGCTGGTTTGAACCCCCATGCCGGCGAGGGAGGCAAAATGGGCACCGAGGAGCTGGACTGGATATCACCGCTGCTGGTGGGCCTGAACAGCGACCACTACACGGTTACCGGCCCGCTGCCTGCGGACACTATGTTCCACAGCGCCGCCCGCACCCGCTATGACGCGGCGATTGCGATGTATCACGATCAGGCCCTGATCCCGATCAAAACGCTGGATTTTGACCGCGGTGTCAATGTGACGCTGGGTCTGCCCTTCATACGCACCTCACCTGACCACGGCACTGCACTGGATATCGCGGGAAAAAACATCGCCAACCCCACCAGCCTGATCGAAGCTCTGAAACTCGCCCAACGGATGGCAAAGACCCCTTGATCCTTCATCTGGCCAAAAATATCCCCGCCGGAGGCAAAAAACCTCTGGCACCACGCTGCCTTTCCGCGCCACGGTAGTCGGATCATGAGCGCCATCGACACACTTCCCCCATTGCGCGAGGTTATCGCGTCACACCAACTGTCCGCCCGCAAGTCGCTGGGTCAGAACTTTTTGCTGGACCTCAACCTGACTGCCAAGATCGCGCGCCAGGCCGGTGATTTGCAAGACTGCGATGTTCTGGAAATCGGCCCAGGCCCCGGAGGTCTGACGCGCGGCTTGTTGTCCGAAGGCGCGCGCAAGGTTGTCGCCGTGGAAAAAGACACCCGGTGTATTGCCGCCTTGAATGACATTGCCGCGGCCTATCCCGGCAAGCTTGAGGTGATCAACGGTGATGCGCTGGAAATCGATCCTCTGGCTCATCTGACGCCGCCGATCCGGGTCGCAGCCAACCTGCCATACAATGTCGGAACCGAGCTTTTGGTGCGTTGGCTGACACCACCAGAATGGCCCCCGTTCTGGCAAAGCCTGACGCTGATGTTCCAACGCGAGGTGGCCGAGCGCATCGTTGCCCAACCCGGCAGTAAAGCCTACGGGCGTCTGGCCATTCTTGCCCAGTGGCGCGCCGAGGCGCGTATTGCCATGTCCCTGCCGCCGGGCGCGTTCACTCCGCCGCCCAAAGTCTCCAGCTCGGTCGTTCATCTGACTGCCCTGCCCGAGCCGCGCTATCCGGCAGATGCCGCCACTTTGTCCCGCACAGTCGCCGCCGCCTTCAACCAGCGGCGTAAGATGCTGCGCGCGTCCCTGAAGGGCGTCGCCCCGGACATCGAAGACCGCTTGGTCGCCGCCGGTATCAAGCCTACAGACCGGGCCGAGCAAATCTCGCTCGAAGCGTTTTGTGCATTGGCCCGCGAAATTCAAAAAACCTGACACAGTAAAAAGAAAACCCCGGCGCATATACCGGGGTTTCTTAAATCAGATCCTTTTGGGCTGACTATTCAGCAGCCTCGGGCGTATCACCATTGTCACCGGTCGTTTCCGGTTTGGGTGCCGGTTTCGGCTTGCGGGCGCGAGGTTTGCGCGCTGGCTTTTCCTTGCGCTCTGGCGCCTCGGAACCTTCTGCAGGCGCATTGCCCTGGCTTTCGGGGGTTTCGACCAGCCCGCTTTCAGGCGCAGCTGCCTCGGACCCGAAATCCATGACGTCGGGCTGCGGCGTCTCGGCCGGATCAGACTGACGGGCGGCTTCGCGTTCCTGACGCTCGGCGCGTTCACGATCGCGTTCTGCCTGGCGTTCGCGGTTCTGTCGCTCCTGCTCTTCGCGGCGCGCTTCCATCTCTTTCTGTGCTTCGCTGAGCAATCGCAAGTAATGCTCAGCATGTTGCTGAAAGTTCTCGGCCGCAACACGGTCATTGCTCAGCTGGGCATCGCGCGCCAACTGATTGTACTTATCTATGATTTGCTGCGGTGTGCCACGCACCTTTCCTTCCGGACCCGAGCTGTCAAAAACCCGGTTTACGACGTTGCCGCCAGAAGGACGATTGCGGTTATTCTTGGCCCGCGAGCGGGATTTGGAAGATCTCATCTACTTTACGTCAGCCTTGTCATTCGCTGTCGATCAACCCGTACCTTACGCTGCTCAGAGGCTTGTGCCGTAACGCGTCATCGACTTTTTGGGCTTGGCGTCAGGGGCGCGCTGAAACAGCGTCTACCTCGCCGACTAATCCTGAGTAAACATGTCCTGCGCGCGCAGACAAGAGGATTCTCGGAATTTTCTCAGCTTTTTTACCGAGATCGGCGTTTTTCGGCCTCAGTTTTGCGTTTACCCTGGCATTCTGGCACCAACCACGCGGTCGCGCCTATCCAGATCGGGGATTATCCGGATGTCAGTCAGACCTGACGCATCCAACAGGGCGGACACTTGCGCTGCCTGTGTGGGGCCAATTTCGACCAATATACGCCCACCAGGCATCAGAAAGTCAGGCGCGCCTGCGGCGATGTGGCGATACGCACCCAACCCATCGCCCTCGTCCGTCAAAGCCAACCGGGGTTCATGCTCACGAACCTCCGGCGATAATTCGTTCATCTCGGCCAGCGATATATAGGGCGGGTTCGACACGATCAGATCAAACACGTCGTTAACGCCGTCAAACCAATTGGATTTGCGAATATCGATCCGCTCCTGAACATTGTGTTTCACGGCATTTGCGCTGGCCTGCAGGCAGGCGGCTTCGCTCACATCTACACCCACACCTGTTGCACTGGTACGCTCGGCCAGCAAAGTGACCAGGATACAGCCTGAGCCTGTTCCCAGGTCCAAAACATGATCAAAAGGCTCGCTCAGCGCCGCCTCTACCAAGGCCTCGGTCTCAGGCCTTGGGTCCAAAACATCACTGCTGACGCGGAATCCGCGCCCATAGAATTCGCGTTCGCCCAATAGATGCGAAACCGGCACCCGGATAGCGCGCAGCGAGATCAACTGATCATAACGCTCAGAAATCTCAGGCGACAGTTCTTCGGGCGCGATCAGCGTCACACGGCTGGCTTCTATCCGGGCGGCATGAGCCAGCAACACACGCGCATCCCGCGCCGGATCGTCCACACCAGCTGCGCGCAGCCGCGCCGTTGCGGCCACCATCGCCTGCGCGGCTGTCTGCATTCCTGTCATTGCGCCATCTCAGCAAGCAAACGCGCCTGATCGTCGGCGGTCAGCGCGTCAATCACCTCATCCAGATCGCCCTGCATCACCTGATCCAGCTTATAAAGCGTCAGGTTGATACGGTGATCTGTCATGCGGCCTTGCGGAAAATTATAGGTTCTGATGCGCTCGGACCGATCACCCGACCCCACCTGACTGGCCCGATCGGCCGAACGTTCGCTGTCGATCCGCTGACGTTCCTGATCATAAAGGCGTGTTTTCAGCACTTGCATGGCAATTTCACGGTTGCGGTGCTGCGACTTCTCGGAACTGGTCACCACCAGACCACTGGGCAAATGCGTGATCCGCACCGCCGAATCGGTGGTGTTCACATGTTGCCCGCCAGCGCCTGACGATCGCATCGTATCGATCCGGATGTCATTGGCGTCGATCTGGATGTCTACGTCTTCCGCCTCGGGCAGGACGGCAACCGTCGCGGCCGAGGTATGAATGCGCCCGCCGCTTTCGGTTTCAGGCACCCGCTGCACCCGGTGCACGCCGGATTCGTACTTCATCCGGGCAAAGACATTTTCGCCTTTGATATGGGCCACAACCTCTTTGATACCACCCAGATCAGAGGCCTGTTCCTCGATGATCTCGAATTTCCAGCCGCGCGCCTCGGCATAGCGCTGATACATCCGCAGCAAATCTCCGGCAAACAGAGCGGCCTCATCCCCGCCGGTTCCGGGCCGGATTTCCAGCATCGCTGGCCGGGCATCCGCGGCATCTTTGGGTAAAAGCACCAGTTGCAGCGCATGTTCTGCCTCCGGGATACGCGACTGCAACGCAGGAATCTCTTCCTCGGCCAGTTCTTTCATATCCGGGTCGGTCAGCATAGCCTCGGCATCGGCCAGATCGGTGACCAGCTGACGCCAGGCCATGATCTGATCGACCACCGGTTTCAGATCAGAATACTCTTTCGCCAGCGTCGCGATGTCTCCGCCCGAGGCACCATCGGCCATGGCTGCTTCGAGGTATTGAAAACGCTGGGTGATCTGTTCAAGTCGTTCTTCGGGGATCATCCGGGCGGTGTCTATCAATCCGGGGCTATGGTCAAGGCCCCGCCTTATGCTAACCTGATCATATGAAACGGCTCATTCTAGCCCTGACCCTTTGCGCAACCCCTGCCTTGGCCGATGTATTTGGCCCCGGAGGCAAGGTTCAGGATTGCTATTGCACTGACAAATCCGGCAGCCGGATCGAATTGGGTGAGATGATCTGTCTGCAGGTCGATGGGCGCATGTTCACAGCGCAGTGTCAGATGTCCCTGAACGTCCCCATGTGGCGCGAGGTTCAGGAAGGGTGTTTGTCGTCAGGGCTAGAACAAAGCAAGCCACCCGTCGACCCGGTGTCGATTGACGTCAAAATCCTTCCGGCCAAAACGTAACCGGCCATGGATGCGTAGAATGTCACCGTCCTGCTGCACCGTCGTGTAGTCGGGAAAGCCGATCCACTTTGTGCGCGTGACGTACGTGATCATCCCCTCATCGACCGAACCGGCCAGAACCGAGGTGCGTGGTGAAACACGCGCGATTTTGTCCAACTGAGCCAGACCGTCAGGGCCTGTTTCTGCCAAACGGTAGACGCCGCCCTTCATGTCGCGGTTTACGTCACCGTTCGGGGGCACATGCCAAAGATCGGGATCAGATGGGGCAAGGCGGATATAGCCACCGACCAAAATGACCAACGCGACCAGCAGCCAGATCATATATTTCATTGCCCCATACCTTCTTTGACCCAAAGCCTAGCTGCTACGAACAGTCAAACAAGCCATTGCGACGGCCCCTACCGCAACGTCACGCCGGGAAGAATGCACAACATCTCGAACAACAGATTGGCGGCCGTCAGCGCCGTGTTTCCCGACGGATCATACGGCGGAGATACTTCGACCAAGTCGCAGCCCACCACATTGACCCCACCCAGGGCATGGATCAGTTGCAAGGCCTGAGGCGTTGTAAGCCCGCCAATCTCCGGTGTGCCGGTGCCCGGGGCAAAGGACGGGTCCAGACTGTCAATATCATAGGTGATATAGACCGGATGATCGCCGATCGTTTTGCGGATTGTCGAGCCAATCTGGGTCAGGTTCTGCTGCCACAACTCCCACGCCGGGAACTGACGAAAACCCCAGCCCTTGGCCTCGGTAAAGTCAGACGCCGCATAACCGGACCCTCGGATGCCGATCTGAAAGGTCTTGTCAGGCACAATCAGTTGCTCTTCGTAAGCGCGGCGAAACACGGTGCCGTGGGTCTCACGCTCGCCAAACATTTCATCATTTACATCCGCATGGGCGTCTACATGGACCAGCGCCACGGGCCCGTGTTTTGCAGCTATCGCCCGCAGGATCGGCAGGGTGATCGAATGGTCACCACCCATGGCAACCGGCGTGACGCCTTTCGCCAGAATGGCATCATAGCTTTCCTTGATGATCTTCAGACTGTCCGCCAACGAAAACGTATTGATCGCCAGATCGCCAATATCGGCAATCTGAAGCTTATCAAATGGTGCTGCGGATGTGGCCATGTTGTACGGCCGGATCATCGCGCTTTCAGACCTGATCTGCTTTGGTCCAAACCGCGTCCCGGACCGCCACGAGGTACCTATATCCATCGGGATGCCCAGAACCGCGACATCCAACCCGACAAGCGAGGCCGCCTGAGGCAAGCGCATAAAGGTATTCGGCCCCGAAAAACGGGCCAGATCATTGCCGCTGATCGGTTGGTTGAAATCTGTCATGCCTGTTGTCTCTCCCATCCGGTCACTTGGTTAAGCACATATCGGAGGTATGGCTAATCAATAGTTAACGTCAGACCAGCTTGCTCCATCCCAACAGGCAAATAATCTGAGTCGCCACATGCGCCCCCGCGATGGCCGTCGCACCGGATGTGTCAAACGGGGGCGATACCTCGACCACATCGCCACCCTTGATATTGATCCCGGCAATATCGCGCAGGATGATTTGCGCCTGAATGGACGAAAGCCCACCCCAAACGGGCGTGCCGGTTCCCGGGGCGAAAGCCGGGTCCAGCCCGTCGATATCAAAGCTCAGATAGACCGGGCTGTCGCCGACGATTTCCTTGATCCTTTGCGCCACGGCGGCCGGACCGGCCTCATACACCTCGCGCGCGTCGATTATGTTGACGCCCAGCGTGTCTTCGTTGGTTGTTCGTATCCCCACCTGAACCGATCGCTTGGGATCCACGATCCCGGATTTCACGGCCTTGTAGAACATCGTCCCGTGATCCACCCGGGACATGTCATCATCGGCCCATGTGTCGGTATGCGCATCGAATTGTACCAGGGACATCGGCCCATATTTCTCGGCATAAGCTTTGAGGATCGGAAAACTGATATAATGATCCCCGCCCAACGTGACAGAGGCGACATCCGCCGCCAAAATCGTCCGAATATGATCGGTCAGCGTGTCGGGAAAGGCTGGGATATTGGCATAGTCAAAGGCCATGTCGCCATAGTCCACAATGGCCAGCTCGCTTAACGCATCAAAGGGCCAGCCATACGGTTCGTCCGGGGATTGCAGTGTACTGGCTTCTCGGATCGCACGCGGGCCAAGACGGGTGCCCGGACGGTTGGTGACCGCCTGATCGAAGGGCACGCCTGTCACTGCAATATCCACATCCTTCAGGTTCTTGGTATAAAGGCGGCGCAGAAAAGATGTTGCCCCACCAAACGTATTCTCGTGAGAAACCCCTTTCAACTCGGGGTTCGTAAACGCCTCATCCACGAAGTTCTTTGAATCTTCCAAAGCCATTTGGTCCGCTCCCCCTTGGTATTTTCAGCTCAGCGGCTGCGCTTTTTCGACAACCCGCGCAAAGAACGACGCGCCGACTGGTGCAATGTCGTCATTGAAGTTGTATTTTGGGTGATGCAGTCCGGCACCGTCGCCCTGCCCCAGAAACAGATACGCGCCCGGTCGTGCCTGCAGCATGTAGGAAAAATCCTCGGCCCCCATATCGCGCCCTATCGAATCCACCACGCGATCTTCACCGGAAACTTCCCGCGCAACATCAGCCGCAAAGGCGCACTTGTTGGCGTCGTTGATAGTCGCAGGATAACCGACGTCATACACCAGTTCTGCCTCAACCCCGTATGAAGCCGCCTGACCTTTTACGATCTGTTCCATCCGTTCCATCACCATCTTCTGAACCGCAGGATCGAAGGTTCTGACAGTTCCGTTCAGATAGGCGGTATCGGGGATCACGTTGTTGACCGTCCCGGTGTGGATCTGCGTGACCGAGACCACAAGATCTTCAACCGCATAGTGATTGCGGCTGACAATCGTCTGAATGGCCTGGGCAATCCCACAGGCCGCCATCACCGGGTCGCGAGTCTGATGCGGCATCGCCCCGTGCCCACCTACCCCTTGAATATGGATGTGAAACGTATCCACCGCCGCCATGATCGGCCCCGGTGTCGTATAGAATGCGCCTTCGGGGTTACCGGGGTCGTTGTGCAACGCGTAAACCTCAGAAATATCGAACCGGTCCATGATGCCTTCTTCGACCATCACGCCTGCGCCGCCGCCCTCTTCCTCGGCGGGCTGAAAGATCAGCGCGACGCGGCCTTTGAAGTTGCGCGTCTCGGCCAGATAGCGCGCCGCGCCCAGCAACATCGTTGTGTGCCCGTCATGCCCGCAGGCATGCATCTTCCCGGCGTTTGTCGAGGCATAGTCCAACCCCGTTTCCTCGGGGATCGGCAGCCCGTCCATGTCGGCGCGCAGGCCAATTGTCGGCCCGTCGCCCTGACCTTTGATGATCGCAACGATTCCGGTTTTGGCAATGCCTTCATGCAGCTCGTCCACGCCAAATTCACGCAGCCGCTCGGCCACAAATGCCGCCGTTTCGTAGCATTCAAACTCGAGTTCAGGGATCGTATGCAGATGCTTACGCCATGTCGCCATGTCAGCGGCATAGTCGGCAATACGGTTCACAACGGGCATATGGGGTGGACTCCTGATCCAAGCTGCGGGATGTCTGCATCAGACACTGGAACAAGGGGCTTCGCAATGGCTGAAAATCCACTGATCCACGACCCGGACGCCGGGATCGAACGCTTGCTGGAAATCATGCGCCGCCTGCGCGACCCGCAATCCGGCTGCCCCTGGGATATCGAACAGGATTTCGGCACGATTGCGCCTTACACCATCGAAGAAGCGTATGAGGTCGCAGACGCCATCGAACGGCAGGCCTGGGATGAGCTGGAGGGTGAGCTGGGTGATCTGTTGTTTCAGTCGGTGTTTCATGCGCAGATGGCCGAAGAGGCCGGCCATTTCGCCTTTCAGGATGTCGTGCGCACAATGTCCGACAAGATGGTGTCCCGCCATCCGCACGTCTTTGGTGATGAATCCCGTGACAAATCGGCCGACCAGCAGACGCTGGACTGGGAAACAGTCAAAGCAGCCGAGCGTGCCGGCAAAGAGCAAAAAGGCGCGTTGGACGGCGTAGCGGCCAACCTGCCCGCCCTGTTGCGGGCGCACAAGCTGCAAAAACGCGCTGCGCGTGTGGGCTTTGACTGGCCTGACGCCAGCCATGTCCTTGCCAAGATCACCGAAGAAGCGGCTGAGTTGGAAGAGGCGCGTGATCGCAAGGATGCCGATGCGTTGGAAGATGAATTCGGCGATCTCCTGTTCGTGATGGTCAACCTTGGCCGCCATTTGGGCATTGAACCCGAGGCCGCCCTGCGCCGCACCAATGCCAAGTTCACACGCCGCTTTGCGCAGGTCGAGGCACGTCTTGCTGACCGTGGCAAAACCCCCTCGGAAAGCGATCTGACCGAGATGGATGCGCTGTGGGATGAGGTGAAGATTGCAGAGCATCGCGCCAACGGCAAACTCCCGCCTGTGGACGCCGCAACCAGCGGCTGAAACTGCTGGACAAGTCCGACGACACTTGCCAGTGTCCGCCCTTCACGACCCCGGAGGCCTGCAATGTCAGCGCGCAAGATTATAATCGATACCGACCCCGGACAGGACGACGCTGTCGCAATCCTGCTGGCACTGGCCAGCCCGGACGAGATCGATGTGCTGGGTATCACGGCCGTTGCGGGCAACGTTCCGCTGGCGCTGACCGCCAAGAATGCGCGTATCGTCTGTGAACTGGCCGGCCATACCGAAATACCGATTTATGCCGGATGCGACCGCCCGCTGACCCGCCCGTTGATCACCGCGGAACATGTGCATGGTAAAACTGGGCTCGACGGTCCCGATCTGCCCGACCCGCAAATGCAGCTGACCGACGGACACGCGGTCGATTTCATCATCGACACCCTGCGCGCGCATGAGCCTGGCTCCGTCACGCTCTGCCCGCTGGGTCCGCTGACCAATATCGCCACTGCTTTCCAGAAAGCCCCCGATATCGTCGACCGCGTTCAGGAAATCGTCCTGATGGGTGGGGCGTATTTCGAAGTTGGGAACATCACGCCCACGGCTGAGTTCAACATTCACGTCGATCCCGAAGCCGCTGATATTGTGTTTAAATCGGGAAGACCAATTGTGGTCATGCCTTTGGACGTCACTCACAAGGCGCTGGTCACCAAGCCCCGCAACGATGCGTTCCGCGCCCTGGGCAACAAAGCTGGCATTGCCACCGCACAGATGACGGACTTCTTCGAACGTTTCGACAAGAACAAATACGGCAGCGAAGGCGCGCCGCTGCACGACCCCTGCGTGACCGCCTACTTGATCCGACCCGAGCTGTTCTCGGGCCGTCACGTCAATGTGGAAATCGAAACGACATCAGAACTGACGTTGGGCATGACCGTCGCTGACTGGTGGCGTGTCACTGAACGCGCGCCGAACGCGCTGTTCGTCGGCGACCTCGATGCCGATGGTTTCTTTGCCCTGCTCACTGAACGTCTGGCCCGGTTATGAGCGCCGCACTTCGCCTTGCCCGCCCGGACGACCTTGACCGTCTGATGAGCCTTGTCGGGGCTTTTCATACCGAGACAGGCATTGAACAAGACTCGGATCAACGGCGCGATGCACTGCTGCCGCTGCTCGAAGGTCTCCCGCATGGGTGTATCTACCTGATTGGCCCTGGGCGCGCGCCACTGGGTTACATCATCCTCACCTTCGGCTGGTCAGTCGAGTTTGGCGGCATGGATGGATTTGTGGACGAGATCTACATCCGGCCCGCTGTTCGGGGTCGCGGCATCGCGACTGAGGTCTTGTTGGATCTGCCCAAAGCGCTGGCAGGTGCCGGTCTGACGGCTTTGCACCTGGAAGCCGACCGCACCGATGAGGCAACACAAAAACTGTACCTACGCACCGGGTTCAAAGCCCGCGAGCGTTACATGCTGATGAGCCGGAAGCTCTGATCCGATATTTGTGAATCATCGATCTGGTTTCAGCGACCAAATCTCTGTTTTCTAAGACCTTTCCCCTTAGCGGGCTTTTCTGTTGCGGCTTTCCCCCTGATCAGCATTCCTGTCGGCACCTAGGCAAGGCGGTGCAAATAAAACAGAAAATTCCAGAGATACGAAGACGGAACAATTGATCGGGTAACTGGTCGGTGGTCCACTCAGCGGCATCGGAGGCGGAAAACGCGTCAGGGGCTGAACATCTTGAGCATACCTAGAAAACGGGGCCATCGGTCACCGTTTTCTAGCACTCGGCTTCTAGGTTCATTTCAAAAAAGACCAATCCGTCCAGAATTGACTTTGGCAACGCGCTGTAGGGTCCGCGCGGCACAAACCCCAGCGACTGGTATAGCTTTTGGGCCGCCGTCAGTGCGCTTCCTGTGTCCATGAGTATCCGCTTGAACCCCAGTGCCCGGCAATCAGCGATCAGTGCCTCCATGAGGGCGCGCCCAGCCCCAGTTCCGCGCGCGCTGTCGCGCACGAAAACACGCTTAATCTCGGCGGTCTGGTCGCCAATGCGCTGGAACATGCCGCACCCAACCGCTGACCCATTCACCAGCGCAAGTCGAATGCCCCCATCGGGCGGCGCATGCTGGGACTCCAACGATTGCATCAACCTTTCGAACTTGTCCTGAGGATAGGCATACAACACGACCTCGGCATCCCGGCCACCCAGGCTGACCAGAAAATCCCGATATTCCCAACACAAAGCTCTAACGGCATCAAATTGTTCGGGTGTTTTCGGCCTAACAATTGTCAGCATGGTCACCCCCTTTTTCAGCAGATGACCATAACATGGTTCGAGACCTTAACGAAGGATCGACGACCCAGCATATTCCGCTACTTCACCCAGCGTTTCTTCAATGCGAATCAACTGGTTGTACTTGGCCAACCGGTCAGAACGCGCCAGCGAACCGGTTTTGATCTGCCCGCAATTGGTCGCAACTGCCAGATCGGCAATTGTTGCGTCCTCGGTCTCGCCCGAGCGGTGGGACATAACATTGGTGTACCGCGCGCGGTGGGCCATATCGACGGCGCGCAGGGTTTCGGTCAGCGACCCGATCTGGTTCACCTTGACCAGCATCGAGTTGGCACAGCCACGCTCGATCCCCTCGGCCAGACGTACAGGATTGGTCACGAACAGATCGTCACCGACCAGTTGCACCTTGTCGCCAATCGCATCGGTCAGGGCCTTCCAGCCATCCCAGTCATCCTCGGACATACCGTCTTCGATCGAAATGATTGGATAGTCTTTGACAAGCGCCGCCAGATAGGCTGCGTTTTCTTCTGAACTCAGGGTCTTGCCCTCACCGGACAGAACGTATTTGCCATCCTTATAATACTCGGTGGCCGCGCAATCGAGCGCCAGGTGGATCTCTTCGCCCGGTTTGTAACCCGCTTTCTCGATTGACTTCAGGATGAAGTCCAACGCCTCGCGAGTGGATGCGATATTGGGGGCAAAGCCACCTTCATCGCCGATGCCTGTGTTCAGGCCAGCGGCAGACAGTTCTTTCTTCAGGGTGTGGAATACTTCTGAACCCATGCGAACCGCTTCGCGGATATTGCTGGCCGAGACCGGCATGATCATGAATTCCTGAATGTCGATCGGGTTATCCGCGTGCTCACCGCCGTTGATGATGTTCATCATCGGTACCGGCAGAACGCGGGCCGAAGTGCCGCCAACGTAGCGGTACAGAGGCTGCGTGGTGAAATCCGCCGCAGCTTTGGCAGTTGCCAGCGAGACACCAAGTATAGCGTTCGCGCCCAGACGGCCCTTATTTTCGGTCCCGTCCAACTCGATCATCGCGGCGTCGATGGCCACTTGCTCGGTCGCGTCAAAGCCGACCAGCTCTTCGGCGATTTCGCCGTTGACCGCCGCCACAGCCTCCAACACGCCTTTGCCCAGATAGCGTGCCTTGTCGCCATCGCGTTTTTCCACCGCCTCGTAGGCGCCTGTCGATGCGCCCGAGGGCACTGCGGCGCGGCCCATGGTGCCGTCTTCGAGGATCACGTCCACCTCGACCGTCGGGTTCCCCCGGCTGTCCAGGATTTCGCGTGCGTGGATGTCGATGATGGTGCTCATGATACCGGTTCCTAAAGATGCCTTCGGTTGCAAGCCTCATACCAGCCCGCGCCGAAAAGTAAACTATCTCTGTTATCGCTAACACTCATATTTTCCGGCGTTTAGGGCTAACAGTCTTCTGTTTGCGCCAACATGTTCAGGCTGTGGCCATGGCCATGTCGCGCGCCAATCTGCGTTCGCGGATAAAAGTGTACAATCCGGATCCAATGATAAGCGTCGAACCGGCTAAGGTCATCAGGTCAGGCCGCTCGTTGAACACCAGAACCCCGGCGAGAATCGAGAACAACAGTCGCGTATAGCGAAACGGCGTCACGGCCGAGGCCTCGCCCACTCGCATCGCTGTAACGATCCCGTAGTATCCAAGAACACCAAAAACAACCGCGCCTGCATAGGGACCGATCTGTCCCGCTTGCAACGGTTCAGGGGGATGCGCGCCCAGGATCATCAGGACGGCCCCACCGACAACAAGTGCAAGATAGGCCTGCGATGACACCACCGCCGATGATATGCGGGGGTCTAGCCGGCGTGTGATCAAATCCCGCGCGGCCACACCGATGACCGCCACGACAACGAACAAGGATTCAGGGCGAAACCCCTCGAGTCCCGGACGGATGATCATCAGAACACCGATGAAGCCAACGCCGATGGCACTCCAGCGGCGCCACCCGACATGCTCGCCCAGGAACAAGGCCGCGCCCATGGTCACTGCCAAAGGCATGGCCTGAAACACAGCCGCCACCATCGACAGATCCACCATCGACAAAGCGGTCACAAACGCCACTGCAGAAACGGCTTCAGCCATCGCCCGGATCATGGGCAAAGGCTGCCACGCGACCGCGACAAAGATCCGCTGACGCGAAAAAAGAGCCATGCAAAAGAAAACGCCAGCGCAGATCAGGCCCAGCACAATCAGAATCTGACCCGGCGCGACCGACGCCGTCAGTTGCTTGATGAACATATCCTCAAGCGTGAACGCAGCCATAGCCGCAATGACCAGCAAAATGCCATTAACGTTGTTCATATTCATGTCCGTTGGAATTGGCGGCACCGATTACCGCTGCTACCTTCAGCAAAAGCCGAAGGACATCGCTGTGGCAAGCATTTTCAGCATTCGATTGATGAAATGATTTGAGGCGACCTATCGCGTTTCGTGATAGGTCAGTCCTTGTCCAAAGGAACGCCGTACAGTTCCAACCGATGGCCAATAAGCTTGTACCCCAGCTTGGCCGCGATTTTTTCCTGCAGTGCTTCAATCTCGGGGTCGACGAATTCGATCACCTCACCAGACTGCATGTCGATCAGATGGTCGTGGTGATCGCGTTCGGCATCCTCATAGCGCGCGCGCCCGTCACCAAACTCCAGCCGCTCCAGAATCCCGGCCTCTTCGAACAGCTTCACGGTGCGATACACGGTGGCAATCGAAATGCCCGAATCCAACGCCGAGGCGCGTGTATACAATTCCTCGACATCCGGATGGTCTTCACTCTGCTCCAGCACATGCGCAATGGTGCGGCGCTGTCCGGTCATGCGCAGGCCTTTGCCTTCGCACCGCGAGATGATCGTGTCCGACATGATGCCCCTCAGGAATTGCTCGGGTTTCTGTCTTAATATGTCCGCGCGCCCAGCGCCACAGGGATTCGTTGGCCGGTGCAGGTTTCAGACCATGCGTCGCAGATCTGCCCAGATCGGCAGATGGTCCGAGGCTATATGCGCCGGACGCTCTCCATGCACGCCGTGATCAGCCGCCTCAACGCCATACCCCAGCGCAATCCTGTCCAGCGCGCCCAAAGGCTGCGCGGCCGGATAGCTTGGTACTGGTGGCAGAAACTGCATTTCCGGCGCCAGATTGTCTAGAACGGGCTGCCTGGACCATTCGTTAAAATCACCTGCCCAAACCGTCGGCATCTGTTCCAGAGACGCGTCGCAATGACGAATATGCGTGATCTGCTGCCTCCGGGATGCAGGCAGCAGCCCCAGATGCATCCCCATCACCCGCAACGGGCCGATCTGCGTGTCAAACTCCACGCGCACCGCGCCCCGAGGCTCAAGCCCCGGCAAATCGTGATGCCCGGTCTGCCTAACCTTGATGTGATCGCCGCGCCAGATCACGGCGTTACCATGCCAGCCCAAGCTCCCCGCACCGCCCAGATCGACAATTTGCCACCCGGCTTCATCCAGCATGAAATGTGGCAGCGCTGCCGGCCGGGGAGGCAATCGCTTGTCGGCTTCCTGCAACACCACAATCTCGGCCTGCATGCAGTGCAGCACCTGCATGATGCGTTGCGGCTGCCGCCTGAAATCCAGCCCGACACATTTCTGGATGTTGTAACTGCCGATACGCAGGGTCGAAGGTTTTGTCATGACTCTCCGGGTCGTAAACTTGCCCAAGGATCACCCTGCACGGCCTTGGGTGCAAGCCCGCGTTACGACCGGACCGAAAATAACGAGATCCTTTTGAACAGATGCCGTTTCCTGGGGCACCGAACCGGGTAATTCGCAGCGGTTGGTTCCTATGTTGATTGTGCAAGAATGAGTGATCATTAACGGCAGCGCAGCGTACAAAGTTGGGCCTAACGAATGCTAAGCGGACGAAGCCGACCTTGGATAGATCAATGTGAATGGCCGCTTAGGGACATTTGCTCAGCAAGAGTTTTACGCTTCTCGCCACACTGGCT